>JAAYJN010000044.1 GCA_012522935.1 Candidatus Cloacimonadota bacterium | reverse complement strand
ATGCGGGAGACCATGCATCAGGACAGTGCCCTCATCAGCCAATTTTTGAAGGAGCTGCACAAGGTGTTCATCGAGCTCTCGGATTTCTTTATCAATTTTGATGGCAGCATCAGCTTTTTGGAGCAGCCGGAGTTCGATTCCAAACACAGCATCCTAAACTTTATGAACCTCATCCAGCGCCAGGATAAACTGCTGAATCTAATGCGGGATAAAGCTCCCAAATCCGGCGTGCAAATACTGATGGGAGATGAGCTGAACGAGCCCCATTGGCAGGAATTTGCCATCATCTATGGTCGTTACGAAGTATTTGGCATCCCCGGTTATCTGGGTGTGATCGCTCCCCTGCGCATGGATTATCGCAAGCTGATTCCGCTGGTGCGAGATATCACCTTCACCATCACCGATACCACCAAGCAGGGAATGATGATCCCCAAGTAGGAGACAGAAATGACAGACAAGAAGAAGACCGCAGCCGCCGCAGAGGTGGAAACCGACGACATAGAAATACAGATAGAAAGAGAGCTCACGCCCGAAGAACGCATCGAAGAGCTGGAAAGCGAAGTGGCAGAGTGGAAGGATAAATATCTGCGCAATATGGCAGAATTTGAAAACTACCGTCGCCGCAGCATCCAGGAAAAGACCGATTGGATCAAGATGGCCACCCAAAAGCTGGCTTTGGAAGTGTGTGATGTATTGGACAATTTTGAGCGTGCGCTGGAGCAGATTACCGAAGAGCACAAAGAGGATAAGCTGATCAAAGGCTTTGGTTTGATAGAACAGCAGTTGCGCAATGTTTTGGAGCGGGAAAGCGTCCGCAAGATAGAGGCTCTGGGGGCGGAATTTGATCCCCAGTGGCATGAAGCCTTGGCGCATATTCCCAGCGAAGAACCCGAAAATACCATCGCCGCCGTGATTCAAAACGGCTATATGATTCATGATAAAGTTTTGAGGCCAGCCCGCGTGGCGGTCTCTTCCGGAAGCAAAGAACCGGATACCAACAATAATAATAAGAGTACCATGGAGGAATAAATGGGAAAGATAATTGGAATTGACCTTGGAACGACGAACTCTTGCGTATCCGTCGTTGAAGGTGGAAAACCCGTAGTGATCACCAATGCGGAAGGTGGACGCACCACCCCCAGCGTGGTGGCATTTACCAAAGACGGTCAGCGTCTGGTGGGCCAATTGGCAAAGCGCCAGGCAGTGACAAACCCCCTTAATACCGTTTCTTCGATCAAGCGCTTTATGGGGCGCGCCATCGGGGAAGTGAGAAGTGAAATAGAGCAGGTGCCCTTCAAAGTGGCATCCGGCGTGAAAGGACAGGCGGCAGTGCACGTGGATGCAGAGAACAAGGATTATACCCCGCAAGAGATCTCTGCAATGGTGCTTGCCCGCATGAAGGAAACCGCAGAAGCCTATTTGGGACAAACCGTTACAGAGGCAGTGGTAACCGTTCCCGCATATTTTAACGACGACCAGCGCCAAGCCACCAAAGATGCCGGCAAGATAGCCGGTCTGGAAGTGAAGCGCATCATCAACGAGCCCACAGCAGCGGCTTTGGCTTTTGGGATGGAAAACCGCAAAGAGCAGAAAGTGGCTGTGTATGACCTGGGCGGCGGCACATTCGATATCTCCATCCTGGATATTTCCCAGGGTGTGGTGGAGGTGTTGAGCACCAATGGCGACACCCATTTGGGTGGGGATGATTTTGATAAAGCGGTGATGGATTGGATATTGGATAACTTCAAAAAGCAGGAAGGCATAGACCTCTCCAGCGATCCAATAGCAATGCAGCGCCTGCGTGAAGCAGCCGAAAAAGCCAAGATCGAGCTCTCCGGAACCCAAACCACCAATATCAACCTGCCCTTCATCACGGCAGATGCCAGCGGTCCCAAACACATGAATATGGATCTCACCTTGGCGGAATTCAACCGCCTCACCGAACACCTCGTACAGCGCTCTCTGGAGCCCTGCCGCAAAGCCTTGGCTGATGCCAAGCTGAGCCCTTCCGACATCCAGGAAGTATTGATGGTGGGTGGCAGCACCCGCATCCCCGCAGTTGGCGAAGCCGTGGAAAAGTTCTTTGGCAAAACGCCCAACCGCAGTCTGAACCCGGACGAAGTTGTATCTATCGGCGCCTCCATCCAGGGCTCCATCTTAGCTGGTGACGACAACGTGAGCGAGGTGTTACTTTTGGACGTGACTCCCCTTTCCTTGGGTATCGAAACCTTAGGCGGCGTGAGCACCACCCTCATCCCTCGCAACACCACCATTCCCACAAACAAGAGCGAAGTTTTCTCCACTGCAGCGGATAACCAGACAGCGGTAACCATCCACGTTTTGCAGGGTGAACGATCCATGGCTGGCGATAATAAATCCTTGGGACGCTTTGACCTCGTGGGCTTGCCTGCCGCACCCCGTGGCGTTCCGCAGATTGAGGTATCCTTTGATCTGGACGCCAATGGCATCCTCAACGTTTCTGCCAAGGACAAAGGCACCGGCAAACAGCAATCCATCAGGATCGACCGTGCTGGAAATATGAGCCAGGACGATATCGACCGGATGATCAAAGATGCAGAGCTGCACGCTGAGGAAGACAAGAAGCGTCAGGAATTCATCACCGCCAAAAACGAGCTGGATGGCCTGATCTTTGGCACAGAGAAATCACTCAAGGAATATGGAGACAAGCTATCTGACAGTGAAAAGACAGAGCTGGAAGACGCCATCAAATCTGCCAGGGAACGCTTTGAAAAAGCCACCGATACAGAAGAGATGACAGCCATCAAAGAAGAGCTGGCACAAAAAGCCCAGAAGTTAGGTGAAATCATCTACCAGCAGGCCCAAGCTCAGCAAGGCGGATTTGATCCCAATGCCGCCGGCTTTAATCCAGAGGACTTCCAACAAGGTCCCACACCTGATGATGCCCCATCACAAGACGGTCCCATCGATGCCGATTTTGAAGTGGTGGATGAACAATAACATTGACAACAGCCTGGCGGGGCTTTTCATGGCCCCGCCTCTTAATTAATACTATCCAGGAGTAACAATGGCAAAACGCGATTATTATGAAGTGTTGGGAGTAAATAAAACTGCCACCGCAGACGAGATCAAAAAGGCATACCGGGCTCTTGCCCTCAAATTTCATCCTGATAAGAACCCTGATAATAAGGAAGCAGAAGAGAAGTTCAAAGAAGCCAGTGAGGCGTATGAAGTGCTGTCTGACGAAGACAAGCGCCGCACCTATGATCAGTTTGGACATGATGGATTGCGCAGCCAATTTGGCAACAGCGGGTTCTCCTGGGATAATTTCACCCGCTTTGACGATATCAGCGACCTCTTTGGCGGAGGCTTTAGCAGCATCTTTGATATGCTCTTTGGCGGAGGCTTTGGAGGAGGAGGCGGCAGGCAAAGACAGCCCAATCGCGGTGAAGACCTGCAGATAGCCCTTTCTTTGACCCTCAAGGAGATAGCCTTGGGCACAGAGAAAAAGCTGAAGGTAAACACAAAAGTGGCCTGTGACAAATGTAGTGGCAGCGGTAGCGAAGACAATCAGGTGGAAAACTGCAGCCAGTGCAACGGCACAGGACAGGTGAGGGTTGTGCGCCCCAGCCTGTTTGGCCAGATGCAGAGCATTTCTGTGTGCCCCTCCTGCAGCGGAGAAGGCAAGATAATCAAGAATAAGTGCAAGAAATGCGGTGGCGAAGGCCGTCAGAACAAAGTGAAGGAAATCACGGTCAAAATCCCTGCCGGCGTGGAGGAAGGACAATATATCCGCCTGCGAGGCCAAGGCAATATCGGGCTGCGTGGCGGCGCTGCCGGAGACATCCTGGTTCTCATCCAAGAGAAAGAGGACGACACCTTTATCAGGGATGGAGACAACATCCTGCTGGAATACCCCATCACCATCTCGCAGGCTGTATTGGGAGATGAAATCAGTGTTCCCACCATCACAGGCAAAGCCAAGATGAAGGTTCCTGCCGGCACCCAGAGCAGCCGAATCTTCCGCATGAAAGGATTGGGAATACAGGGCTTGCACAGCCACATGAGAGGCGATTTATTGGTAAGGGTCACCGTGGTCACCCCCACGCGCATCTCCAAAGAAGAGACCGAGCTGTATCAAAAGCTGCGCGAGTTTGACGTGAAAAGGAATATGAAGCCCGGACGCAGCTTCCTGCACAAACTGCGTGATATCTTTAACTAAACCCCCATGCCGTCCAGCTATTATCCGGATTTAGATAGTACAGATCAGCTCCTCACCCTCAGCGGCGAGGAGTTTCACCATTTGGTAAGGGTTACACGGGCTCGCGAAGGCAGCATCATCCAGCTCAACAGCGGTAAAGGCAGCCTCGCCACTGCCCGCGTAGTCTCCATTGATAGCAAACAAGCCCGGCTGGAGCTGGTGTCCATACAGGAAGGGCTACACTTCCCAGCCCCTTATGCCATAGCCTTTGCCCTCCTCAAAAACAGGCATGATGAGCTGCTGGTGGAAAAGTGTACCGAATTAGGCGCAGGCAGATTCTTCCCCTTGGTAAGCAGATTTACCATCCGCAAAGGCTCTCATGCAAGCATCACCCGCTTTGAACGCATTGCCCTGGCTGCCATCAAACAATGTGACAATCCCATCCTGCCCACCATCTCCCCCATCCAAAGCCTGAAAGAGGGATTGAAGATGATGCAGGAGGAAGGCTATCGCCCCATCCTGTGTTCAGAGGACAAGCCCAAAGAGTGGCTGAGTGATTTGGAGATTTCTCCAGATGATAGACCCTGTTTTATTATAGGTCCGGAGGGAGGATGGTCGGATGAGGAAAAGCAGCTCTTTAAAGAGCTAAATATAGATCAAATCAGTATCGGACATCTGGTATCAAGGGCAGAGACGGCGGGCATCACCATTGCCGCTCAATGGCTGCTTTATGCAAACAAACACAGCACTATGGGCACCACATAGTGCACCCAGAGGCTGATAATCATCAGGCTGCCCAGATTCATCAATAGGCCGGCAAAGAGCATGTAGGGCAATGATATCTTGCGAAGGCTGCCAAAGCCCAAGCCATTGGAAGGCGTGGCAATGGGGCTCATAAAGGCGCAGGTGCTGGTGAGCGAAATAACTAACATCACCTGCCAGCTGATATTGGGATTTACCTTGGTGATGGGAAATAGTGCCCCAAACATCGCTATTTGAACCACCGAATTGCTCATCAATTCTGTGGCAAAGGTAGCCACGCCACCCACAATCAAGAGCAAGTATAGTGCTGATTTTTCACTGGTAATCCATTGCAAGGATGCATGTGCCAGTACTTTATGCAGATTAAAAAACACTAATACTGTTGTAATAGCCACTCCTGCCAAGACCCACAGCAGGCCCTTGCGGGGCAAATCGTGCCAAATATATGCCCATGGCAAAAGGATTTGTCTCTTCTCACCGGATTGCAGGCGGAAAGGATGCAGGAAGAAAAGATAAAGAAACCCCAGCATCCAGACAGCACTTAATAGTAATAATTCTTCTTGGTGTTTACGGAAAATACTCATACTGGAAGAGAGACTGGCGGCTGAGAGCAAAAAGATGGGTGCCAGCCACAGAGATATCTTGCGTCCCCGCTCATGAGAATCATCCCCACAAAGCTGTGACCGCAGCTCTCCCCCTTGCATGCTTTTGGCAGGGCGAAACACAAGCATCAGGATCAGCCAGCCAACCACACACAATAGAAGAGCCAGAGGCATTGCCCAAGTCATCCAGGATAAAAAGGTAAATTGGGAACTGATAGGAAAGTGAAACTGCTCATATAACATCACCAAAATGCCATTGGTGGTAGTACCCGTCAACATCCCTATCCCCCCGATATTGGCGCCCCACACTGCCGAGAGCACCATCAAAGTGGCAAATTTACGATGTTCTTTATCCGTGCCATTAAATTGCTTGTGGATCAGCTCCAATACGGGAATCATCGCCATCAACGTGACCACATTGGCTATTAGCATGGAAATAATGGTGGTGCCAAAGATTATCAGCCAGCTCAATCGGGAGATGGTGATATGCTTTTCCACTATCAGCCAGCGCACCAAGCTGCGGGGCACTTCAAAGCGCACAAACACACGCGAAAGCAGATAAGAGATTAAAAAGAAGAATAAGAGCTGGATTTTATCCGGATGAATCATCTATTCTCCAGCCGTTCTTTGATTTTGTTCCAGATGCCCTCAATCTGCCCGGCTTGCGGCTCTATCCTCAGTTCCAACAAGAGCGGTGCCAAATCCCGATGCTGAGCCAGCTTGGGCATATCCTTGGCGGTGGTGCACACATGGCGGATGGATTCCTTATTCAAGAGGCGCAAAAGGGGTTGCAGGGCTTCACGGGAACGGAAGTGATAGTGATCTCCAAAGGCGAAGTGGGCACACACATCCACGCCTGCCTGCTCTGCCAAGCTTTCAAATCCTGATGCCGCAGCTATACCGGATACCAGCACCGTTCTCTCCAAATCCCTTATTTCATGGCGCTTGCCCTCAAGATCATACACCCCTGCCGGCTGGTAGTGCAGCACCTCTATCCAAGGGCAATATGGGGAGATGGCTTCCAAGAGAGGCGTGGCGTCTGCATCGGGTGTTTTGCAGCTGATCACACACAGATCTGCCCGCCTTAGGGCTTCTGGCTGTTCACGCAGATATCCGGCGGGGATCAATCTGCCATTGCCCAAGCCCAGCTCTGCATCAAAACAGGCTATCTGCACATCCTTATGGAATCTATGGTTTTGGAAGACGTCGTCCATGATCAACGCTTGCACAGCGGGCTGCAGGGACTGGACAAGAGAGATCACCCCCAACCTGTCTTTGCCGACGGCAACAGGGATGCCGGGCAGGGCATTTGCCATCATCCAGGCTTCATCCCCACTTTGATCCACCTTATACAGCAAACCTGTATCATTGGAAATCAATGTGGGCGTATTTTCCAAGCCACCCTTATAGCCGCGGTGTGAGATCGCCACCCGCCAGCCATCCTGCTGCATCTGCGCTGCCAAAGCCATGGTAAAAGGAGTCTTGCCACTGCCTCCGCTCACTATATTGCCAATCCCAATGATGGGAATATCCGCCTTGATCACACGTTTTAGCTGTCTTTGCATCCGGGATTTTTGCAAAAGGGAATACACGCCAGCCGCGGGCGTCAGAAGGTGGCTCAAGAACGAGCGCTGCACTAAGTGCCGGTGGATAAATTCTTCGTCAATCACGCTTTTGAGGGCTTTCTGCCAGGCGTTGTTCCATCATGGCTGCCAGCTTTTCCACGGGGAAAGGTTTGAAAAGCACATCTTTGAGGCCGTCTGTGCGGGCTCTCACCACCACATGATTGGGGTCGTAGCCAAAGCCTGTCATCATAATGATGGGGATACTGGCGTCATGCTCTTGCACCCGCCAATACAATTCATAACCATCCATATCGGGCATGGCAATATCGGTGAGCAGCAGATGCACCCCACCTTCCAGGATCAGCCGCAAGGCATCCATCCCATTGGTAAAGGGATGTATTTCCCAATCCGGATGCATATCGCTCAGTTCAGCCTTCAGATTGAGGATCAATTCCTCTTCATCATCCACAATACAGATTCTCTTTGGCATCTTACACGGTCTCTTTGGTTATGATCTTATAAATCTGTTGATACTTTTCCCGCGTTTGCGCTATCACATCCGGGGGCAAAGATGGAGCAGGGGTATCGGATTGCCATCCGCTGTGGATGAGATAATCACGGATAAACTGCTTGTCATAGCTGCGCGGGCTCTTGCCAATCTCATAATCCTCCACATCCCAAAACCGGGAGGAATCGGGCGTGAGCGCTTCATCGATGAGGACGATCTCACCGTTTAAGGAGCCAAATTCAAACTTGGTATCAGCTAAGATAATGTTGTGCTCCAACATCATATCATGTCCAAAATTGTACAGCGCAATGGATTTCTCTTTCAGAAACTGGGCTATCCATTCATCGGTATGTGCCAGCATATCCCGATAGCTGATATTCACGTCGTGCCCCTCCTCTTCCTTGGTGGAAGGGGTAAACAGCGGTTTGGAAAACTTCTGGCTTTCCTGCATCTCTTCCGTGATCATCATCCCGCCGATGGTATTCGTCTTGGCATATTCTTTCCAGGCGGAACCGCTGATATAGCCACGCACTATGCATTCAAAGGGAATCACGCGCGTCTTGCGCACCAGCATGCTGCGCCCCAAGAGATATTCCTTGAAAGGATGAAATTCCTCTGGGTATTCCTCCACCTTGTCCGTGATAAAGTGATTGGGGATAATATGCTGCGTGGCCTTGAAGATGCTGGTGGCAATGCCATTCAAGATGCGTCCCTTATCCGGGATGGGATCAGGGAATACCACATCGAAGGCAGACAGCCGATCGCTGGTAACCAAGAGCAGCTGCTCCCCCAAGTCATAGATATCCCTCACCTTCCCCTGACGGGATTGTTTTACAAGATCCAATTCTTTCAGTGTTTCAAACATATTCTATACCTTATTCTTTTTTTGATAATGTTCATACAGGATACGGGATTCATCCACGCTATCCAGATTCAGCGCCAAAGCCTCATTATGCCTATACACGGTGCTATCCTTGGCAAAAAGGTAATCATTTCCCTCAAAGCGAACCCTGCGCAAGCGCCCATCTTCCACCTGCAAACCACCTTCCTCCCAGGATATATGGCGTGCGCTATACAGGAAGATCAGCCAATCCCGATACTTTTCCAACAGCTCTATCTGATCGTCCAAAAGGTCTGCACGATCAAATTCCAGCTCATCAAAATATCGGTTCCGCTCACCCAAAAGCAGCTCCAGGATACCATTATCCGCCCGCATAAAGCTTTCTTTCAGCAGGCTATCCAGCTTGTCCAAGGAATATTCCTCCTCTTCATGGGCAGCATCCAAGCTGCGGCAATAGCCGGCACACAGCCCCTCATCCAGCTTTTCACAGGGCCAATCCGTGGTTTCGCAGCTGGGCAAACGCAGAATCCTTGCCACCGTATCCATCACATCCACCAGGAAGAATCTATCACGAAAAGGACCCACATACAGCCAATCATCATTGGTATCCTCAGCTATTTTGAGAAAGGGAAAGACCTGGGAATTGAGAGCCAGATACGCATAGTCTTTCCAGGGGCGGAAGCTACTTTGCAGGGAAGGGTTTAGGTTTTGCAGCCCCACCTTGTATGCCACCAGGGTATCCAATGCGGATTCGTATTGCCATACCTGCATCTGGGTGCACGCATCCATCAGCTCGCCCACGCTGCCATCCTCCTCTGCCATCTGCAAGAGATAGTTGATGCGCCTCTTCACATTGCCGGCATATCCGAGGTGCAACACCTCATCATCCCGCTTTAGTGCAATCAAGCTCCAGCCGCTGGGGATGCTGGTAAAATCCTGAAAATCCTTCTTTTTTATAATAATACTCTGCATAGTTCCAGTATTCTGGATGCTTTATTTGTGTCAACTACAATGCGTAGATTTATCTATCAGAATCGATTTGCCCAATTCATATCTTGACACAGCCTGCTGATTTTCATTCTTGGCATAAACAAGCTAAATGACTGAGGTTTATGATGGATGACAAGAAAGTAATATATTCAATGTCCGGCATCGGCAAAGTGGTGGATGGCAAGCGCCATATCCTCAAGGATATCTGGCTGGGCTACTATTACGGTGCCAAAATAGGCGTTGTGGGGCTCAATGGCTCCGGCAAAAGCACCCTGCTGAAGATCATGGCAGGCTTGGATAACGATTATATCGGCACAGTGGCGATGTCCAAAGGCTACAGCGTGGGTTATTTGGAACAAGACCCGCAGCTGGATCCTGAAAGAACGGTGCTGCAAATAGTGCAGGAAGGCGTGGCGGAAACCGTTGCCTTGATACAACGCTTTTATGAGATCAACAACAGCTTTGCAGAGCCCATGAGCGATGACGAAATGAATGCGCTCTTGGAAGAGCAAGGCAAGGTGCAGGATCAATTGGACGCCGCCAATGCCTGGGATTTGGACAGCCGCCTGGAACTGGCAATGGACGCCCTACGCTGTCCTCCATCGGATTTGCAAATCAAGCATATTTCCGGTGGTGAGCGCAGACGGGTGGCGTTGTGTCGCCTCCTATTACAAGAGCCGGATATCCTGCTTTTGGATGAACCCACCAACCACCTGGATGCAGAAACCGTGCTCTGGCTGGAGCGCCATCTGAAGCAATACAAGGGCACCGTGATCTCCGTGACTCACGATCGCTATTTTCTGGATAACGTGGCAGGCTGGATTTTGGAACTGGACCGCGGTGAAGGCATCCCTTACGAAGGCAATTATTCCAGCTGGCTGGAGCAAAAACAGATTCGCCTGGCAAACGAAGCCAAGGGCGAAAGCCGTCGCCAAAAGATGCTTGCCGATGAATTGGAATGGATTCGCAGCAGCCCCAAGGCAAGGCAGGCAAAGAGCAAAGCCAGAATCCAAAACTTTGAAAAACTGGCAGCAGTTGAGTACCGCAAGGAAAACACCACGGATCAGATCATCATCTTCCCCGGACCGCATCTGGGCAATAAGGTGATCCAAGCGCAAGGCATCTCCAAGGCTTATGATGAGAAAATCCTGTATGAAAACCTGGATTTTGACCTCCCCCGCGGCGGCATCATCGGCGTGATTGGTCCCAATGGAGCCGGCAAATCCACCCTCTTTCAGATGATCATGGGGCAGGTGACGCCTGATTCCGGCAGCTTTGACATCGGCGAAACGGTCAAATTCTCCTACGTGGATCAAGCCCGGGATATGGATACCGATCAAACCCTTTTGGAGCTGATCGGCGAAGGCCATGATATCCTCAAGATAGGCGATAGGGAAATCAATGCCCGCGAGTATATCAGCAAGTTCAATTTCTCATCCAAAGACCACATCAAACCCCTCAATATCCTCAGCGGTGGAGAGAAAAACCGGGCATACTTGGCGCTCACCCTGCAGGCTGGCGGCAATGTGCTGCTCTTGGACGAGCCCACCAACGATCTGGACGTATATACCATCCATGCTTTGGAAGAGGCACTGCTGGATTTTGCCGGTTGCGCCGTGGTGATCAGTCACGACCGCTATTTCTTAGACAGGGTGTGCACCCATATCCTTGCCTTTGAAGGCGATAGCCAGGTGAGATGGCTGGAAGGCAATTTTAGCGATTACGAAGAGGATAAGATCCGCCGCTTGGGCGAGAAAGCTGCCATTCCCAAGCGGATTACTTACCGCAGGCTTACCAGGGATTAAGCCATCATCTAAGCATATATTTATCAGTTCTTCCCTGTTAACCACCCTTGTCTCTCCCTTGTCGAGACAAGGGAGAGACAAGGGTGGTGCAAGGGAGGGAACCAGCCAAGGTTGGTGCAGGCTCCAGGTTTCAGTGCTTCACTAATGCCAAGTCTTTTTTGAATTAGTGAAATCCTTGTAATAAATATAATTGGCGGTTAATAAACAATCGTGAGCGATAGCGAACTCATTAAGGAGTCTCGCCAGAGACGATATTTCAGGTCAAAAAATACCGGGCGCAGCCCGTATTCCTTCGAGCGAAGCGAGCCCCGTAAAGCCTGGCGCCTAAAACCTAATATTTCATCACCTTTTTGATCACCGGCTGCCGTCCTTTCAACTGCACTTTCACCAGGTAAATACCGCTGGCGCAAGCTACACCCTGGGCATCACGTCCATCCCAGGTCAGGCTTTTGGCATCAGAGGCATCAAAGCTCTGCTTTTTTACCAGCTGTCCACGCAGATTGTAGACGCCCACCTCTCCCCCGGCTTTGGTCTCCCCTGTGATATTGATTGTGAGGGGGATGCGGGCGGAGAAGGGATTGGGATAGAGGCTGATGGCGAGGGGTGGCTGTATGTGGTCGTCATTTGCCACGGGCTGCAGATACAGCACGGGGCTGGGGTCGGAGAGGTTATCGTATTGATCGGCTGCCCTGATGGTGATTTGGTGGGAGGTTTGGGGGTCAAGTTCGAGCAGTGTTGAGGTCATAAAATAGGGAACCGAGAGCATATAATTGCCGTTGTGGTAGATCTTAAAATCAGTCCAGTTATGCGGCGTTTCTTCTGCCACGCCCTGCCAATACAGAAAAAGATTGCCCGTGCTGGGATATTCCCCTGCGTTATAACAAAGATGATCAGGATGGGCAGAGGCAGGTATCTGGTTCAGAACCAGCTGATCCCCCACATCATGGGGAGTGGCGAAGCTATCGTTATCGTATTCATACACATAGCTGATGTCACATTGATCGTTATATACAAGAACTTGCCAATTTTGATTGGGATATTTAAGGTGTTGGCAGAGGGGTAGGTCCCTATCCAAATCGTGTTGGACAAGCAGGGTGACGGGCTGGGATTCACCGCTTTCCAATTCCAGATAGGAAAAGCTGCTGAGGCTCAGATTCCCCATGTCATCCATCACCTCCAAGCGTGCCCAACTGTCGCCATGCTCGAGGTTTTGGAATTTTTCCCAGATGGTGCCTTCGGAGAGCTCCACCTCTATGTCTCCATCATCATGAAGGCGCGTGTGCCGTCTCAGATAGCGATAGTCTCCTTCTTCATACAACCAATTGATATAATCCGGGGCATACACCCAAAAACTATGAGTGACGGGGAAAAGGGTGAGATTATCCTCGATCACGAATTGTCCCACCGTATAGCAGTGTTGGGGACCCAGCTCATGCAGGGTGAGCTCCAAATCCAGCGAGCTTTCCGGCTGATAAGCAACGACATTCTCAAAACCATCCACACAGCCATACAGCCACTTTTCGGAGCCTTCGATCCTTGCCTTGCCGATCACATAGAAGGGTTCTTCCAAGTCCAGTTCCATGCTGAAATCCTGATTTAAGCCCACTGCCTGGTTGTGAAGGATTTGCCCTGATGCTTCGCTCACGATGTCTATCTGGGCATCCGTAAGCGCCAGAGCGCCGGGATAGCTCAACACTCCCTGTATCAGTGTGACGGGCTCCTCATCCCACAGCCAGGGGATATAATCCACCAGAGGCAGGGAGGGGGAATCCAGTTGGTCGTTGATGCCGAGGTCTATCTCGGCGGGGTCGTTGGTGCCCCAAAAGTTGTTTTCGGCTTTGATGACGATGCTGGAATTGGTGTAGGAATAGCAGAATACGCTGTGCAGGGTGTTGGATTCATCGATGTTGTCATAGATTTGGTTTTCGCCCTGTGCCCAAGCGTGGTAGATGCTCAGATCTCCCAGGATGGGGTTGGCGTTTGTGCCCAGATAGAATCCGGTGAAATTGCCGTATATTTGGTTACGTTCAAAATATGGCTGACTGGTGGCTCCGGCTACCATCACTCCGGCGCCGGAATCGGCATTGCCGCTGATAAAGTTGTGCCGGATGATGTTTTCTTCCACATATCCGGAGGCGTTGAGCAGATAGATGCCGGTGAGGTTGTATTCGATGAGATTGTGGTGGATGTGGGGTTGGATGGCGTTGGCGCCCACCACGTCCCAGCCGGTGATGCCCTGCTTGAAATTGTGGTGGATGTGGTTGTGATTGATCTGGGGGCTGTTGGAGCCGCCTCCGGATTGGTTGGAGAGCTGGATGGCGGCATAGTATTGGGTGCCGGTGCCGTTGTAGCGGATTTCGTTGTGATGCACGTGTGCCAAGGTGTTTTGGGGGATGAGGATGCCGTTGTGGATGCTATATTCCACTATATTGTCATGAACGTCCATCACTGCAGGGTTTCCGATGCCATAAAGCTGCATCCCCTTCTGGTTTAGATTGAAGCGGCAGTGATGGATATGGACGGGGGAATTGACGCTGTTGATGCCATAGGTGGCTTTTTCTATATAGCAGTGGGCAAATTCGCTTGGGGAGACGGTATTATCCAGGCGGATACCCGTCCATAGGGCGTTGGGATCGGCTTGGCCACTCTCAAAGCGGATGCTATCGGCAGGGGTGCCCACGGCGATGATGGTTCCGGAGGCGTTGATGCGGTAATCTCCCATGGCATAGACTATTACTCCGGGCTGGATGGTGAGGGTTTCCCCGGCGGGGATGGTGACCTCTCCCACCAGGTTGTAAGGGCTGTTTTGCAGGCTCCACGTGCCGGATTGCACTCCGCTGACATCGGTGGCGGCAAGGCTGGCAGCCACAAAAAGGATGATAAGACAGATTATGCTTTGTTTCATGGTAGAGATACTCCTTGGATTGTGTTTTTGGGGGGGATAAAAAAAGAGGAAGCCCCACCCTAAAAAGCAGGTGTGGGCTTCCTCAATGTGAATGCGATCACGGCTTACTCGGTGATAGCGCCTGTGGGATAAACGCCGATGCAGGCAAGGCAATCGATGCAAGCGTCTTCGTCGCAAACGGCTTTATCATCTTGCATGCTGAGCGCACCGGTGGGGCAAACTTCCACGCAAGCGGCGCATCCAATGCAAGTGTCTTTATCGATCTTGATGGCCATGGTAATCTCCTTGTATTGTTTTTTACTATTGTTTTGAATAGGGCTGTAATGTCAAGTAAAAAAACGCTCTTTCTCTAAACATTTGCAAACAATATAAATTGAGTTTTCTTGAGTGAGGATTAATGATGTGGCATGACCGCATGGAACCGGACGGGCGGTGAATGATTTGATCCAAAAAAAGCCGCAGAATGAATCCACGGCTTTAAAGATTTGGATTGTCGGTTATTATGGCAGCCACTCGTCTTTGATAGTGGGCTTTTCCTTGGTATTGGGATCATCCACCTCATAAACTTGGTTGGTGATGCTATAAATTATTTCAATCCCCTTTTTGCCAAAGGCCTCTGTGGTGATGCCTTTCACTATCATCTCTTCATAGGAATAGTCAAATGTAAAGCTTTCGGATTCAAACGTGCCAAGCTCGTCCAGAGACATGGGGTAGTCTCCAAAAGCGTCTTGCTTGCGATAGTTATCAATGCTTTTGAGAATTTGTTCAAAAACGGGGATTACTTCCTCTACCTTATGCTGGGCTATCAGCTCTTTTTCTTTGTCTATCTTCATTTGCTGCATGCCAAAGATGAAGACCAACACCAAGCCCACAAGCATCAGAATCATGATCAGCTCCACAAGGCTGACCTTGCGGGAAGGATCGCGGTCATCAACCATGGCTTTGGCTTTGACAGTTTTATCTCTTAAGGAAGCAGGGGAGCCTGACTCCTGAGGCTTTTTGTTTTCAGGAACCACTGGTGTTTCAATAGTTTGATTTCCGGTGTTCTCGACCATGTTTTCCTCCAGGGGATTTTCATTGGAATCATAGTTTTTGGACTGCGTCATTTTGTCAAAGGATTTATTGTGTTTTGCTCAAAATGGGGATTATTTGTTATCAGCTTATGCACTGTCCGGGGGATTACAAGCCCCAAAAACGGAAGGAACGCTCCAACATTACTTCATGGGAAAAGCGTGTGTCCTGGGGCTCATATTTGAAGGTGTAGCCCAGCTTGAGTTGTCTGGGCAAAAACATCCTCAGAGATGTATCGTGGGAGACCAGGATGCTGGTGCGCTTTTGCAGGTCTGTAGCTTCCTGCAAGCCAAGGGTGTATTCCAGATATACCATTCTTGCCAGATATTTGCTGGCGGAGATGGAGAGATTATTCAGCAAAATGGTGGAGGAAAACTGGGCGATATCGCTCATCAGATGTTCCAAATCCATATACTGAGCCAGTTTGTCTGGATCATTGGAGTATTCGCTAAAGAGGTTTTGGATAAAGCCGGTGTTGATGGAAAAGCCATCCAGTCTGAATATCCGGCGGATTTGGTTTTCCAGGGGATAAAACATCGCAGATACCAGCTGGGTGTTCAGGTTGTCTGAAATCAAAGACAAGGCTTCATCCTGCAGGTGTATCTCCTGATCGCTATCCATGCCGCCGGAAGGTTGGCTATAGCGCAACCGGGCAAGTATGTCGCTGATGGAATGATCCTGTGGGTTGTCGCTGGTGAGGTTAAATTCCAGCCTCTCAAACAGCGGTTTGGAGCTATCCCGGCTGGTGCTGAGGGTGAGGGTGATGATGGTGCCATCGGCGCTGCGTTTGATGAAAGATCCATCCAAGATAAAGAGGTCTTGGGATTCCAGGATGCTCAATTCCAGCCTCTCTGCATGGAAGACGTTGCCCAAGAAATCTATCTGTCCGCGCTCAGAATTGAATTTGGCTTCCTTGGCACTCCACTCCTGCCCATCATATACCAGATGCAACAGCCCGCCGGGAAGAACGTCCAGCTTGAGCGGGTAGGTTACGTAACGCACGTTGTCTCCCAGATGGATTTTGATATCCAGGTTGAAGGGCAGAGGAATGGTGGCATCCCTATCCTGCTCCACTTCAGGGCGTGACAATACTCCGCGGAAGCTGTAGATAAGGTTGAGCAGGTTGCTGGTATTGGGTGGATACAATGCCTGAGCGTCAGAGACGAAGACATCGCCAATAATCTTCATATCATCAAAGGGACCCACCACGCTGAGGTATGGGGTGTTGCGGCCTCTCAGCATTACTTTGGAGAGGTTGCGGGCAGTGGTGAAGAAGGGGATATTGGCTAAGATTCCCGGCTCGTCAATCGCCATTTTGAAGACGCCCAAATCCAGGAAACTGATCGCAAAATGGTTGCTGGTATCCTCCTCAAATTCATTGAAAAACCTCAATCTGCCGTTGCCCATCACCAGGCTTCCCCGCTGTACATCCACCCTGTTATCCAAGATGCTGGCTGCCATGTTGATGGATGTAATTGGCTCCGTTTGATCCTTTATCTGCAAATAACCATTGCGGATATCCAGGTTGCCGGTTTTGACCATAAACTGCTCTTCATGGGTGCCCAATTCGCAGGATAAATACACGTTGCCTTCGGCTTCCAGGATATAATCAATGTTCTTTTCCAGCCATCCAAAGATGTCGCTTTCGGCGCTGATCTTGAGGCGGTTGTTGCCTTCAAAGAAGTTGCCTGTGATGAAGTTATAATCCAGGCCGCCCACACCCTTCACCTTCCCAAAGTCTTTGGATTCCACATAAAATTCGTCCACCACCAAAGCCTGGGGACCTTGGTGTGCTTTGATTCTGATATCTTCCAGCTCTATGATCTCGGGAATCACCAAAAAAGGTGCCGTGATATCGGCAGCCAGCGTCATGCCTGGTTGTTTGGAATCATAGCTGCCCCAAGAGAAGCCAAGGTCTCCGCTGATGGCTACCTGCACAGGCAAATCTTCCACCACTTCCGAGATCAGGGCAGAGCTGAGCTGGGCGGCGATATCAACCAGGAAACCCTTGTCCCAATCTATGGCACCGCCTATCTGGGCGATAT
>JAAYJN010000043.1 GCA_012522935.1 Candidatus Cloacimonadota bacterium | reverse complement strand
GTCGTATTCAACGGTCCCGGTTTCCAAGCCTGTAAAACCGATGAAGATTTTTATACCATCGTTGTGGACAAAACCCCGCCCGGAAGTGGCGGAAATGCTTTCCGTATTGAAAGCCCCACGTCCGGAGTGTATCTGAACGTGACCTGTCAAAATTACAAATGGCTGGCAGGGGCCTTGGATGTAAGCCGTCGTGGCACCTTGACCATCAACAACGTCCTGAACCCAACGCTCGAAGGTAATTTTTGGTGCAATGAAGGCTGCCAAATGAATATCAACACATCAAACATTTCGTTGAATGGTAGTATGCACATCACAGGTGGTGAAATTAACATCACGCAAGTAGGTGCGGGTTTCCTTTATTCACACATGCAAAGCGGCTCTCTTGAAATCACCAGCGGCAGTCTTAATTTTACCAATGCCGGGATGGTGTTTCCAGACACCAATCCTTTCTCCACCAGCATCAGAGGTGGGACCATCTCTGTAGTAAGAGATTTTAATTGCCTGAGAAATGACTTCCAACCCACCGGCGGTACCCTCCTCATCAAGGGTTCTGGGGATAATACTATATCATTCACTCAGATTGGAAGCCACCTCCATAATTTGACCATCGAGAAGGACAACCCGGAAGCCATAGTCGAGACTTGGGGAACATCAGGAATCCCTATCGTTTGTAACGGAAACATCATTGTTAACAGCGGTGAATTCCGGATTAAGGGCTTTAGTTTTATCAGTAAAGGCAACATCAATGTTAACAATTCGGGTAAATTGAGCATCTTTCCAAACGGCCAACTCAAAATGGGCAACGGTACGTCACTTAACATAAATAATGGCGGCGCTTTTAAATCTTGGTCACAACCCACTGCCATCGTTGCCACTCTCACAGGAGAAAATTCATCGAGTTTCTTCGATTTCGCCGTAAATTCTGGTGGAACGTTCGAGGCTGAATATACCGTTTTTGAACACATGGGCATCATGGGCATCTATTTTAAATCAGGCTCTATCTGTAATCAATTATCAAACTGCAGCTTGAGCACCGGGATACTCGATAGTTCTCTCATCACCTTTGGTAACACACAAACCCTGACCTTGGACAACCTCGAGTTTCCTCGTCGCCCAACAGCTTATCAAACCTACAGAAACGTACGCAAACGCACCAGCCTGGGCAGAATCTTCCTCACAAATTTCTCCGGTAATTTCAGCGGCTCCGCCTATGAAAATGACCCTTATGATACCATTTTCTGGCTTGGCTCCGATGTTGACCTTGTTGTAGATCATATCATGATTACGCAGACTGATGAATATGTTTGCGGGATTAGAGCCTCTGCCGTTACCATTAAAAATATTGGAACTCACGACTACTTGGGCGACATCAGAGTGGATTTTTATCCAAATATGCCCACAGCGCCTGCGGCTGGAACCGAGGGGAGCTATCATGGCTTCGTGACCGACCTGTCAGCGGGTAAAACAAAGTTTGTCAACCCTCCCCTGATGAGCACGGACATTGCCGGAGACTGGACCGTTTGGGCGCGGGTGGATACGCACAACGCTATCGTTGAAACCAACGAAAATAATAACCTCAGTGCCCCGGAGATAACAACCTGGAGCCCATTGCCGCCAGTCAGCAATCTACAATTCTTAAATTATGACAATAACAATGCATTGATGAAATGGGATTATACTGCCCCATACAGCTGTTTTAAGATTTGGGGGAACGATGATCCAAGCTTCCCACCCGAAACCACTCAGTTGAATTACAGTCTCGACGGTCCCACTCCTGGCCCCACCTATGCCATTCTTGTAAATTTGCGTTTCTCAAAACGGTTTTTCAGGGTAACCGCGGAAAGGGATTTGCCAGAACTTGAGTAAAGACAAAAACTGTTAAAAACAAAGCGGGAGCAATCGTCTCCCGCTTTGTTGTGTTCAAGCTGGATCAAGCGTGTGCTAATCACGCTTTTGTGAAATTTGCTCTCTTTCATGTTTTTGCCCCGGGACATGATGTCCAGCCTGAATTTCATCCAGGTTATCGCAGCTGCCAGGCCATCGGCGAAGGGCGCCGCAATAAGCAGACCTTCCAAATTGCAACTTCACTTGATACTCTATACATATCAAACCGTTTCCTGCTCGGCTCTTATTGAGATGTGGTTGCGATGTGGTTGCGATACCCAGCAAATCGCTGGGAGGCGCAACCACATCGCAACCACATCTAATAGGAAAGGAAGGTGGTGAGAGGGAGAATATTCATACGAATGAAACAGAGATCACAACAAAAAGCGTGACTAATGTAGCTGTTTAATAAAAGGCATTATTGGCGCAGTTTATGGGATGGAAGGGGCAGGCAGATATAAAGACGGGGATAAAGTGGCATCATCTCCAGCCAAAAGAAATGAAGCCTGCTAAAGGGGGTATATATATCCCTAACTAAATATTATCCTTAAATTTAAGTGTGTCTTGCTCTCCGCTTTTCCGCTATCCATCGCCAGATTGTATGGATGCTATTAGCCAATTCCCTGATAATAAGCCAAAAAAGCAGGGGAAAGATGATGATGATAAATGGGTTATAAGAATACGCGGCAGCGAATTTGCCCTTCAAAATAGCGGAAACAGCCCTCGTTGTGCCACAGCCGGGGCAATTGTATCCACTAATGTTTTTGATGATGCACAGGCTGCACCCTTGCTCCAGGCTTTCCAAAGGATATAAAGCCAGAATAAGGGTGAGACATGTGATCCAGGTTACAGAAACTATTGCTCGTGAGAGCCTAATTTTTCCTAACCAGGGGGTTGCCATTCGCATCGCGGTAGGAATCGGTGGCAATCTGGATCAGGTCTATCAGCGCCCACACTCCACAGCCACCGCCAGTGAAAAGCTGAATAATGCCGATTGTGGTATGTCCGGTATAGAATCTATGAACTCCGAATCCTCCTGTAAATATGCAAAGCAACAGGGTGGTGAGCCAATCCTTGGAATCGTCTTGACGCACGGGCTGATTGTTATTGAGGCTTACACCGCAATTTGGGCAAACAAATGCTTGGGGAGGTGTTTCCTTGCCACAGTTTGAGCAATACATAAGGTTCTCCTTAAATGTTTTGGGATACTCTGTAAAGAGATGTGTTTGACCACGCTCCATCTTTCTCAAAAGCTCCGATTACATTAAAAACAAAATGCCAAGTTGTGTCAACAAGAGTTTTTGTGAGCCATCATCCATTATGGCAGCACCTTGAAGCTGGTGTTGTCCAAATAGGGGATAAGCCCTATATTATCTAATAAAAAGAGGACTTGGAACCATGAGAAAGATAAAACTACTTAAAACGGCAGAGAGGGTGAACGAGGGTGCCGGCGTGAAGCTGTACCGGGCTTTTGGATACTACGACGTCCCTCTCTTTGATCCCTTTTTATTGATGGATGATTTTCGCAACGACAATCCCGAAGACTATTTGGCAGGTTTCCCCTGGCATCCCCACCGCGGGATAGAGACCATCACCTACATACTGAAAGGCACGGCTGAACACGGCGATAGCATTGGCAATAGCGGCGTGATCGGCAGCGGTGATCTGCAATGGATGACGGCTGGCAGCGGGATTATCCACCAGGAAATGCCCAAGCCAGATGAGAGTGGCAGTATGCACGGCTTTCAGTTGTGGGCAAATCTGCCTGCCTCCCATAAGATGATGAAGCCGCGCTATCAGGACGTGAAAAAACATCAGGTTCAGGAAGTGACGGACGATAATGGTGCCCGCGTGAAGGTGTTGAGCGGAGAATATATGGGCGTGAAAGGCGCCGTGGAAGACATCATGATCGAACCCCAGTATTGGGATGTGGTGATTCCCGCCGGAAAGAAGGCAAGCTTCCCCGCACCTTTGGGGCACACCTGCTTTATCTATGCCTATGGGGGAGAAGCGATTATAGACGGACAAAAGGTGGTGAACCGCCAGGTGGTATTATTTGAAGATGGCGAGGGCATCACCATCC
>JAAYJN010000042.1 GCA_012522935.1 Candidatus Cloacimonadota bacterium | reverse complement strand
GGCTGCTTTTTATCACAAGTGGCAAGATATACATATTGATTTTGCCTCAGCCAAGAGAGGATTTCGCCAAGCAGGGCAGATTCGGAATTGCGTGCCATGGTTCTTATCCTTTTCTTATTCTTGCACTTTTATGTTATTGATAAATGCTTGGTTTTCTTTGTTGGGGTTGTCACGGGGGTCGCGGGGCAGGTTTTCGATCTTATGCACCACGTCCATACCGGAGGCTACTCTGCCAAACACGGTGTGCTTTCCATCCAACCAGGGAGTGCCGTCTTTGGCGGTAACGATAAAGAACTGGGAGCCGTTTGTATTGGGACCGGAATTTGCCATGCACAGATAGGAATACAGCACCTGGGCTTTCAGTATCTTTTGGGAAAGGGGTTTATCGATGCCGGTACGGTTTTGATACCATTCCACGGTTTTACCCATGATGGGATCGCCGCTTTGTGTGCTTTGCACCTCTTTCACAATCTCAAAGATCTCTGCCTGCGGGGTTTGGTTTGTCTGCATATAAGGGATGATATACTCATTCCATACCAGCATGGCGGTGTCTTCATCATTCACTACGCCGGTGATGGGCTCACCATCGTCATAGCATTCATCTTCAAACTGATATCCGGGGCTGCCAGAGCCGTCATTGGAGCGATCATCATCACGGGTGTTGGGGCATCCGCCCTGAATCATAAAATCTGGTATCACACGGTGAAAGTAAAGGCCATTGTAGAAGCCTTCGGCGGATAGATCGATAAAGTTTTGCACCGTCTTGGGTGCGATATCAGGCCAGAGCTCCAGCTCGATATTGCCATAGGTAGTTTCCATGGTGAGATTCACCACGTTTTCTTGCGGGTTGCTTTGCAATTGTTCCTCCAGAGGAGCGGGGGCTTTTGAGGACGACCTTGTGTTGTTACAATTCAACAGGCTCAGGCTCATCAGCAAAGCGATGATGATGAGGGCGCGCAGCGGTAGTGTCGTGTTTCTCATTGGGCTTTCTCCTTATTATGATATATTAGTTTTATACTTCCATCTGTTATTTCCAGATAGCTGTGGTTTTTGATCCAATCCCCGGCATTTGCATAATGTCCGCCACCCATGGCGTGGATGCCGGGACGGTGGCTATGTCCTAATACAACGATATCCGCCTTTTTCCTGCTAATCATTTTTTCTGCCCAGCTTTGCAGGCCTTGGCTGCGGCGGCTTTGCATAAAGCCTGGAACGCGGCGCACCCGGCTGGAGCGGGACATCTTTGCCCCTATAAAAAGCGCCAGCTCTGGATGTAGAAGGTTGAATATCCACTTGATGAAGGGCTGCCGGATGAGGCGGCGGAAGAGCTGGTAGCGCACATCGTTGCTGGTGTACAGATCCCCATGACTGAAGATCATCCGCATGCCATCCGCCTCCAGATAAAACTGATCGTGATACACCTCAATACCCAGGTCCTTATCCAAAAAGCCATTGAACCAAAAGTCGTGATTGCCACTGATAAAAACGATGCGGCAGCCAGCCTCCCGGATATTGGCAAGCAGGTGATAGACGGGGAAGTATTGGCGGATGATGCTGTATTTCCATTCGTTGTAGAGGTCAAAGATATCTCCATTGAGCACCATCAGGTCATAGCGTCCCACGCTGGAGGAAAGAAAATCCAGAAAGAGGGCGGCGTTTTGGCGGTCAGCCTCGCTTTTGTGCTTGTATTTGAAGTGGACGTCGGAGATTACGCAGATTCTCATGGCATCAGCGGGTTATCAGGTGATAGACGATATTCACGCCAAAGCGCAGGGCGGCTTCCCTCACCTCTGGCGGATTGTTGTGGGTGCCGGGGTCTGCCCAGCCATCGCTGATGTTGCTTTCATAGGTGTAAAGGCACAGCATGCGGCCGGTATCATCAAAGATGCCAAAGGCTTGGGGAGGTTGGTTGTCGTGTTCATGAATCTTGGGCAGACCATCAGAGAAGTCGTAAAACGAGGTAAAGAGGGGATGAGCGGGACCTATCTCCGTGAGGCTGTATTCCGGGAAGATACGCTTGATTTCCCTCCGGAAGGATTCATCCATCCCATAATCATCATCGGCATACAAAAAGCCGCCTCTTTGCATCCATTGCCTCAGGTTATCCGCCTCCTTATCGCTAAAACGGATATTGCCATGCCCGGTGAGATAGATGAAGGGATACTCAAACAGCTTGATATCGGATGCCTTCACCACAGCCTGATCGATGGGGAAATTGGTGCCCAAGGATTGGTTGAGAAAGCGGGCAAGATTGGGCAAGACCTCGGGATCGTTGTACCAATCCCCTCCGCCATCATACTGCAGGCGTGCCAGGCCTGTGCGGCTGATATCTCCCGTCACGGCAGCCAAAGAGCCGCAGAGAAGTAGCAGCAAGAGTATGATTAGTTTAGTATTTTGAGGTCTATGCATATAATTTCGTTTTGCACCACGGCATAAAAGCAGGATTGGAAGCTATCGTAGGCGGAAAGGTATTGCAGGTCTTCCTTGAAAGTGATTTCACTAAACGCCTCTCCAGTATTGATATCCAGGGCGATGATGCCGCGGCTGTTGGGGATAATGAGCAGGCTGCCATCCAGGCGGGGATTGTTGCCATTGCTAATCTCGATGGGTTTGAGGGAGTGATGCTGCGGTGCATGCCCCTGCAATGGAAGCTGCCAATTGGTTTCGCCTTTATGATTGAGATTCAAGAGTTGGTTGTTTTCCATGTTTACCATCAAGCCGCCACTGCTGCAGGTGATGCCCTGCACCTTGCTCTCCATATCTCTGCTCCACAGCAGGTTGCGCTCTTTTTTGTTGAATGCCAAGACCTTGTTACCTGTGGCAAGGTAGATGTTTTCCAGGTCAAAGCCCGGGGCAGCGGTCACCTGGAAGGGAAGGTCTGTATTCCAGGCAAACTTCAGCTCCACCTTGCGGGCAGGGCTTTTGAGGGCTTGCTCCAGCATCCCTCTCATCCTCTGGTTTTCAATATTCAGATAGTTTGGAATCTCCTGCAGGGGGATGGGCTTTGTTTTGCTTTGAAACAGCATCCTTGCCCTTTGCCACGCCACCTCAAAGAAGCGTCCTCCAAAGCTGACATAGATCACAGCCAAGATGGTGCATAAAAAGAGGATGCCGGTGGCAATATGCAGGCTGGAAAACTTGCGCCGTTTGGTGCGCTGCTGGCTGGGCTCATGCCTCAAAAGCAGCCACAGGGCTCCCGGACGGGTTGCCAGCGAATCCAACAATGCATTCACGCTGCCGGGATCAAAACTATTACCAAAAAGATCACGCGCCATCTGCCCGGGCAATACCAACAGAAATTGATTTTCCGGGATCACCACCTTCTGGGGTCTCACCCTAATTTCCTGGGCAGACATCCCCAAGAGGTTCATCTGTTCCAGGGTTTGCAGGTGGGAGTTTTCCCAGTTTCTGCCCACGGAGGCATATTTCTTCTTATCGCCCAACACGCAAAAGAGACGCCCAAACTGGACGAAGTAGATTTCGTTATCATACATCAAACCCAAAAACAGCGAGATGCCCTGCTCCTTGAGTTCACTGCGTCTCAGGCTGGCATGCAAACGCCAGTGATAATCCGCAAAGAAATTCTTCAACCACTTTTCCGCCTCGATCTTGCTGATATTCATGACGTCGGAATTCATGATCTCCAGCTTGATCTCTGCTTGAATCTCTTCCAATATATGATGCTCTTCAGGATGCCAAACCGCAAGGAACCATCCATAGCGACCGTCTCGCTCCACCTGGTATTCCAGGACTGCCGAGGGCGGGGATTGCATCTTGCTGCTGAGGGTTATCATATCAACTCCACCATTTAATCTGAGAACGCCAAAAGACGCGGAACAAAGTGGGCAAATCCATCAGCATATTGGTGTAGGCAGCATTTGCCAGGGGACACCAGCATTCACGTCTGTGGATGGAACGGCGCTCCAATTCGGCTTCCGCAGAATACCAGATCTTACGAAAGTTATAGTTGCTTTGTCTCAGGTTGCCCATATTCGTGGCTTTCACACAGCAGGGCCAGAGGTCTCCATCCGGGGATATCTGGGCGGATGCCACTGCGCTATAACACGGCAAAACCTGCTTTTTATCGCGCATGATGCGTTTTACCAGATTGTAATACTCTATCCTGAAAGCCATCGTTATCTTGTTCATGCCCTTAAATTTGCTGCGTTTGATGCGATGGATCAGAAAGTCTGCCGCACTCTTATAATTCACCAAAGAGGGTGTGATATCCGCTCCAATGGTATCCAGCTCCACCCTTTCCTCCGCAATCTCTGTGATATAGCTATCCGGCTCCAGGCGCATCAGCTCTGTGGCGATGGAGGCAAAGCTCTCCACATTCAGCTTGCTGATCACCGTGTGGATGCCCACGCTCAGATTGGGAAGTTTCAATGCTTTCAGACGGTTGAAGGTGGCAATCGCCTTTTTATAATTTCCCGGCACGCGCCTGATTTCATCGTGTTGATCTTCCACTCCATCGATGGAGACATTGATGATGATTTGCGCTTTGGGGCATGCCTTGGCGATGGCGGCGGTCTTTTCCACAATGGTTTTGGTGAGGATGCCATTGGTGGGGATATTGATGATGCGAGGGCGTGAAATCTGGTAGATGCTGGTAACCACTTCATCCAGGTCTTCCCTCAAAAACGGTTCTCCACCGCTGAAGGTGATCCAATAGGGAGCCCTGCCCACGCTCTTAAATATCTTGCGGTATTCATCCGGAGTAAGATTGCGCGCCTTCTTTTTCCATACATTACAGGTGGCACAGCGTGAATTGCAGGTGTACAACAGGCTCACGGTATAATTGATGGGCAGCATCTTGGGAAAACCCAAGCGCTTCATAAACCAATAACCCAACATCCGCCACATCAGCCAAATCATCTTAACGCTCCCCCAAATCCTTGGTGCTGCGGGCAATATCCCAGGCAAAGGGATTGCGCCCCTTCACCCGATAATCCCATGCGCCCAACATTCTGCAATAGATTTCCAGCCCCATCACAGCCATCATCTTGGGGATTTGCAAGGGGTATTGGATGGCTTCATCCACCAGGATCCAAAAGAGGGTACCGCTATCTTGGGAAACCACCTTGTAATCCTGCTTTTCCTTCAGCCAGAGATGACCGTTTTGGATGCGGCGACGCTGTTTGATAAAGTCTTTCAGGTTATTGGGACCCTTGTTGTAAATCAGCGCTGTGGGGATGTATCTCAGCTTCAATCCTTCCTCGCGCACCAGGGCTTCGATACTGGCTTCATCCACGGCGGATTCTGCCGGAATCTCATCCATCACCTTGCGAAAGGCTATCATCTCGCCCAGTTTGGGGCTCAACATCGCCATCCGGTGATGCAAACGCCACAAAAGATGCACGGCATAGCCCATAAAGCTTTCTTTCTCATTCACGGGCATGGGGCGTCCACCCGTGGCGCCGATGGAGCCATCCTTGAAGGCAGATACCAGCTGTTCGATGGTGGTGGCGGCAGGTATCACGTCTCCGCTGATCACCACCAAGAGCTCCTGTGTGGCAGCAGCGATAAAGAGATTGATGGCAGCGGATTTGCCCTCCCGGCGTTCCTGAGTAATCAGTTTCACCCGGGGGTCTTCCTCCATATATTTGCTCACGATTTCATCGGTGCCATCCGTGCTGGCGCTGGATACCACGATGATTTCGTGGATGGTCACATCCTTCAGCTTCTGCCGGCTAAGGGATTCCAACAGCAGGCGGATATTGGCGGCTTCATTGTGGGCAAACACGCCGATGGAACACACCAAAGGCTGTTGCGGCGTGGGGTTTTGCGTCTTTGTCATCTTATCTCCTTTGGTCTTGGGTATCTTTCAGTTCTTTAGACACGGCATCCAGGATGCCATTCAGAAATTTGCCAGCCCCTTCGCTGGAGTATTTTTTGGAGATTTCGATGGCTTCATTGATCACCACTGCAGGAGGTGTATCCGTAAACATCAGCTCATACACGGCAATTTGCAACATGCTGCGCTCCAGTGGCGCCAGGCTTTCCATGCTCCAATTGGCACTATGTTTGGTGATTTGATCCGCAATATCATCCAGGTTGATGATGGTATTTTTGATCAATTCCTCGGCAAAAGCGCTCAAGGGAGAGCTATAATCTATCCTCTCCGAGGTCAATAGCTGATGGAAGACTTCCGGATACTGTTTCAGCAGCGAATACTCCACAAACTCGTCACTGGTCTCGGCAAAGCCAAGAGCATAAAGAGTTTGCATAGCCAGTTCACGCCCCTTACGCCTTAGCCCCATTCTCCATTTCCTTCAGCAAATCCACCATTTCCAGAGCAGATGCAGCCGCGTCAAAGCCTTTGTTGCCAGCCTTGGTGCCTGCACGCTCGATGGCCTGCTCCAATGTGTCTGTGGTGAGGATGCCAAATATAACCGGTTTACCCAGCTTCAGACCCACGTTGGCGATGCCTTTGCTCACCTCGGCGCTCACATAATCAAAGTGGGGAGTGGAACCGCGGATCACGGCTCCCAAACAAATCACGGCATCAGCATTCATGTCTTCCGCCGCCTTTTGGGCTATCAGGGGAATCTCAAAAGCACCCGGCACCCAAATCACCTTGATGTCTTCTTCACGCACCTCATGGCGCTTCAAACAGTCCAAAGCTCCTTCCAGCAATTTGCCGCTGATAAATTCATTGAAGCGGCTCACTACAATGCTGAACCGATAAGCTTTGGAGACCAGCTTACCTTCTATTATTTTCATCGTATCACTCCTTAATACAAGGCTTTTTTACTAAAAGAGTCAAGATATTGCAAGCCCAAAATCAATCAAGGAAAATCTTTATCAGCACTATTGGAATGCAGATTAAGGGCTGTTTTTCCAGACTGGATTCCCCTTACGTATCACTTGCCCGATCTCAAGCCTAATCCTTAAATAACAAAAACGTGGGAGACACCGGGTGGTGCTCCCACGCTTCGGAGGGCATTCTATGTAGGGTCTGTAGGCTAATGTCAGAGAAATAAAGTGGGGCGATTCTGTCAAGAACTAAATTGGTATCCCTTTCATTTTACTGCTCAAAGCGGGCTTATTCTGCTGATGATTATAAAGATACGTCTTGCAGCTTGCTGCCATCAAAAAAGGGCTGCCAACCGGCAACCCTTTTTAAGAAGTCTATTTCTTTTTATGACGATTTTTACGGAGGCGTTTTTTACGCTTGTGGGTGGCGATTTTGTGTCTTTTACGTTTCTTTCCGCAGGGCATAATAGCCTCTACCTTTTATTCGGGTACCTTAATGTCGATCACAGCGTTCTTAAATTCACGTGAAAACTTGAAGGTGGGAGCGGTGCGAGCCAGCACTGGAACCTTCTCGTCGGTTTTGGGATTGCGTCCCCTGCGGGGTTTTCGGGTTTTGAGCTTGAAAGTGCCAAAGCCGCGAATTTCAATATGATTTCCTTTGGTCATGCTGTCTTTTACAGACTGCAGGAATG
>JAAYJN010000041.1 GCA_012522935.1 Candidatus Cloacimonadota bacterium | reverse complement strand
GGTTACCCACTATAATACATCACCTTATAAAGATGATTTGATCGATCCATGGCAAATGAAAATAAGGCTGATTTAAAAAATGGGGGAATGCCAATCATTTTATTCTTGACAGGATTTATAACTATTGGATACTCGCACTTAAAGACTGCAATCTTGATAATCTGATTTTGCGTTTGGAAAATTCTGTAACGCACTTGATCATAAACATTATCTAAACCTTAGAGAGGAGAAACCCCATGAAACGTTTATCACTTGTCCTCGCCGCCTTGTTTACATTGGGCATGGTTACATCTTTGCTTGCCGCAGATGTTACAGGCGGCCAAGTTGGAGTTTTCTCCGTAAAAACGCCCCCGCTTGCCGATGCCAATCTTGGGATTGAAACCTCTGTACAAGCCACCACTCCTGTGGCAAGCGGCACGCATAGCGGAGCTATTAGAGATACCCACTATCCACCAGGTCATGTACAGGCTGAAATAGTTGATACCAACGTTAATGTCACCTGGAGACGGGCTGCAGAGTGGTTACACTATGATTCTGGCACCAATTATGCCAGCATTGGAACCGGTATTCCCTCCAATTTTGATGTTGCCATTCGTTTCCCTGCCTCAGCTCTTACAGAGTATGCAGGCATGAAGCTTTATGCAATCAAAGCCTGGCTTGCCCAAGCGGGCACATACAGGATCCGGGTCTGGAAGGGCGGCGATGCTTCCGCACCTGCTCAGCTGGTGGTGGATCAGCTTTTTACTCCTCAGATTGATGCTTATAACACCGTATTTCTCAATGCGCCTGTTGCCATTACTGGCACGGAAGAATTGTGGTTTGGCTACAAATGTGTCGTGAATGGCGGCTACCCTGCTGGTTGTGATGAGGGTCCCGCCATTGAGGGCTTTGGTAATATGATCTATTATGAGGGGGCGTGGGATACTCTTCACAATCTTGCCAGCCTGAATTATAACTGGAATATCCAAGGCTTTGTGGATAATAGTGCCGCAGGCAATGCACCTGGGATTACACCCATCACCCTCAATGGTTCAGAATTTGATAGATCTCAAGAACTATATAGTGAGCTGGATGGATACCGCGTCTGGCGCTTGCCGGCAGGGCAGGAAAATAGCGAAGACGATTGGGATTTGCTCACTCTCAATTCCACCGTCGAGACCTCTTTTGTGGATACCACCTGGCAATCTCAACCGGCTGGTCTGTATAAATATGCTGTGAAGGCAGTGTATTCAGATAATGCCCTATCTGCCCCCGCTTTTTCCAACCCCCTCGCTTCTATCTCGATGGGTACTTTCACCGGTACAGTAAAGGACAGAATGACGAATCTGCCCCTCGAAGGTGTCACCATCATCACCACAGGAGCATATACATGTTTCACGGATGCCAACGGCAAATACGCCATCGCTATGTCTCCTGGAAGCTACTCCGTCATCTATTCAAAACCAGGATATCAATCCGTCACCCAATATGGGGTGGTAATAACTGCGTCGCAGACTACTCTAAAAGATATCAACCTCACAGAAGCCACCTATCCTCCTGTTCAACTGGTGGCTGAAGAGGCAGGAAACTACGTCAATCTCTCTTGGGTACCATCAAGTCATGATCCCATCATTATCATGGAGGGATTTGAAACAAACGCCTTCCCACCCGCAGATTGGAGCCAGATAATCAATAATACAAACGTAATGCCCTCTGGTATAACGGCCACTTGGCAAAAAATGGGGCGCATATCCCAGCTGATTTACAATAATCCACGCAGTGGCAGCGGACAGGCAGTTCTGTGGGGGGATAATGATCATCAGGATGAATGGCTGATCACCCCTCAATTCACCTGTTACCCCAATGCAATCTTACGCTTTTGGAGCTTTGTATACTTGGGCGACACGCATGGTGATCATTTCTACGTAAAAGCCAGCACAGACGACGGAAATACTTGGACTGTGCTTTGGGATTCAGCAGCCCAACCTTCAGGAGTTAATCGCTATCAAACGTCCATCAATATACCTCTTGATTCCCTTGCAGGCCAGTCTGTTAAGCTTGCTTTCCATGCCTTAAGCCCCCCGGATAGTGGAATCTACTACTTGTGGTTAATAGACGATGTCACCATCAATATGCCGGGTAGTGTGCTCAGGTTTCCGATGTCTGATTTTGCCACCTGCAGCTCTGGTATGGAAGATGGAGGAAAAGAGCGTGGCTTCCTCGGATATCGTATCTGGCGCTTTCCGGTAGAATATCAAGATCAGGAATCCAGATGGACTTCCCTCACTCCCTACCCCATAATTGTCAATTCATTTACAGATACTCAGTGGCATAATTTGCCTAATGATGATTATAAATGGGCAGTAAAAACCATCTATACAGGCAATTTAGCCTCCATACCTACTTTTTCCAATGCACTTACCAAAATCAACCATATTGGCACTATAACCGGGACAGTCCGGGATCAAAAGGGAAATCCAGTTTATAGAGCTTTCGTTATGGGCTCACAAACCTCTGCTTTCACCAATTCCGATGGTGTATACAGCGTGCAGGCTGCATCTGGAACCCACACCTTGAGTATTATACACCCAGACAACGGGCAAGTGATAATAGAAAACGTGGTAGTGGTGACAGATCAGACTACAACCGTGGATATCATTATGCCACCTTCCCTGGCGGGCTTTGCAGATGGATTTGAAAGCTACGAAGATTTCGTCATTCAATTTTTACCTTGGACTTTGGTGGACGTGGATCAAAGCACCACTTACGGGATCACAAACACCACTTGGGAAAACGCCCATGCCCCACAATCCTTCATTATCTTTACCCCTTCCGCCACCATTCCTCCCTTGCAAAACGCCCAGCCCCATGGAGGAGACAAGGTTGCAGCCTGCTTTGCAGCTGTGGATGGTCCCAATAACGACTGGCTGATCACCCCTGAGATAAAGTTCACAAATGAATTCAGATTTTGGGCTCGCAGCTACAATGCTGAACATGGATTGGAGAGATTCAGGGTTGGTATATCCTCCACGGGCACCAATCCTAATAATTTTCACTTCATCAGCGGTGATGATTACATCGAAGCTCCTGAAGAGTGGACAGAATATATCTACGATCTCACTGGCTATTTTGAACAACGCATCTATATCGCCATCAACTGCGTCTCTGAGAACGGCTCCTTCTTGATGGTGGACGACATCTATGTACACCATGCCACCGATGCTGATGACCCCAGCGCTCCGGTGCTTGCCACCACCTTGAATGCAAACTATCCCAACCCCTTCAACCCCGAAACCACCATTACCTACAGCTTGCAGGATACAACACCAGTTACCATCGAAATCTACAACATCAAAGGCCAGCTGGTGAAGACCTTGGTCAATGATCATAAAGCTGCCGGCAACCACAGCGTTGTCTGGAATGGTACCGACAATTCCAACCGCAACGTCTCCAGCGGCGTCTATTATTACAAGATGCGCGCCGGTAAATACAGCAGCACCAGAAAGATGATTCTGATGAAGTAAAACCGATATTCTAAAAGTAAATGGAGCGGAATCACCAGCGTGGTTCCGCTTTTTGGATGTTCAAAACTGCGGATCCACGTCCATGGATTAATGATAAATCCTGACTCCATACAACAGCGTATAGAGCTTCAAAATCGGCTAAAAAATAGTGCCCTCTATAATACATAGAGAAACGCTACCCCAAACCCTTAAATACCATTCATCACACAAGCCCATCACACTGTCTCCTGTGCCGATACAAAAAGTATATAACATTTGACCAGGAGCAGATATTGTGGCACTCAGCAAAGGTTTTTGTGTGTACCTGCTTCGATTGTCAACTTGCACCAATTTTGATTGCCATTGATACTTCCAGGGATTGGATAAGAGTCTCTTGTCCGTTTTGGAGCTTTTTTCTTGCGGGTTTTTTCTTTTAGTTGTTATAATAGGAATAAACAAAATAATCTATGTGAGGCGATATGAAGAATAATTTAATCAAACACTTGGAGGCATACAATTCATTAAACCAAAAGCTAAAAGAATTCTCTGAGGAATCTGAAGAAATATTAAATCCGGAATCTCATGAGCTGACCCCAGGTGCAGATAAGGCATTAAGTATTCACAGAGAAGGTGAGGCGGTTAAGACAGAGTTACTAAGCAAGCTAAACGATATTCCTGCGCTCAAGGAATACCATCTTAATCTCAATGACTTGGAGGTAATTTCAGGAATTTATAATCAAACCAGAGAAAACTTTACCTTGGATTTTACTTTATCTGAAATCTTGGGTTTTCTTCCCAATCGATTTGCCTGCTTCAAAGAAGAGTTTGACTATATCCTCAGTCTAATCGATCGTGGAATTCTCAGCTTTGCTATGCCACCAAGCCAGGATTTTCATACTAATGTCGGTGTCGTGTTACAGGGCTTATACCGCCTAAATGGTTTGTTATGGAATATTTTATTGGGCAAATCGCCGCTTCAACGCTGTGCTTCCATTATTGAAAAGGGATTCAAAGACTGCAACAACCCTTTGAATGTGATTTGCGATGCGCTTGAAATCCTATTTGGCTTCTATCCGGAGCTAATACAAGAGTACAACATTTCGCATAGTGTGTTTTATGGGAAGGAGCTTAACCGGGTATTAGACAAAATCTTGGAACAAGTATCGGCTCTTGATTCCAGCCATAATCTCAGCAGACTATTTAACAAGCATGCTCTCGATTCATTCTGGCAGAAATGTCTCTTTCTAATCTATTTCCACCAGTATCGCTTATACAAAGAACCTAATATCCTCACACTTGCTTCGCTTTTGGCTGTTAACAAAACAGAATTTGTGCAAATCACCGACATTCTAACTCACAAAAACAAATTGCACGCACAAGACTTAATCGAGGTTTTTGGGCCTATTTGTTCAAACACCACTCTCTCACTTAGCGAAAAGACAGCCTTGGAATTAGTGGATATCGCGCCAAACGAGACTTTCGACCTTGATAAATACCTTGCAAGCAGCAGTTACTTCACCCGTATTTATGTCCAACAAAATCTAAAGCAATTAATCTTGTCCGATCAAACTAAATCTATTATTAAAAACGTGATATCACGCATCGAAAATCCTCATCATAATAATCTGGAAAACTGGGGGCTGATAAGCGCCTCGCTCAGTAATGACGAATCAATCCAACATGGCTGCAACATATTGCTCCATGGCGAAGCGGGTACAGGCAAGACCTTTATTGCAGGAGTGCTTGCCAACGAGCTTGATCGCCCATTAATCATGATTGATGCAAATAACATCCGAAGTGCCTTTTATGGCAACACAGAAAAGCGGGCAAGGGAACTATTCAAGGAAATGCGGTTGATTTCCCAAAAAGTAAATCCTGTTTTTTTGCTCAATGAAGGCGATCAAATAATTCATAAACGTAGCAGCAACACTGATCGTGGCGTAGATATTACGGAAAATGTGATCCAAAGCATCTTTCTTGAAGAGCTGGAAACATTTCCCGGAATCCTTGTAGTCACCTCCAATCTTATCCAAAACTTTGACCAAGCTATGAGTAGGCGTTTCCATTACAAGCTTGAGATACCAATGCCAGATGAGAAATGCCGATACAAATTGTGGAAGCTCCATTTGCCACATACCATACCCGGAGCCGCAAACATTGATTTAAATCCCTTGGCCACGGAATTCCCATTCACCGGCGGGCAAATCAGAATCGTTGTTCAAAACGCCTGTCAGGATGTCCTTGCACGGGGGCCGAGAGCCAAATTGACCATCAAAGACCTATATCGATACGCACAGTTGGAACTCACTACAAACTTCGCATCATACACCAAAATAATTGGCTTTCGATAAAGCCCAAAATAAATCATGATTACTACAAGGATAAAACTTCAAATAAAGCGAACACATAAGACCTCAATTAAGGAAAATGAAGCATGAAAAAATGGGGAAATCGAGCATCAAAATGTTGTTTGACAAATATCCTGCTTTTTAATTACTATGGTTTTGCGAAAATTGCAGGGGATACAGTAGGCACAACCCCTTGTGTGATTGATACCTACATTATACCCAGGATTGTAATTGAACAAAAACGTGATTGGTACTGCCAATCAAGGAATGAAGAAAATAGCACTGCCACCTTATAATGTAATAGCCAATCAAGCTGATGACTTTACACATGTGAATGTCAGTTGGCAGCCCCCAAATCCCAACGCCATCTCAAAAGACGCACATGTGGGGAACCCAAGGCTGGGACATTCACAAATTAGTGATGCATGCACACGAAATATCCAACGCTCTTTAATTGGATACAACGTTTATCGCTTATTGGTTGAAGATGAAGCCAATGAAAATAACTGGACTCTGTTAACGCCAAGCATCATCACCTCTACTTACCTTGTAGATACCGCTTGGGATGCCCTGCCTTCCGGTGTTTATAAATATGCAGTTAATGCTATTTATACTGGCGACGCAATTTCACCTGTTGCATTCTCCAATTCTGTTCACAAAGACACCCTGGTTGGCACCATCGCCGGCATTGTCTATAATCAACATAATGAGCCCCTCAGCGATGTGACTGTGCTTTGCAACACAACCGCCAACACAGCCACTACCGATCCCAGCGGTGCCTACAGCATGCAGGTGAGCACCGGAGTTCACAGCGTGACCGCCATCCATCCCAATTATATGTCTGTCACTCATGACAATGTATCAGTAATGGCCAATCAAACCACAACCGTAAATTTTTTCCTGCAACCTTCCCAGGTGATCTTTGAGGATAGCTTCGAAACATATGAAAGCTTCGCCATCCAGTTTGCACCTTGGACCCTGGTGGATGTGGATCAAGGTGTCACTTATGGCATCACAAATACGAGTTGGCCCAATGTTTATCAGCCTCAGGCCTTCATCATCTTTGTGCCTTCCGCCACCACTCCTCCCGTGACAGATGCAGACCCTCACAATGGCAACAAGTATGCAGCCTGCTTTGCTGCCACCCGTTCTGCCAACAATGACTGGCTGATTACACCACAAATTGAAAATGCGCAGGAACTAAAGTTCTGGGCTCGCAGCTACACCGCACAGTATGGATTAGAGAGATTGAAAGTTGGCGTTTCCACCACCGGAACTAACCCTGCAGATTTCTCTATCATCAGCGGTGATAGCTTCGTTTCAGTTCCTGATGAATGGACGGAATATACTTATAACCTGAGCTCCTATGCCGCCACTCCCGTCTATATTGCTATCAACTGTGTGTCTGATGACGCCTTCTTCTTCATGGTGGATGATTTCAAGATTACCGGTGTTACCGATGCAGACGATAACGATATCCCTGCCCATACCACTGCCTTGAATGCAAACTTCCCCAACCCCTTCAACCCTGAAACCACCATTACCTACAGCTTGAGGGAAGCATCCCCCGTTAATATCGAAATCTACAATATCAAAGGCCAGCTGGTGAAAACCCTGGTCAATGATGCAAAAGCTGCCGGCACCTACACTGTTGTGTGGAACGGTACCGACAATTCCAACCGCTCTGTCTCCAGTGGCGTCTATTATTACAAGATGAATGCTGGTAAATACAGCAGCACCAGGAAGATGATTCTGATGAAGTAATCCATCTCTCTGGCAAATAGCCTATAGCCCCAAAGCCCATTCAGGTTTTGGGGCTTTTTCTTAAAAATCCACCTATTACCTAAAACCTAAAATGCCGTCTCTCCGAGACTCGCAACGTAAAGCTATAGTTTGAGTTGACCTGAAATATCGTCTCTTCCGAGACTCTCTTAGGGAGCTCGCTAACGCTCGCAATGAATTATGATAATTAAATGACTATGATCGTGAGCTTACCACCTACCAACTCACATCTTGCCCATTAGCCTCACTTGTACCACCCTTGTCTCACCCATGCTGAGACAAGGGAGAGACAAGGGTGGTTAACAGGGAAGCTGTCTGTAGCATAAATGAATAATTGGTTTATTTTGTGATTTTCACTTATATTATTAGTGATAAACTCACTTTGGGTCTTACCGATAAAAATGCAAGGAAAGCTCTTGACAAAGAGCGAATGCCCAAAAACATGGCTTTCACTTGTAAAATATGGAGTTACAAATGCTTAGATATATGCTTCTTTCCAAGCTGCATCGTGGAAGGGTCACCGAATGTGACCTCAATTACAATGGCAGCATCAAGATTGATCCAGACCTCCTGGACGCCGCCGGAATGATTCCATCCGAAAAGGTGGAAATATTCAACGTGAATAATGGCGCCAGATTTTCCACCTATATCATTGAAGGGGAAAGAGGTAGCGGAGAGATAGCAATCAATGGCGCAGCTGCGCGTATGGCAATGGTGGGCGATATTGTAATCATCGTCAATTATGGCCTTTTGGATGATGCCGAAGCCGCTGTTCATCAGCCTCGCATCGTTGTTTTGGATGAAAATAACAAGCCTGTATAAACTCTGATGCAACTCATCGAAAGTATCCCCGCCATGAAGGAAGTCAGCCACCGCCTGCAAAGCGCTGGCAGCCTGGGCTTCGTGCCCACGATGGGCTACCTGCATGAGGGGCATCTTTCCTTGGTGGATACCAGCGTTAAGGAAAATCCGCATACAGTGGCATCGATCTTTGTAAATCCTGCCCAATTTGGCAAAAACGAAGACCTATCCACCTATCCCCGCGATTTGGAGAGGGATTTGAAACATCTGCAAGCCAGAGGCGTGGATTATGTCTTTTATCCCCAGGCGTCCGATATCTATCCCGAAGATTATGGCACCTGGGTGGATGTGGATAAATTAGGCGATCTGCATTGCGGCAAGAGCCGTCCCGGGCATTTTCGCGGGGTTACCACTATCGTTTTGAAGCTTGTCAATATCATTATGCCCGGCTTTATGTATATGGGTGCCAAGGATTTCCAGCAACTGGTGATCCTGCAAAAGATGTTGCAAGACCTCAATCTGGATACCCAGATCGTCCCCTGCCCCATCGTCCGCGAAGATGACGGCTTGGCGATGAGCTCCCGCAACACTTATTTGGACAAAGATGAACGCAAGCGTGCGCTGTGTCTCAGTCAAGCCCTTGCTCATTCCCAGCAGCTTTTCAAGGATGGCGTGCGTGACAGCCGCCAGCTGATAAAAGCAGCCGCAGAGATTATCAACAAAGCCGGCGGGCAAATAGATTATATAGAGTGCGTTCATCCGCAAAGCCTATTGCCAGTAGAGGTTGCAGAGGCAGATACACGTATGTTGATGGCTGTATATATCGGGCGTACGCGCTTGATAGACAACGCTCCCATGGCATAAATCCGGGGAGTGTGAGAAAACATAGTTGAATAATATGTGCGAAAGTGGCGGAACTGGCAGACGCGCTGGACTTAGGATCCAGTAGGTTTTTCCTGTAGGGGTTCAAATCCCCTCTTTCGCACCATCATTATATTGGATAATAAAAATAGGAGAATAAAGTGCAGGTAGATATCAAACAACTTGACCCGGTCACCAAAGAGATTACCCTCACGGTTGATGCGGAAACTGCCAACAATGACTATCAAAAATATTTGGCTAAAAGTGCCCGCGACGTCCAGATTCAGGGATTTCGCATGGGCAAAGCGCCGCTTCCCATGGTGGAAAAGCAATACGGCCCCCAGATCAGCGAATACTTTATCAAGGATTCCATCGATGAATACTTTGGCAAAGCAGCCTACGAACATGAGCTTGAATATATCCTCACCCCCTATGTGATGGACGTGAAATGGGAGAAAGGCAGCGATTTTATAGCCGTTATCGAAATAGAACACGAGCCAGAGGTGGATGCCACCATCCCGGACCCCTTTAAGGTTCCTCACATTCCGATGGTTTTGGAAGAAGAGGTGGATAATATCCTTGTCAGACTTTCACAGGATAGGGCGTATGAAGAGGAAGTGGAGACTGCCGTTGCAGACGATATAGTGATGTGTGATATCACGGTGGAAGCTGCAGAAAACAGCGAGCCCGTGAAGGGAGTCCTGATGGCAGGCGACTCCATGCCCATGCGCTCATTGCCGGAATTGGTGGATAAAAAGGTGGGAGACGAATTCACCGCCAATCTGATGGGAAATACCATCAAGCTGCTTAGCAAGAACGCTTTCCCCGATCTGGATAACGACACTGAATATCCCTGCAAGATAATGATAAATTCCATCAGCCGTAGGACTATCCCTGAGATTGATGATGAATTTGCCAAAGATGCCGGTTATGATGATCTTGCCACTTTGAAAGCTGAGATTTCAGACAATCTCAAAGCTGGCGTCCAGCATCAGAATATGGATTTGGAAAACTCTGCCATCCTGCGCAAACTGTATGCCGACAAACCCTTTGAGCTTCCCAAGCGCAGCCTTGAATATATGGTGCAAGATGCCCTAAAGAAGGAAACAGACAGCCGTCTGCGCCAGTTTTATGAGCATCAATACCGCATGCAATTGCGCCAATATATGATCAATATATATCTGGAAAATGAGCTTACCGCAATGCTGGAGCCCGCGCTCTCTGATGAGGATTTGCAGACATATTATGAGCATCTGGCAATCTTGGAAGATATCCCCGTGGAAGCATGGAAAGAAAGACATCAGGAATTGCTGGATACAGACAGGATCAAGTATGATGCCACAGGATGGACCATGCTACGCGGCCTGGCTGCCAAAGCGGAATTTTATATCCCGGAGCCGGAACCTGCAGAAACCCAGAACCAGGAAGAAAGCACTGAATCTAACACAGAAACAACGGAGGAATAATGAATTATATCCCCATGGTAATCGAACAAGTGGGACGCGGTGAACGCGCCTATGATATCTATTCCCGCCTGCTGAAAGATAGAATCGTATTTGTAAGCGGAGTGATAGAAGACAACCTTGCCAATTCCATCGTGGCGCAGCTCTTGCACCTGGAAGGCGAAGACCCGGAGCGTGATATCTTTATGTATATCAACAGCCCTGGCGGCGTAATCTCTTCCGGCTTGGCAATATACGATACGATGCAATATATCCGACCCAAGGTGAGCACCATCTGTATCGGAATGGCAGCCAGCATGGCAGCGATGCTATTGGCAGCCGGTGCGCCCGGAAAGCGCACAGCCCTTCCCTATAGCCGCATCATGATTCATCAACCCATGGGCGGCGCCCAGGGTCAAGCCAGCGATATCGAGATACAGGCAAAGGAAATCCTGTATCTGAGACGTGTGATGAACGAACTGATGAGCAAGCATACTGGCAAAACCTTGAAGCGCATCGAGACAGATACCGATAGAAACTTTTTTATGAGTGCCCTCGAGGCAAAAGAATACGGCTTGATAGACGAAGTGATCAGCCAACGCAAATAATCCCTTGACAATAGTGCCCATGGTGTGCACATTGAATTACAATCACCAAGCAAACCAAGGAGGAATGTTTGGATCGCTATAAAAACCTAAGCTGCTCCTTCTGTGGAAGGGCTGAATCGGAAGTTCAAACCCTGATTCGCGGCATCGCCGGCAATATCTGTGATGAATGCATCGGCATGTGTAACAACATCATAGAATCCAGCGAGCCAGCCGTGGAACTGGGTGATTTTGAGCTTCCCATTCCCAGCAAGATAAAACAATACTTGGACCAATACGTGATCGGGCAGGAAAACGCTAAAATGATCATCTCTGTGGCGGTCTATAATCACTATAAACGTATCTTCCGCCAAGCACCCGGCGATGAGGTGGAGCTGGAAAAGAGCAACATCCTGATGATGGGACCCACCGGTAGCGGCAAGACCTTGATTGCACAGACCTTGGCACGCTATCTGAAGGTGCCGTTTGCCATCTCTGATGCCACCACCCTCACCGAAGCGGGCTACGTGGGCGAAGACGTGGAAAACATCCTTGTTCGCCTCCTGCAGGCTGCAGATTATGATGTCCAAAAAGCCGAGCGCGGCATCGTCTATATCGATGAACTGGATAAAATCAGCCGCAAATCTGAGACGCCTTCCATCACCAGAGACGTATCCGGAGAGGGCGTGCAACAGGCACTGCTCAAGATACTGGAAGGCACCAAGGTAAACGTGCCTCCCAAAGGCGGGCGCAAGCATCCCCAACAAGAATTCATCGAGATGGATACCAAGAATATCCTCTTTATAGCCGGTGGCGCTTTCTTTGGTTTGGAGAAGATCATCAAAGAACGCCTGGATAAGAAGGTGATAGGTTTTGACGTGAAGCTTTCCGCCAAAGTGGATGAGACAAATATCTTTGAGCATGTGGGCTCACAAGATCTCCTGCGTTATGGCCTCATCCCGGAATTGATTGGCAGAATGCCCGTCACCTGTGCCTTGCACGAGCTGGATGAAGCAGCCCTGATGGCAATCCTCACCCAGCCCAAAAACGCCATCTGTAAACAGTATGAAAGATACTTTGAACTGGATGGGGTTACCCTCAAATGGGAACCTGATGCACTGCAGGAAATTGCTCGTATCGCCATCACTCAAAAGACGGGTGCCAGAGGATTGCGCAGCATTATGGAAAAGTTTATGCTGGAGATCATGTATGAAATCCCCGATAATCCCACCATCGAATCCTGTACCATCACTTCAGAAACGGTAAAAAGCCTGGAAAAACCTGAATATACCAAAATAAAGAAACTTGCTGCCAAACCTGCGGCAAGCACAAAGTAAAGGAGTATTAGCAATGCGTAAACTTTCGATTATTGCCCTCATTATCTTCGCCGGCTTGCTGTTAATGGCATGCGATGAAGACGGTGAATTGCGCATTAGAAACCGCACAAACGCCTCCGTGGAGGTAGCCATCAACAATGGCCAACCCATGGAGATCGTAGCTGGCAGCGGCTGGAGCCGTTACTATACCGAATCCACCACAGTCACAGTAAATTATTCTGGCAATTATGTGCTGCCGGATTCAGAGACCCGCACCGTGAGCCCCGGTCTGCCCACCACAGTGAACATCAATGCCACCGCTGGCATGATGAGTATCACCAACGATTCTCAGTATACCATTTCTGAGCTGTATATCAGCCCTCGCACCCAAACTGACTTTGGCGAAAACCTCATTACAGAAAGTCTCTTGCCAGAAGCAATCAGCAGCTGGACGCTCACTGATACGGCATGGGATGTGAAAATTGTAATCAGTGATGGCACAATGCGGTATAAGATGAACCAGCCCATTGCTCTGAACGAAACCCTGGAACTGAAGGTAAGCACCTTTACAAATCACGCCAAAAAGACTGGACTAACAACCACTTCCAAGCCCTACACGGCTCCCATACCAAGATAAACCCACCAATTGGAGTACATAATGAACCACATACCCTTTGCTGACCGCAGGGCAAAACTGGCGTCTTCACTCTTGGATGGTGAAGCCACCATCGTGTTTGCCAAGCCCGCTGAAAACCTGATCAAATTCACACAGGATAATAACTTCCTCTACCTCACCGGCCTCAAGATACCGGAGGCGGTTCTGATGATAGTCAAAAGGGGAGAAACCCACAGTGAGATGCTCTTTATCGAGCGTGGCATCCCTGAGCGTGAGGTGTGGGACGGCAAGAAAATGACCCCTGCTGAAGCAAGAGACATCAGTGGAGTGGAAAAGGTTCAGTTCCTCGATGAATATGATGGCGTCTTGGGTATGTTTGCGCCGCTGCTTTCCAAAGTGTGGAGCAACCTTGGAGCCCAGTCTTTGAATATGCCTCTCAGCCTGCCCCTATTCCGGTTGGAACCCTTGCGCCAGCGCTATCCACAGCTTGCCATTGCCGATATCACCAAGCTGATATCCCCCTTGCGCATGATCAAAGATGAGCATGAAATCAAAGCCCTGCAAAAGGCGATTGACGTGACCGGCCAAGGGATTATGGACGTGATGGAATCCGTTACAGCAGAGATGTATGAATATGAGCTGGAAGCCATGCTCTTTTATCGGATGCAGAGAAGTGGAATCAATAATTGGGGCTTTGCTCCCATCATTGCTTCTGGCGTGAATGCTGCCACTCTGCACTATGGACGTAACGATTGCCGCATCGAAGCCGGACAACTGGTCCTGATGGACGTGGGTGCCTCTTATGAAAACTATAGCGCTGATATCACCCGCTGCTTCCCCATTGATGGTCACTTCACTGATAGACAGCGTCAGATTTACCAGATTGTGCTGGATGTGCAAAAGCAAATCATCAGCATGATCAAGCCCGGTATGACTTTGGGAGAGATGAACTTGCGCACCCGTGAGCTGCTCACCGAAGCTACCCTTGCCATCGGCTTGATCAAAGAGCCGCAAGAGATTGTGAAGCATTACATGCATAGCGTGAGCCACTTCCTGGGCATGGATACCCACGATGTGGGTGGGCGTGAGGCTGTATTGGAGCCCGGTCATGTAGTCACCGTGGAACCAGGCCTGTATCTGGAAGAGGAAAGCCTCGGTGTGCGTATCGAGGATGACGTATTGGTAACTGAGGAAGGGCACATAGTGCTCTCGCGTAACATCCCCAAAGAAATAGACGAAATCGAAGCAATCCGCCAGCAGGCACTGAAGAAGTAAACCCCATGCATCGCGCTTTGTATCCCGGCACTTTCGATCCCATCACCTTGGGGCATCTGGATATCCTAAATAAGGCTGCCCACATGTTTGACGAGGTTATCTTGGCAGTGGCAGATTATACTGGCAAGGATAGCAATTTCAACCTGGAAGAACGCCTGAACCTGTGTAATGAAGCCACAAACGGCATGCCCAATGTGAAGGTAATGAGCTTTAGTGGGCTGGTGGTTGATTTTGCCCAGAAGATGGAGTGTAACACGATGATACGCGGCCTGCGGGCGGTGTCAGACTTTGAGTATGAGCTTTCCTTGGCTCTCACAAACAAAAAGCTGAAGCCCCAGATAGAGACCATCTTCTTGGTGCCATCCCTCAAATATATGTATCTATCATCATCCATGGTGCGGCAATTGGCTGATCTGAAGGCACCCTTGACAGACTTTGTGCCCCCACCTGTGATCCGCTTTTACGAGCAAAAGATATACCCCAAAACTTGAGCCCCAGTATGGCAAAGAAAACAGCACCCCAAGACCCCCAGAAGATTTCCGAACGCTCTCTGCCTGCGGATATCAACGCCGAAGCAGCAATTCTGTCTGCCATGCTGATAGATGCCGACGTGGTGAGCAAAGGCATCGAAATGATCAAAGAGGAATACCTCTACAAGCCTGCTCACAAGCTCATCTTTCGCACCATTGCCGAGCTGTTTAATGAAAGCATAGAAATCGATATCCTCACCCTTTTGGACAGGCTGAAACGTAACAAACATCTGGAAAAGGTGGGCGGAACACCCGCCATCAGCGAACTGGCAGACCTGGTGGTCTCCAGTGCAAACTTTGAATACCACCTCAATATCGTGGTGGAAAGGGCGCTTTTGCGTCACCTTATAGTAGCCTGTAACGGAATCATTGAAAACTGTTACAGCTCCACCAAACCGGTGAAAAGCGTGGTTGACGATGCCGAGCAATCCATCTTTGCCATAGCTGAGCTGCCTTCACACCAAGGCTTTGTGAGGCTGGATTCCATCAGTGGTGATGTACTACATACCATAGATTCCATCGCTACCTCAAAGGTCCCCGTAATGGGAGTGTCTTCCGGGTTTTCAGATTTGGACAAGCTCACCGGAGGCTTCCGTCCCGGCCAGTTTATCATCATAGCAGCCCGCCCCGCCATGGGTAAGACCTCATTGGCGCTCAATATAGCCAGCAACGCCGCAGTGAACCAAGCCAAAAAAGTGGGAGTATTCACCATGGAGATGGCAGCTGATGAAGTGGTGATGAGGATGTTTGCCTCTGCAGCAGAGGTGAATATGGAAAACATGCTGAAGGGTTATGGGATGAATGAAGAGGTGTTGCGGCGAATCATGCAAGCCTCAGACGTGCTTTCCACCAAGCAGATTTACATAGATGAATCCGGCACCAACAGCCCTCTCGATATCAGGGCAAAAACCCGCCGTCTGGCTGCTGAAGTGGGAGGATTGGACCTCATCCTTATAGACTATCTGCAACTAATGACCCTGCCCCGCGATAGAGAAAACCGCCAGCAGGAAATCTCAGAAATCTCCCGCGCCCTCAAAATCCTTGCCAAAGACATGAAAATCCCCGTCATTGCCCTCTCCCAGCTCAACCGTGGATTGGAAAACCGTGATGACAAACGCCCCCGCCTGGCAGACCTGCGAGAATCCGGCGCCATCGAGCAGGATGCAGACTTGGTGATGTTTATCTATAGAGACGATTATTATTATCAGGAAAAGAGCGAAAAGCCCGGCGTTGCCGAGATCATCATTGGCAAAAACAGGCATGGCTCCACCGGCTCCGTAGACCTCAGCTTTGTAAAAGAATACACCCTCTTCCGCAGTTTAGATTCCTTCCATGAACAATAGCTTCCTTTGGGCACTGGGTGATTATGTGGTTTTCACCGCTCAGGCTTTGAAGGCGCTCAAATCTGTCTTCATCCGCAGACAGGAAATATTTATCCAACTCAGGCGAATCGGTTTTGATTCGCTTTTTTTGATTGCACTCACCGCCGCCTTCACCGGCTTGGTTACGGCATTGCAGGCGGTTTACCAATCCAAGGGCTATATCCCCATCCACCTCCTCAGCGTATTGATCTCCAAATCCACCATGGTGGAGCTGGCGCCCGTGTTGACGGCATTGGTAATGACGGGAAAGGTGGGCGCATCCATCGCCGCAGAGATCGGAACGATGAAGGTGAGTGAACAGCTGGATGCCCTGCGCAGCATGAATATACAGCCCGCAGAATTCTTGTATATGCCCAGAATCCTATCCGGAATCATCACCTTCCCGCTCTTGACCGTGTTTGCCAATATCGTGGGCATCATCTGCGCCTGGTACTTTTCCTGGCTGCGTTACGGCATACACTGGCATACTTTCTTTAACAATATGAAGAGCTATTTCCAGCCCTTCGATCTCTGGGGTGGGCTCATCAAATCTGCTGTGTTCGGTTTTATCATCACCACGCTCAGCTGCTACTTTGGAGACCGCAGCGAAGGCGGTGCCGAAGGAGTGGGCACAGCCACCACCAAAACCGTGGTCTATAGCGCCGTCACCATCCTCATCATGGATTTCTTTGTGGCGTGGATCCTCTTTGGAGCAATGTGATAAGACACCTGCGCTTTCTGATTGTCATCACCCTCCTCATCATGCTGGGGGCCTGTGGCAAGAAGGACAGCCCAAAGCCGGCTGGGCAAACTGACACACCTCAGCTACCTGCCAGCGAGTTAAACGTTTGGGCACCCAAACACATCCGCCTGCGTGGCTTTGAAGATGCCGTATTCAAAGAGTTTAAGGACAAATATAATTGCACCGTGAAGCTGCGCATCTTTGAGGATATCCCCTCCCTCTTGGATACTTTGCAAATAGAGGGCAAATCCTCCCATGTGGATGTGGTGATGGGCTTGGATAATGCCTTCACATGGCTGGATTCAAGCCGCTCGCTTTTTGCTCCCATCGAGGGCTTTTCCCGCTTCAATCTCAGCAGGGACTTGATCCCTGATGCCCAAAAGCGTCTCGTGCCCTACGGCTATGCCAATCTGTGCCTTGTGTATAATACCGAGGTGTTTGCCAAAGCCCCGGAATCCTTTGGGGAGCTGCAGGATGCCCGCTATTTTCGTCAATTGGGCATCTGTTCAGCCCAGCATAATGGCGAGGGCAGAGGCACCTTATTTTGGACTCGTGCTCTATTTGGGGATTCTGGATACGAAATGCTGTGGAAGAGCATCCGCAAGAATATCCGTGACGTGTACTCCAGCTATGATGAGGCGGTAAGCGCCTTGCAAGCCGGCAAAGTTGGCATGATTATTGGCTATAACAGCACCGCTTATTGGCTGCAGGAAACCCAGCAATTACAGACCAGCTACAACCACAGTTTATTCAAGGAAGGCTCTTGGCAATACAGCGAATCAGCGGCCATCCCTATCGCGGCTACCCATCCATTGATGGCAGAGAACTTTATCAATTATCTCTTGGATACACAGGCACAAACCATGGTGATCTATAAACTGGGGCTCTTCCCTGCCAATTCCAAAACTCCTTTGCCCTTCGATTTTGCCCGCATTCCCATCAGCTCTTTTGTGGTAAACACCCGTTTATCAGAAAATCTTGTAGAGGAGAACCTGCCAGAATGGTTTCAGTTTTGGGAAGATATCACAAACCCCAGCGTTATCTTCTACGACTAAAACTTGCCCCACAAAAAATGTGAGCAGCCCGCTTCAGACCGCTCACACTATATCATCCAATAGGTCTTTTTATCTAATACGGTAAAATCTCATCCCTTGATCACGGGAAGCCACCACTGCCATATCTTTCCAGAAAGCAGCATAGTTTGTATAGCCGGCAGAGGTGAGGTTTTCTTTGAGGACAGGGGCGTCGGGATTGGTGATATCAAACAGATACACACCGCCACCGCCAGAGCTCACAATCGCCAGATTATCTTTCACATCCACGCTGGTGGCGTAGCCGCTGGTATCGTATGAGCCTTTCAGCACAGGAGCTGCAGGGTTGGAGATATCCACCACCCTAAAGCCGTTTTGACGGCAAGCCACATAGGCATAATTGCCCTTCACCTTCACCGCCAAGGCTTCACCGGGAACGTAGATTTGCCCCACAAGCTGACGGGTCTCAAGATCATAGATCACCAAACCGCGCTGGGAGACGGCTATCACCGCATGCTGGTCTGTGATATCAAAGCCGGAGACGGTGCCGGGGATATATTCAATGATCCAGGTTCTGCCTATATAAAAATTACCATCGTATCTGCTGTAGGTGAGCGAACGGGAGACGCCAAAATAGCCTTCAATGATATCATTGCCGGCAGGGTCATTGATGGCGCGGAACATGATCTGTTTCAGGTTGTCTGTATCCCCTGTGATGGAATCGTGCAGCTTGAGAGAGTCTTGATTGCTGGTATTCACAATGCGAATCTTGTCCGCAGCGTCAAATTCTCCCAAAAAGAGCAGATTGTGTTCTGGCACCATGGAGGCGCGACGGATGAGGCGCAGCTGGGAATCAGAGCCACCGGGATGCAGCTCATCCCACCAACGGCTTTGCCAGGTTTGGGTGTCTATCACGTTCAATCCACATTGTTCTGTGGCCACATACACATACCTGTCATCTGCGCTAAACTCTTTGGGAGGGCCTATCATCGGCACCTCTTTGATGAGTTCCAACATCTTGCTGTGTTCCGGGGCTGTGCTACGTTTGGCGCAAGCTCCAATGAGGAGCAGCACTATCAACGAGACAAATAACATTGTTTTCTTGGTCATTTCTTACCTCAGTGGCCGGTCTGTATAGTTTTCTGTTTGCGAGAGCTTCTCTTCTCTTTCGGCCTTGTAACATTTCCAAGATGCAATATCCATTCCTATAAAGCTTCATTTATCACATTATCTTCTGCCTCCAATGGTGATGCATTGCTTTATCATCTATTTTTCAGATAGTTATGCCACTTGTTGCCCTTTGCTCTCCTTTGTGCCTCCTTTGTCAAGACAAGGGTGAGACAAGGGAGAGACAAGGGTGGTTAATAGGGAAGGAATAGGGGAGCCACAATATAAGCACTCCCATCCACCGTCTGCTAAGTTTACGCTTGACAAAAGTCGGAACCCGGATATCTTGTCTATCAGAAGTAAGTAAAAACCAGATTAGGAGATAATAATGGCAGAGAAGAAAGTGGAAAAGGGTGCACTGAGCATCCACACAGAAAACATCTTTCCCATTATCAAAAAGTGGCTGTATTCACAGCATGATATCTTTTTGAGGGAATTGGTTTCCAACGCTATGGACGCCATCAATAAGCGTAAATATGCTGATCCTGATTTTAAGGCAGAAGAGATGAAGGTGGAAATCAAGCTGGATGAAAAGAAGAAGACCCTGCAGATAATAGATACCGGCATTGGGATGACCGCTGAGGAAATCCGTAAATTTATCAATCAGATTGCCTTTTCCGGCGCTGAGGACTTTATAAATAAATTTAAGGATGTGCAAGCCAATATCATTGGTCACTTTGGCTTGGGCTTTTATTCATCTTTTATGGTGGCGGACAAGGTGACCATCGATTCGCTCTCATGGGAAGAAGGCAGCAAGGCGGCTTTTTGGGAGTGTGATGGCAGCACAGAATACACCATGAAGGATGGCAAGCGCAAGGAAGTGGGCACCACCATCACCGTTCACTTCAATAAAGAATCTGAAGAATATGCAAACGAAGGCAAGATCAGGGAGATCTTGGAGCGTTATTGCAACTTCCTGCCCTGGCCGATCATGTATAAAGACGAGCAGGTAAACGTTCAGGAAGCGCTGTGGAACCGCAAACCCAAGGATGTGACAGAGGAGGAATACAAGCAATTTTACAAGGATGTATTCCATGATTACAAAGACCCAGTTTTCTGGATTCACCTCAATGTGGATTTCCCCTTCAACCTGAAAGGCATCCTCTATTTCCCTCAATTGCGCAATGAACCGGACTATTATAAGGGGCAGGTGAAACTGTTTTGTAACAACGTCTTTGTGGCAGACAACCTGGAAGATTTGATCCCAGACTTCCTATTGCTGCTCAAAGGCGGCATCGATATTCCGGATATCCCCCTCAATGTATCCCGCAGCTTTTTGCAAAACGACAGCCAGGTGCAAAAAATCAATAAGTATATCATCAAAAAGGTGGCAGACCACTTTAGCGAAACCTTCAAAGAAGACCGCAAAAAATATGAGGAATACTGGGAAGACATCCAGGCCTTTATCAAATATGGCTTGCTGAAAGAAGATGATTTTTATAATGCGATGAAGGATATGGTAATCTTCAAAACAGCGTCTGGAGATTATGTGACGGTGGAGGAATACAAGACCCGCAACCAGGTAAATGAAGGCAAGACACGGATTTGGTATGCCGCCAGTGAAGATACACAGGTGAGCTATTTGAACCTGATGAAAGAGCAGGGTCTTGAAGTGATCTATCAGGCCACACCCTTGGATACCCATGTATTTGGGAAGCTGGAACACTCCTTGGACAATGTGGAATTTATCCGCGTGGATAGCGAGGTGAATGAGCTGTTGGAAAACCAGACGGAAGCAGCTGATGAAGATGTAATCCACCACCTGCAATCCATCTTTTACCGCAGTTTGGGGCAAAAGGTGGAAGCTTCTTTTGGCGAGGAAAGCATCAAGGAATACTTTAAGAAATATCCGGAAGCTGCCGAGATTTTGGCTCCCCACCTCAATCATCAGGGCGAACAAACCTTGCTGGAGCCCTTTGAATTGCCCGCAGAGGCCGTTAAGAAATTGGGCAAAGCTGCTTGGGATGAGCTGATGAAACACGCTTATAAAGAATTGAGCGTGGAAGTGAAATCCCTAAAGAGTGCTGATATCCCTTCCATGATAGTATTTAGCGAGCAGATGCGCCGTTGGCATGATATGGGCAGATTGGGCGGTGAAGGTATGTCTGAAATGCTGAAATATCACACCCTGGTAATCAACAAAGAGAACCCCATCATCACAAAAATCTTGGAACTGGATGAAGCGGGTAAAGCTGAGGAAGTAACAGCCCTTTGCTCTTATATCCACAAGCTCTCCCTCTTGGAGCAAAAGCCATTTACAGGCAAAGAACTAAAAGAATTTATCACAGATGCCAATAAGGTGTTGGCATTGATCCAATAAGACCCTCATAAACCATCTCAAAAGCCGTATTCACACTGTGGGTACGGCATTTTTATTATTATGGGCAAAATAAGGATTGACCGATTTGCCAATGCCTATATAATGTCTCATAGTGACTTGATGGTGCTTTGCACAAGGTAATAGGGAATTCCGTGAAAGACGGAAGCGGTCTCCGCCACTGTAAACAGCATTAAAGGTTCAAAGAGCCACTGTCCCTGTGGGATGGGAAGGCTCTTTGAGGCATATTTTGCAAACCGCTGTAAGCCAGGAAACCTGCCAACAAGTTCGGTATTCCACCTACGGAAGGATTGGTGTGAACCGAAGTGTTCATCTCAAGTCACAATAGATAAAATGAGGTGAACCAATGAGACGGATTATGAGAGGCGGGGCGTTAATCGCCTTGATGGGGCTATTGTGGCTGCTGCCACAGGCTGTGACGGCTATTAGGGCACAAATATTGGATACCAAGGGGAAGCCCATAGAATCGGTATTCGTGACGGATAAGCGTAGTTTTATTTACAGCGACACCCAAGGTTATTTCCAGCTTGATAATCCGGCAGACTCCCTATATTTCTCCCGTATTGGCTATGATAGCATCACCCTCTCCCGGCACCGTATTGGGAATACAATTGTGATGCAAAGCCAGGAGATAGTGTTGCCCACCGTGTGGGTGAAGGCAGAGCTGCCACCCAGTCCGTCTTTGGGAGCAGATTTGATATATCCTGATACCAATGCTCCAGCGCTGGGCGTGGCAGATCTCTTGCAGGAGAGTGCTGCTTTTGGCAGTACAGACTTGCGTTTGACGGGAGAGCGGCAGACGGTATCTATTTTGGGTAATCTGGGACGGCACAGCCTGGTGTTGATGGACAATGTGGTGATCAGCAGTTCCGGAGAGGCATTTGATTTTGGCAAAATCCCCTTGAACCAAGTGGATTATATCGAGATCATCAAGGGCAATGCCTCTGCCTACGGGGGCTCTTCCGCCATCGGTGGCATCATCCATATTCACAGCAAGAAAGCGGCAAGCCAGCCGGCATGGGAAGCGGAATTGAAAACCGGGGTGGGTTCTTTTGGAATGTGGAGCCAAAGCATCGGGGGCAATGTGCAAAACAGAAGATTCTCCTTGGCGGGGGAATACTCCTATTATGATGCTATGAATGACTTCCCTTACACTACGCCCGAATACTGGCTGGAACAGAATCCACCCACACGCCTTCATAACCGTAAGAAAGCGCACAATCTCTTTCTGAAGACAGGTTATAACAAAGAAAAACTGCAGCTTGATTACAGCCTGAATGCGGGGTGGTTTGACCGTGAATTGCCGGGTCCCATCAACTTTTTGGAGCTGTATGATGATGCGGAACTGGTGGGCGAATATCAGCAGCATAAGCTGCACGGTACCTTTGTGATGGATGCTCTTACTCAGGAATACAGCTTGTGGTTGAATAATGATGGCAGCACCTATCGCAATATGCAACCCACCATTGCCATCAATAGGGGCAATTATACGCAAAAGCAGACAGACCAAGGCTTGAGGATGGGCAATAGATTTGCCTATAAAGACACGCAACTGGGTTTGGATTTGGAGGTGCAGCGTTACAATTATGAATTTATCAATAGGCTGGCAGGTGGAAAACAGAATGGCAACAGGGACAATGCCGCCTTGGCACTGAAGATGCAACAGCTGAGCTTTCCCTTTACTCTATTGAGCGATACGAGGGCTGCTTTCCGGCTGGATTACGGTAACAGCTTGATCAACGCCACCTGGAGGTTAGAGGAAGAATTGAAGCTGCCCACCAATCCGCAAATCACCTTGGGAGGCTATGTGGGCACCGGGTTTTCCAGACCTTCGCTGTATGATATGTATTGGATTGGGGATTCACAAACGCAAGGGAATCCGGACCTGAAGGACGAAAAGTCTTTGGGTTATAATCTCTATGCCCTGTTGAATAGCGGCTCGTCATTTATCAAGCTTGCCTGGTATCAAAACTGGGTGGAAGAGCTGATCCAATGGCGACAGTATTATCTGAATGGGATGAGCTGGAAGCCCTTTAACGTGGGCAATGCCCAGATCTCCAATCTGGAGGTGGAAGCTAAAATCCCTTTGGACAAGCTGTTCACGCTCTCCGCTTCCTTTACCAAAACCAAGGCGATTGATAAGAGCAAGAATGAAAGTGGAGCATATCTGCCCACTTATAATAAAAGATTGGTGTACACTCCCGCCTATAAAGCCGGGGTGGAGCTGGCATTTCACCATGCAGATTTTGGAGCGTCCTTGCGCTATGGCTTTACGGGAGAACAGTATAGTACGGTTGATAATCTGATAGATCCATTGGATGCATTCGATAATCTGGATGCGGGGATATACTGGAAGCGACAGATTCGGGGCGTGGAAGTGAACCTGAATCTGAAGCTGAATAACATCCTGGATAAGCACTATGAAATCTATGCCGCCACGCCCCAGCCGGGGTTTAACTGGATGGCGGGCTTGACCCTCAGTTATAAAATGAATAAAGGAGAATAAAATGAGAATAAAAACAATACTTAGCGTGATGTTACTGCTTGTTTTGGGCGCCATGCATGCGGAAATCCTGTATGTGGTAAATTCCCAATCCCGCACCCTGAGCCGGATTGACACCAGTACAGATCAGGTGAATAACACCTTTGCCAGCCTGGGCAACGTTCCCAATAGAGTGATAATCGATGAGGATTATCTCTGGGTGGTCAATTCGGGAGATAACGTCATCCAAAAGCTTTCCCAGGATACGGGAGCCACGCTTTCCAACATCTATCTGGGCAATAATGTAAACCCTTGGGATGCCATCAAGCATGGTGATTGGCTGTATGCGACGGGGTTGTTTAGCGGTAAGGTGTACAAGGTTAATGCGTTGACTGGCAGTGTGGAGAGCAGCGTGAACGTGGGTGTAGCCCCGGAAGCCTTGCAGGTGATGGGTGATAAGCTCTATGTGAGCTGTGCGGGAGACTACAATCAGAATTATCTGGGCAGTGAAGTGGCGGTGATCGATCTGGACACTTTCTCTTTGGTAAATACCATCCCGGTGAGCGCCAATCCACAGTATTTGGCAGCTTATGAAGATAAGCTTTTGGTATCCTGCACGGGGAATTGGGCAAACATGGCGGGAGCGATCTGTGTGATAGATACCAATTCCGACACTCTGATAGAAACCCTCCCGCTTGGTGGCACTCCCGGCAGAATCATGATTGTGAACCCCGATCTGGCTTTGGTATCCGATGCCGGAGGCGAATATCTCTACAGCTTTAGCCCCTTTTCCCATGAGATAATCCAAGGAGCTGTGAATCCCATCCTGAATGGTGGCTCCGAAGTGTGTGGCAACCAATCCCTCTTGGCTGTGTTGAAACCTAACTGGGGGGATAATGGTACGGTGAAGATACTGGATCATTCATATAACACGGTGAAGACCTACACGGTGGCGATGATGCCCTCTGATCTGAAGCTGCAGCCCAAGCCAACCTCAAATGATGACTTGATGAATGAGCCCGCACTGATGAACGTGTATCCAAACCCCTTCCAGAGCCGGATTTCCCTGCAATTTGACAACAAAGCTCCGCAGAGGCTGCAGGTGGCTGTGTATGATATCCGGGGACGCTTAATCCATCAAGAGGATTTGGGATATCTGCAAGCAGGCAATCAGACAATTACCTGGGATGGTAAAAACAATCCGGCGGGGGTGTATCTGCTGAAGATTCAAGGCAGAGATACTATGATCACGCAAAAGGTAATCAAGATGTAAGTTCTCTTAGCTGCTAATAGAGCATCATATACCAGTATTTGATGAGAGATACCAGGTTCAAATTGCAACAAGAACACTGCAATGGTGGGCTTGTTTTTTGTAAAAATCCTTGACTGATTTCCCTATTCTGAGTTTTGGTGGCATGCAAGATTTTCTTGCTTAAAGCCATGGTTATTGCTCGGGCAATACTTTGGTTTGCAATATGATAAGGATTATTACAAAAAAATAGAAAAAGGAGTAACTGATGGAAAAACTGATGTTACTGGGCGATGAGGCCCTGGCGCAAGGTGCGCTGGATGCTGGAATCTCTGGATTCTATGCCTACCCCGGCACTCCATCCACTGAAATCGTGGAGTATGCACAGCGCAGCAAACAAGCGGCTGCAGGCAATGTGCACAGCAAATGGAGTTCCAACGAAAAGACAGCCATGGAATCTGCCATCGGCATGAGCTATGCCGGCAAGCGAGCCATGGTTTGTATGAAGCATGTGGGATTGAACGTGGCTGCCGATCCCTTTATGAATTCAGCATTCACCGGTGCCAATGGAGGATTGGTGGTTACCGTAGCCGATGATCCTTCGATGCATTCTTCCCAAAACGAGCAGGATTCCAGGCTCTATGGCAAATTTGCCATGATTCCCATCTTGGAACCCTCCAATCAGCAGGAATGCTATGATATGGCATTTTGGGCTTTTGAGCTTTCCGAAAAGTATCGCATACCTGTGATGATAAGGCTCACCACGCGTCTTTCCCATTCCCGCAGCGGAGTGGTGAGAAGGGAGCCCCTGCCTCAGAACAGCATGAAAAAGCCGGAAGATATCTTCCAATTTATGCTGTTGCCTGCCATTGCCAGAAAGAAGTATAAACACCTGATCAGCCTGCAGCCTGAGTTTGTTCAGGAAGCTGAGGCTTCCCCATTTAACGAGATCAAGCTGGATGCAAAGGATACCTCCCTGGGCATCATCACCACGGGGCTTGCCTACAACTATCTGCGGGATGTATTTGGCGAAAAGCCCGTCCCCTATCCCGTGATCAAGATTTGTCAATATCCCATACCGGACAAAGCCATCCACCAGCTTTATGACAAGTGTGACAGCGTCTTGGTATTGGAAGAGGGAATGCCCGTGGTGGAAGAGATGATCAAAGGCTTGGCATTCAGCGGCACGAAGCCCATCAAAGGACGCCTGGACGGCACCTTGGATAGGGATGGCGAGCTGAATCCCAACAAAGTGGCACGTGCTTTGGGCTTGCCTGACACCTATGGCGAAGACATCCCCGAGATCGTGGCACCCAGACCTCCCGCCTTGTGTGTGGGCTGTCCTCATGCGGATAGCTTTTTGGCGCTCAATGAAGCCATCAAAGAGTATGGACGTGGGCACGTATTCAGCGATATCGGCTGCTATACCCTGGGCTTTATGCCTCCCTATAATGCCATCAATTCCTGCGTGGATATGGGCGCCAGCATCACGATGGCAAAAGGTGCCGCAGATGCAGGGCTGTATCCTGCCATCGCAGTGATTGGGGATTCCACCTTCACCCACTCCGGCATGACAGGGCTCATGGATTGTATCTATGAAAACACCAACGTGGTGATCGTGATCCTGGATAACCTCACCACAGGCATGACCGGTGGACAGGAATACACCGCCTTTGGCAAGCTGGAAGAAGTTTGCAAGGGATTGGGTGTGCATCCCGATCATATCAGAACCTTTTTCCCCATCAAAAAGAACTGGGATGAAATGGTGCAAATCTATAAGGAAGAGATCGCCTATGAAGGCGTTTCTGTGATAATACCCCGCCGTGAATGCGTGCAGACGCTCAAGAAGAAAAACATGAAGTTAAGGGAGAAAAAGGCATGAAAAAGGACATCATACTTGCCGGCGTGGGAGGACAGGGAATCCTCACCATCGCAGCCATCCTGGGACAAGCCGCCATCAAACGCGGCTGGCATCTGAAGCAAGCGGAAGTGCATGGCATGAGCCAGCGCGGCGGAGACGTCCAATCCCACCTGCGTCTCTCCGATCAACCCATTTGGAGCGATCTCATTCCCTTTGGCGGAGCTGATATGATCCTCAGCGTGGAGCCAATGGAAGCCTTGCGCTATCTGCCCTACCTGGGCAAAGAAGGCTGGATTATTGCAAACCGCACTCCCTTTGAAAACATCGCCGTCTATCCCGATCTGGAAAAGATATATGGCGAAATCACACGTCAACCCAATCACGTGCTCATTGATGCCGATACCATCGCCAAAGATGTGAAGGCAAACAGAGCAATGAATATCGTGGTCTTGGGCGCTGCCATCAAACACATCGGCTTTTCCGTGGAGGAAATCTCGGATGCCATCCGTGATATCTTCAACCGTAAAGGCGAGAAAGTGGTGGAAGACAACCTGAGAGCCTTGCAAGCCGGTATTGAGGCTAAATAATACTGTGGGGAGCGGGTGTGTCATTATCCGCTCCCTCTTTCCTTATCACAGGGGCATACTTTATGCCGCCATCAAAGATAAATCACCATGATCTGGGCTGATAAATGAACGAACTCTTGGTCTTTTCCGTATATGAAGTGAGCATGCACCTCAAACAGGTGGTTGAATCCCAAATCGAGGAGCTGTATGTGCGAGGTGAAGTAAGCAACTTTGTGCGGCACTCCAGCGGGCATATCTATTTCAATCTGAAAGATAATAATGCATCCATGCGGTGTACATTCTTCAAGCGCTCCAATGCAAGCCTCAATTTTGACATGCAGGAAGGGCAGGAGGTGGTGTGTTTTGGCAAATTGACCCTCTATGAGAAGAATAGTACTTACAACCTGAACGTGTACAACGTGAGCCTCTCCGGCAAAGGGGATCTGAGCCAGCGCTTTGAGGCTTTGAAAAACAAGCTCAAGGAAGAGGGACTGTTTGACAATGTGCACAAACGAGTCCTGCCTCCATATCCATCCAAGATTGGGATAGTCACCTCTCCCACTGGTGCGGCATTGCAGGATATCAAGAATATCCTTGTGCGCCGCTTCCCAGTGCAGGTGGAAGTGTATCCCTCCCAGGTGCAGGGAACGGATGCGCCACAGCAGCTGATTGCAGGAATAAGGTATTTTGACAGCCGTGATGATATTGATTTGGTGATCATCACCCGTGGCGGTGGTTCACAAGAGGATTTGTGGTGTTTTAATGATGAGGCTCTGGCACGTGTGATCTTCAAAAGCGTGCATCCCATCATCTCGGCAGTGGGGCATGAGATTGATTATAGCATTGCAGATTTTGTGGCAGACTTAAGGGCTCCCACTCCTTCTGCAGCTGCCGAATTGGCAGTTCCAGACAAAGCGGAGCTGATGAACTATCTATCATCTCTTGAAGACAGAATCAAGCTGAGGCTGAAGGTGCAATTTGACAAGGCAAAAGCAGAGTATACAGAGCTGGCGCATGGCTTTGCCCTTGCCCATCCTGAGGCTTTATTGGAGCGGATGCAACAGCGTTTGGATATGGCTTCCACGGAGCTGGAGCATTTATCGCTGTTTACCCTGACCTACTCGCAAAGCCTGCAAAGCGCAGAAAAAGAGCTGTTACAAAGGGGTGTAAACCTCTTGAGACAGATACAGGAAAAACGCAGCAGCCTTGATAAAAACGAAGCCTCCCGCTTGCAAATGGGGGCAGACACGATTATTAACAAATACAAGACAGCCTTGGCTCAAAAAGAGGAAATCCTGCGCCTCAACTCCCTGCAAAACCTATTGAAGCGAGGGTTTGCGTATGTGGACAGCAGAAAGGGACATCTCCGCTCCACCTCGCAGGTGGAATTGGATGATGAACTATATATCCACCTCTCTGATGGACAATTGACCGCCTCTGTTACCAAGATTGACAAGGATACACGTTGATGCGTCTGGTAAGTGCGGTTCTATTTGTTCTCATCCTACTGCCCAGTCTGTTGACCTCGGCAGAGATCCGTGCCCTCTGGGTGATGCCCTGGGATATCACGAGTGCGGGCAAGATTGATGAAATGATAGAAGATGCCTTGGCTGCCGGGCAAACTGATCTTTTTATCGAAGTACGCTATCGTGCGGATGCGCTCTATACTCAAAACCGCAAGGATGATACCTTTCCCAATCCCGAACCACGCAGCTATATTTTGGCTGATGATGGCTTTGATCCCCTGGAATATACGATAGATAAGGCAAAGCCACACAGGCTGAGGGTGCATGCCTGGGTGGTGGTATTCAATGCCACCCCCACTCTGCCGTCACTGGTGGAGATCAACCACATCTTCCGTAATCATTATGATTGGATTACCTTCGATAATAATCGGAGGCGGATGACCAATGTGGAACAATTTGGTTACTTTATTGATCCGGGCATTCCTTCTGTGCAGGATTATGTATTGAATGTACTGTGTGATATCGTAAACGGTTATCCAGAGCTGGATGGTTTACATTTGGATTATATCCGCTATCCTGGTGCCAGTTTGGGATACCATCCCATTTCTGTGGAGCGCTATAACAATCATCGGGTTCAATATGGGCATCTTACCTGGAATCAATGGCGCACACAGCTTATCACGGAATTTATGCAAAGAACCTATCTGGCTATCAAGCAGATCAATCCTGCGATAATCGTAAGTGCGGCGGTGATAGCAAACTATCGCGATGCCACCAGCGCCTACGCTCAGGATTGGCGTGACTGGCTGCAAAAAGGGATTGTGGATTGCCTGTATCCCATGGCTTATCATCTCAAGATGTCTGAATTTACCAGACAATTGGATTTTATGAAGTCTTTGGAGCAGGATTCGCGCATTGTGGTTGGCTTGAGGGCTTGGGATGCCAATGGAGACTCGTTGATGCCCTTCAGATTCAATTCCAGCCAAAGATATAGCGTTTTGGACCTCGTGCCCCGTATTGCGCTGATACGCAAGATGGAATTTGCAGGCATCGCTCTTTTCAGTTATAGCGGCATCGTGAAGGGCGGAGCTTTGCGCTACCTCAGCTCGTTGTGTTATACCCCCGAAATATTGGCAACTGTGGATGCCAGCAGCAACGCCTTCAATATAGACATATCTCCAGAAGACTTGCCTCAACACTTTTCCGCTCGGATTATGGGCAACCCCACATCCGTTCATTACCAGCTCGAATTGTGCCTGCCCCATGAGGATAGTTGGGTGTGGGAGTTGTGGACTTATGGTGAAAAGCTGCTCTTCAGGCGCAAGCGTTATTATCCTCAGGGGAATGTGACAGATTTGTGGGATGGAGTGGTGGATGGTGCCCAAATTGAGGCTGGCACCTATATCTTGCGCGTCTATCCCGAAGAGGGCGGATATCAATATTATATACCTGTGGTGCTGACGGGGCTTTCCAGTATATGAATGATCGCAGCCATCAGGCAGGATTAATCACGTTGGCGGAGTATTTCCGCTTTGGCGTCAAATCCATCATTGGCATCATGTTGGCAAGAATACTCACCCAGGGGGATCTGGGCTCATACCGGCAGCTTTTCTTGATCTACACCACCATTTCCACCCTGATGTTGATGGGCATTCCCCAAAGTCTGATCTATTTTTTGCCCAAAATCTCTGACGAGCAGCAAAGGCAACGCCACATCGGTAATATCATGAATCTCAGCCTGCTGCTCTCAGTCATGTTTGCCCTTGTCCTGCTACTGTTGAGGCAGCCAATAGCAATTAGATTCCAAAATCCACAGCTCAGCACCCTTCTCATCATCTACGCAGCTTATCCTCTGATGATGTTTTCCACCTCGTTATATAGCTATGTGATGCTGGGATTGGGGGATGCAGGAGCGGCAGCCCGCTTTACCATCTTCAGCGTGATCACCGATGCCATCCTCATCTTAGGCGCTGCATTCATTACGAGGGAACTGGTGTGGATAGTGAGTGCCGTCATCGCTGCATCCTTCCTGCAATGGCTGTTTACAAGGGTCAAGCTGCACCAGTATCGGGCGCCATGGAGGCTGGATATCCCCTTTTATAAAGCTCAATTTGCATACGCACTGCCCTTGGGAGTATCGTCTCTCATCAGCATGCTGAGCATACAGTTGGATAAGATCGTGGTCTCCTCGTTTTTCACGCCTGCCCAGTTTGCCGTATTTTCCATAGGTGCCATGGAGCTGCCCTTCATCTCCATCCTCACCAATTCCGTCAATTCCGTGCTGTTGCCCGGGATGAGCAAGGCGGAAAGCAAAGACGAGATGAGCCTGCTATTCAGGGCTGCCGTGCGCAAAAACGCCCTCTTTATCCTGCCCGTCGCTCTGCTTTTCTACCTCTATGCCCCTCAGATTATCACCCTGCTTTATACTGATCTTTACCGGGAGGCGGTTCCCTTTTTCAGGGTCTATCTATATATCCTGCCCCTGCGGGTGGCTACTTTTGGGATGGTATTTATGGCTTTGGGCAAAACGAGGGTTGTGATGTATAATGCCATCTTTCTCTTGTGCAGCAATCTCATCCTCAATCTGATCTTGGTGAAAACGATGGGGATGATTGGAGCGGCGATTGCCACAGTAGTTGTCACGGTGTTGGCGGTGTTATTCTATATGCTGTTGATTAAGTTCAAGCTACGTTTTCAGCTTGGCAAATTGCTGCCTACTGTTCCTTTGATCAAGACTGCACTGGCGGCTGTGATTGCTTTTGTGGCGAGCTATTATTTTGTGCAAATACGCCCCTCCCGGCTGGTAGAGGCGTTGGGTGTGGGTGTATTTATCATTGTCTATATCTTGACTGGATATCTCTTTAAGGCAATCCTGCCCTATGATATTGAACTGCTGCGCAGCTTTGCAGACCGCTTCATCAAGAGGGCGAAAGCATGAACTTTGCTGATAGGCAAACATGGGAAAACTATGATAAAGACAAGCAGGTAACACGCCGTGCGGAGGTGATTAGAGGTCTCATCCCATCAGATACCGGCAATATCCTGGATGCCGGCTGTGGCTCTGGAATCGTCACCCATCTCTTGTGTCAGGATTTTCCTGTGACTGCCATAGACATCTCAGAAACCGCCCTTGAATACCTGCAATGCCCTCATCAGGTGGCATCCGTCACCTCCATCCCCTATCCTGATGCCAGCTTTGATCTGGTAAACTCCAATGAGGTGTTGGAGCACCTCTCTGATGATGATCTAAAGACTGCCATTGCTGAGTTTAAACGCTGTGCAAAGAGGTATATCCTCATTAGCGTTCCCCATCAGGAGCAGCTGCAACGCCTGCTGGTTCTGTGTGCCAATTGCAATACGCAACAGCATCCTTACGGGCATTTGCAGTCTTTTACACAGCAGCGGATGGAGCAGCTGTTGGAGCCGGATTTCTACCTCAAACGCTATCTGGTGTTTGGCAGGTCACAGCGGGATTATAATCCTCTGCTTTTGAATTTCAGGCAAAGATTCTTAGGACAGTGGTACACTCCTGATGAGGATTACAGGTGCATCTCCTGCGGTTCTGCAGAGTTCAAGACCCGTCAAAACCCGCTTACCAAAGCAGTTAACGGCATCAATCTCCTCACCATGAGGCAACGCCCCTACTGGATGTTCACCCTCTTTGTGCGCAAAGGGAGCAAGACATGAAAAAGGTATTATACATTGTCTATTACTATCCCCCCCTGGGAGGCTCTGGCGTGCAGCGTGGCACCAAGTTTTCCAAGTATTTACCCCTTTCCGGATGGGAAAGTGTGGTGCTGACGCCGTATCCAGCTTTGGTGAAGCATCCCAAAGACAGGAGTCTGCTGGAGGATATGCCCTCTGGTCAGGCAATCTACCGCACCTTCACCCTGGATGCCCACTGGCTATATAAGGTGTTTTGGGGCTTGCGTTTGCCCAAGGTGGTCACCTGGCTGATGTTTCATATTTTCAGGCCTGATGCGGAAATCCTGTGGCTGCCCTTTGCCAAACTGCAAATCCCGCGCATCCTCAAGAGACACAAGATTGATCTCGTCTTTATCTCCGGTCCGCCTTTTTCCATAATGCAGCTGGGAAAGTGGATCAAGGATAGATATGGCATTCCGTATGTAGCCAGTTTTCGTGATGATTGGAGCTTGGGACAAAGCCGCTTGGACAACCCTCCCCCACCCAGTTTTACTAAATATGAACGCAAACTGGAAAAAGCAGCTTTGGAGGAGGCAAACCACGTGGTGGTGGTGAATAAAGCATATAAAAGGGATTTCCTGAGCCTCTATCCCCATCTTGCAGAGGATAAATTTACCGTGATAACAAACGGGTATGATGAATCTGACTTTGAGGGGCAGCCTCCCCAACGGGAAAGAGACAAAGGCAAGCTGCAAATCGTGCATCCAGGGGTGCTGTTTGGGCGCAGGCATCCCGGCATTATCTGGCAGGCAATCCTGAATCTGATAGACAGGGGCAAGATTGACCCTCGCCTCCTGCGCATCCATATTTATGGGCGCAATTTCAGCTCTTTTGTTTTTAAAGGATTCGAGCAAAACCACACCATCCGCAGCATCGTGAGGCTGCACCCTTACCTGCCTCACGACCAGACAATAGACGTGATCAGACAGGCTGATTTGCTGTTGCTTTACTCCGGACCCGGTGCTAAAAGTGATGCAGAAATGCCAGGCAAACTATTTGAATACCTGCGCACGGGCAAGCCCATTCTGGGGATAATCCATCCAGAAGGAGTGTCTGCCCAAATCCTGCATAAAGCAGGCAGTGGGTTTGTTGCCAGCCAGGAAGACATTGCCCAGATCGAAGAGACGCTCCTGCAAATCTACCAATTATGGCAGAATAAAGAGCTTGCCATCAACCCAGATTGGGAGTATATCAAGACCTTTGAGCGCCGGGAATTGAGCGCAAAATTAGCTTCGGTGTTTGACAGAGTGCTACAAGAGAAATGAAGCCACGCATCTTTTTTGTGAAGCCGAATGAGAGTCCCTTTACCAAGGTGGACTCGTCCATCCTGCAAAGCCATTTCCCCTTAAAATCCATCAATCTCAGACAGAGCAGCGGCAGGCTGCATTATCTCTGGTCTTTATGCAAGCTTTTCCTGAAGATATTGGCAAGTCCCTCCCCCACCCTGGTGGCAGTATGGTTTGCAGATTATCATGCCGCGTTGGCAGTATTGGCGGCACGCCTCAGGGGTTTTAAGAGTGTTATTTTCATCGGTGGCTTTGATGCCGTATGCTATCCGGAATTCAATTATGGAGCCTATTGCAATAGGCTGCGTTCCGCCATGGTCCGCTATGCCCTCAAACACACAAATCTGATCATTGCCAACCACGCTTCCCTCTTGCAATCTTCAAATACATACTACAATCCAAAGGGTCATATAGAGGGCATTTTCAACTTGATCCCATCCCTGAAAACACCGGCAATTGTGATCCATAATGCAATCACCATTGAGGCACCTGAGACCCTCTCACTGCAGCAGGAGCGCAAGATCGATTTCCTCTGTGTGGGTGGCACGCCTCGCTATAATGATATCTATAACAAGGGGTTTGACCTCATCGCTGCCTTTGCCAAACAGAATCCCCAATATACGATTCACATCATTGGGCTCAAAAAAGAGTATCATGACAGGTTCAGGCAGGAGCACGCTCTGGAGGAAACCACCAACCTCTTCCTGCATGATCGTCTTTCGCATCGCAAGGTGCTGCAAATGCTGAGCAACACACGCTTTTACCTCCAGCCTTCCATCTCTGAGGGCATGCCCAATGCGCTGATGGAGGCAATGATGCTGGGATGTATGCCCATAGGCTCGAATGTGGCAGGTATTCCCACACTCATCGGTGAATATGGGGTGGTTTTTGCTACAAGGGATGTGGGCAGCCTCAGCCGAGCCATCAGTAAGGCGCAAAATCTGAAGCATGATCCGCGCGAAATATCACAATGGATGCAAGGGGAATTTTGCGTAGAGAAGAGAGCGGAAAAGCTGATCAAAGCAATCAAGGGCATATATTCACAAGATTGATTTATACCAAAAAGACACAAAAATTACAGACATAAAAAAATGGTGGCGAAACCCAGAATCGAACTGGGGACACAAGGCTTTTCAGGCCTCTGCTCTACCGGCTGAGCTATCTCGCCACCTTTCGAAGCCACCTTTTTCGCCTTGCGGGATTTTGTCAAGATAAAAATGCATTCCAGAACAGTCCTTGCCCATTAGCCTCCCTTGTACCACCCTTGTCTCACCCTTGTCGAGACAAAGGAGAGACAAGGGTGGTTAATGGGCAAGATATAGCTCATCCACACGCAAACTCCTTTATTCACAAAACAATCATAACCTTTATACACAATCTTAGCAGTCCCGGGTTGTGATTGCCAAGTTTCCCCTTGACAACCACACTGCCTTCGTTTAATTTGTTTATAAGAAACAAGTTCATAGCATCAAGGAGGCAAGAATGAACGCAGATAGATTTACCATAAAAAGTCAGGAAGCCCTGCAAGCCATGCACCATCTGGCTTCCGAAAGAGGGCATCAGGAGCTTAGGAATATACACCTCTTATCTGCCATGTTGGCACAGGAAGACACCCTGATCCAGCCAGTTTTACAAAAGCTGGAAATAGATGCCGGAGCTCTGCAGATGAGCCTATTGGAGGCACTCAATAAACTGCCTCAAGTTACAGGTGCACAGCAGTATATGGGGCAGGAAGTTTTGGAGGTGTTGCAACAGGCAGAGAAAGACGCACAGAAGCTTGGCGATGAATACGTTAGCCTGGAGCATCTCCTGATGGCACTTCTGGAAAAAGGCAAGGAAGCCGCCGATATTTTGCGCAATAACGGGATGGATGCAGCAACGTTGTTGCAGGCTTTGCAGCAGCTGCGCGGTAACCAGCGTGTAACAGACCAAAACCCGGAAGCCAAGTTTCAGGCTTTGGAAAAATACGCCCGTAATCTCACCCGCTTGGCGCGCCAGGAAAAGCTTGACCCCGTGATTGGCAGAGACGAGGAAATCCGCCGCAGTGTGCAGATTCTCTCCCGTCGCCGCAAAAACAACCCCATCCTCATCGGGGAACCGGGCGTTGGCAAGACGGCAATCGTGGAAGGTTTGGCGCGCCGCGTGGTGGCAGGAGACATCCCTGAAACATTGAAGAATAAAGAGATAGTGGAATTGGACATGGCAGCCATGGTGGCAGGTGCCAAATTCCGTGGAGAATTTGAAGAGCGCCTGAAAGCCGTATTATCCGAAGTGGAAAAGAGCGAGGGCCGCATCATCCTCTTTATTGATGAGATTCACACCGTGGTTGGTGCAGGCGCGGCGGAGGGTTCCGTGGATGCCTCCAACATGCTCAAGCCCGCTTTGGCAAGGGGCACCCTGCACTGCATCGGAGCCACTACCATCGATGAATATCGCAAACATATAGAAAAGGACCCCGCCCTGGCAAGACGCTTCCAACCTGTGTTGGTGGAGGAACCCAGCGTGGAAGACAGCATCTCCATCCTGCGTGGAATCCGCGAGAAGTATGAGGTGCATCATGGCGTCAAGATCACTGATAACGCCCTGGTGTCTGCCGCGGTATTGAGCAACCGCTATATTTCTGATCGCTTCCTGCCGGATAAGGCCATCGACCTGATGGACGAGGCTTGTGCCCAGCTGCGCATGGAGATAGATTCCCTGCCCCATGAATTGGACGATGTCACGCGCAAGCTGCGTCAATTGGAGATTGAAAAGCTCTCCCTCGCCAAAGAGACAGACGGGCTCTCCGCCAGCCGTCTGGACAAGGTGAATAAAGAGATAGCCAGCCTGCAGGAGGAGCATGATGCCCTGCGCATGCGCTGGGACAATGAAAAGCAGCGTGTGGAAGAGGAGCGCGGCATCCGTGCCGAGCTGGATCGCTTGCGTTCACAGGCAGAACAGGCGGAGCGCAACGGGGATTATGAGACCACCTCCGAATTACGCTATAGCATCATTCCAGAAAAGGAAAAGCTGTTGGCAGAATTGGCAAAAAAGGCAGAGGAAACAGCCGGCAGTGAGCGCATGATTCGTGAATCTGTAGATGAGGAATTGGTGGCACAGGTGGTTTCCAAATGGACCAAAATACCTGTATCCAAGCTGATGCAAAGTGAAATGGCAAAGCTCTTGGACCTTGAGCAGATTCTGGCGCAACGCGTGGTGGGTCAGGAAGAAGGCATCACCGCCCTTGCCAATGCCATCCGCCGCTCCCGCAGTGGCTTGGGAGATGCTGATCGCCCCATCGGCTCCTTCATCTTCCTGGGTCCCACCGGTGTGGGCAAAACCGAGCTGGCAAAGACTCTTGCCGCCTATCTATTTGACAATGAGAAGGCGATGATCAGGCTGGATATGAGTGAATTTATGGAAAAACACTCCGTTGCCCGTCTCATCGGCGCCCCTCCCGGTTATGTGGGATACGATGAAGGCGGCTACCTCACCGAAGGCGTGAGGCGTCGTCCCTACAGCGTTATCCTCTTTGACGAGATAGAAAAGGCGCATCCGGATGTGTTCAATATCCTCCTGCAGATATTGGATGATGGCAGGCTCACCGATGGCAAAGGTCGCACGGTGGATTTTCGCCACAGCGTGGTTATCATGACCTCCAATATCGCCTCACAAATGATTTATGATGCGCCAAACGATGATCTGGACGAGCTGCGTCCCGCTCTGCTGAACGAGCTCAAACGTTATTTCCGCCCTGAATTCCTCAACCGTTTGGATGATATCATCATCTTCCACCGTTTGGGAGAGGAAAACATCCGCGCCATCGTGGAGCTGCAGCTGCGGATTCTGGCTTCACGCATCATCGGCAAAGGGATAGAGCTGAGATGGACCCCAGCTTTGGGAGATTATATCGCCACTGCCGGCTTTGATCCCCAATTTGGAGCCCGCCCGCTCAAGCGTTTGATCCAAAAAGAGATAGAGGATGAGCTTGCCATGGCGCTTCTCGGTGGTAAGCTACAGGCAGGCAAGCCCATCATGCTGGATTATCAAGATGGCAAAATGAAAGTGCAGAGCATTTAAATATTAAATATGAGGTAATATCGCTTGCCACAGCCCCCAATAATGCATATTTTATAAAATAGGACAATCAATAATCGATGTGAGCGGATGATGCAAAATATGTTGTTACCCATATTGGGGGCTGCTGTTATTCTATGGCTTTGGGGCAAGTTACGCGCTGATATTGTGGGGATAGCGGCGCTGTTTACCTTAGCTGTTTTGGGCTTCATCCCTGCTCCAGATGTTTTCAGCGGCTTTTCCCATCCCGCGGTAATCACCCTGGCAGCGATGATGGTATTGGGCTATGCTTTGCATCATTGTGGGGCTTTGGATATGCTCTCCCGCCTCCTTTCTGCTTTGGGGCATGATCCCCTTGTATTTGTGCTGCTACTATCATTTTATACGGTGGTTCTCACCTCATTTTTGGGATATCATATCGCCTTGGTGATCATCTTGCCTTTTGCCGTACAGCTAAGTGGTAAAAGGGGGATCCATCCCTCGCGGGTGCTGATGCCACTTGCCTTTGCTTCCATTTTGGGAGGCTTCACCACCCTTTGGGCTTCCCCGTCCAATATCTACGTCTCATTCTTTAGACAAGATACCATCGGCAAAAGCTTTGGCGTATGGGAGTACTTCCCTTTGGGACTAATCCTCGCCCTGGCAGGAGTCCTGTTTATCACCGCCACTGCATGGCTGCTTTTGCCGGGACGCCACAAAAAGAAACAAGTGGAAGACGAGCTTACCATCGAGGATTTTATCACAGAGGTGAAGGTGCTAAGGGATTCGCTATTGGCGGGTTCCAGCTTGCGCAAGATCATGCAAAATGCCGCTTATGAGGTCACCGTGATTGGCTTGGTGCGCAAAAAGTTGCTCTTGGAGGTGATTGATCCCGATGAAGAGCTGATGCCAGAAGACATCCTGATCATCGAAGCTGATTCGGAAAACCTGCGCACCTTTATGGATTACACCCGTGCCAAATTGATTGGAGGCAGAAGGTTTCATAAGGATGCCCAGGGAGCTCGCAATATCTCCATGCAAGAGGTGGTGGTTCTTCCAGATTCCGGATTGGTGGGCAAGTCTGCAGCAGAGATCAACCTGCGCTCGCGCTATGGCATTAATCTGCTTGCCGTTTCGCGTGCCGGACGCAAGACGATCGGCAGGGTGGGCAAAAGCCGCTTTCGCACAGGTGACGTGCTGCTCATCCAAGGGCGCACCCAGATATTGCCGGAGGTGATCTCCGCCATGGGCTGCCTCCCTCTGCAGGAGCGTGGCTTTCAAGTGGCAGACATGCGTTGTACAGTGGCATCTCTGCTCACCTTTATCCTCAGCATTGTAGCTGCCTCTCTGGGCTGGATTCCCATCCCCATTGCCCTCTCCTTGGCGGCGCTGTTGATGGTTATTTTCCGGGTGATTAGCCCCCGGGATTTGTATCAAAGCATAAATTGGTCTGCAGTTGTTTTGATGGCTACCCTGATTCCCATCGCCCATACCCTGCAAAGTAGCGGTGTGGCGCTCAAGCTTGCCGCCATGTTTATGAGCTGGACACACAGTCTCTCGCCTCTCTTCATCCTGGGCTTGGTGATGGCATCCGCCATGCTCTTGGCAAACCTCATCAACCCCATTGTAAGCAGCGTGCTCCTCTCCCCCATCGTGATCCTCATTGCCCAAAGCAGTACGCATATCATCGATCCCTATCTGATGGCTTTGGCTTTTGGCAGCACTGCCAGCTTCCTCAACCCCAAATCCAATATGGCAAACACTCTGGTGATGAGCCTGGGCGGCTATCGGATCTGGGATTTTTGGCGGATGGGATTGCCCCTCCAGATCCTCATCCTGCTCTTGGGAACGCCCCTGCTGTATTGGTATTATCTCATCTAAGATTTTACAAGGCAAATAGAAAAGAGCCCGTCACATACATGGCGGGCTCTTTATCATTTAATAGGAAGGGTTTTGTGTTACTGTGTCTCGGGCAAGGGCTCCACGGAGACGTACTTGCGTCCCAGAGCCTTGGTTTCAAATTTCACAAAGCCGTCTACCAGGCTGAATATGGTAAAATCTCTGCCGATTCCAACGTTTGCGCCGGGATGAAACTTGGTGCCCTTTTGGCGCACGATGATATTGCCAGCCAATACCATTTCGTTGCCGTATTTCTTTACGCCGCGATATTTGGGATTTGAATCGCGACCGTTTCTGCTGCTTCCAACACCTTTCTTATGTGCCATGTTTCACCTCTTTCTTTAGGACCGGATATCGGTCACTTTTATATTGGTAAATTGTTCACGGTAACCCTTTTTCACGCGATAGCCTTTGCGGCGTCTCTTGTGAAATATCACTTTCTTCTTACCTTTACCGTGTTCTATCACTTCTGCCACTACGGCAGCGCCTTCGATCACGGGCTGGCCCACCTTGATCTCGGCATCGTCTCTAAGCATCAATACGCGCTCAAATTCGATGCTGCCGCCAGGCTCCGTGTCCAGCAAGGGGACGCGCAGGATGGCGTCTTTTTCTGCCCTGTACTGAAATCCTTTAATTTCTACGATGGCGTACATCTATAACTCCTTAATATTTTGCATGAGAGAACCACAAATCCCGAAGCTGAGATTACGTCAAGGAGAAATATCTGCTCAGGCGTATTTTGCCCGGAATTCTCTACCCTTATACCATCCGGGAGATACCGCCGAATGCCTCTGATATGATAGATTATGGCGTTATGCACAAGGAAGTCCATCCCCCCTCGCGCATAACGCCTTTTCTTAGTTAATTCTTATCCAGTAGATGTGACGGGATCACGAGTTCCGCTTCGGTGGCTCTCACCACGTCTTCCACGGTATAGCCTTCGGTCACTTCTCTCAAGAGCAGGCCTTGGGGAGTCACCTCTATCACTGCCATATCGGTCACAATCAGGCTCACCAAGCCCTTGGCGGTGAGGGGCAGCGTGCATTGTTTCAGCACCTTGGAATTGCCCTTCTTATCCAGGTGTTCCATTGCCACGATCACCTTTTTGGCACCCGTTACCAGGTCCATGGCGCCGCCCATGCCGGGCACCAGTTTGCCGGGGATGATCCAATTGGCAAGGTTGCCGTGTTGATCCACCTGCAAGGCGCCCAAAACGGTCACGTCCACGTGTCCGCCGCGGATGATGGCAAAGCTGAGGGCGGAATCAAAGAAGGATGCACCTTTGAGGGCTGTGATATAGCCGCCGCCGGCATTGATCATATCTTCATCTTCCATGCCTTCCGCGGGTTTGGGACCCGTGCCCATGATGCCATTTTCGCTCTGGAAGGTCACATGCACGCCTTCAGGGATGTGATTCACCGCTTCCGTGGGCAGTCCTATCCCCAAGTTCACATAATCGCCGTCTTTCAATTCTTTGGCGATTCTGGCTCCAATCATTGCGCGTTTATCCATTTTATACCTCCTCTCTCACTACGATGTAATTCACAAATACACCGGGTGTCACCACGTGTTCGGGGTCGATCTCACCACATTCCACGATCTCATCCACCTCGGCGATGGTGATGCGACCCGCCATTGCCATGATGGGGTTGCTATTGCGGGCTGTTTTGCGGAAGATGAGGTTGCCACATTTATCTGCCTTCCAGGCGCGCACCAGGGCAAAATCGCTGGGGATGGCGGGCTCCAGGATAAAATCCCTACCTTCGATGGAGATGATCTGTTTGTCTTCTTCCACCACGGTTCCTATCCCTGTGGGGGTGAGGATACCACCCAAGCCAGCGCCATAGGCGCGCACCCTTTCCATCAGGGTTCCCTGTGGCACCAGTTCGATTGCCACTTCGCCGCTATTCATCTGCGCCTGAATCTCTCTATTTGTGCCCAGATGCGATACCTGCGCACTTTTCACCTGATGGTTCACCACCAGTTTGCCAATCCCCCGATCTTCCCAATCGGAGGCGATCACAATGATGTGTAAATCCTTGGTACCAGCGGCTACGATGGCATCGATCAGCCCTTCCGGGGCGCCCACTGCCAAGAATCCGCCAATCGCCAATCTGCTGTGAGGAGCGATCATGGCAGCCGCTTCAGCCGCCGTGATTTGCTTGAACATAAGGTTCTCCTTTTATCTGTTTTATTTTGTATCTTCTATAATGTACGGCTCCACCAGATGCAGGTCTCTGCCGCTGATGGAAAGCCACAGCTTCACGCCGTTTTCGTTGTATTCTTCTTTGTGCACCATGGAGATTTCATGCAATTTGGATACCAAACTTCCCTGATCAAAGGGCAATTGCAACACCAGCTTGCGGGCGTCCAACAGCTTGGTTTCCACGGAGTTCAGCAGCTCGTCTATCCCCTGTTT
>JAAYJN010000040.1 GCA_012522935.1 Candidatus Cloacimonadota bacterium | reverse complement strand
GCCTATAGCACTGGGAAAGAGCTTGCTTATATGCAGGATGCCATAGCCCGGGGCCACGTATCCGGCAATGGGTTTTACACCCAGAAGTGCCAGGCATTTTTTGAAGCTAAATACGGCTTTGCAAAATGCCTGATGACCACCTCCTGCACGGATGCCTTGGAGATGGCGGCTATTTTGATTGATATCCAGCCCGGTGATGAAGTAATCATGCCATCCTATACATTTGTATCCACAGCCAATGCCTTTGTATTGCGTGGTGCTGTTCCTGTATTTTGTGATAGCAGGGCGGATCACCCCGGCATCGATGAAGACAGGATAGAAGAGCTTATTACCGATAAGACCAAGGCCATTGTGCCGGTTCATTATGCAGGTGTGGCTTGTGATATGGACAAGATCATGGCATTGGCAAGTAAATATGATCTCTTTGTGATAGAAGACGCAGCGCAGGGCATAGATAGCTTTTACAAAGGTCGTCCACTGGGTGGCATTGGGCATTTGGGCTGCTTCTCCTTCCATGAGACAAAGAACATCTCTTCTGGTGAGGGCGGATTATTGATAATAAATGACGAGAGATTTATCGCCCGTAGCGAGATCATCTGGGAAAAAGGCACCAATCGTCAAGCCTTCTTCCGCGGTGAGGTGGATAAATATGGTTGGGTGGATATCGGCTCTTCATTTTTGCCTTCAGATCTGTTATCAGCGTATCTGTGGGCACAGCTTGAAGACTTGGAGGACTTACAAAGAAAGAGAATCGCAGCTTGGGAGATGTATCATAAACTGCTCTCGCCCATTGCAGCGGAGGTGGGTCTGAGGATGGCTTCTATCCCAGGTTTTGCCACAAACAATGCACATATGTTTTACCTGACAACAAAAAATGAAAAACATAGAGACAGGCTTTTGTTGGGCACCAAAACCGCAGGTATAAGTGCGGTGTTTCACTATCAAAGCCTGCACAACTCGCTTGCTGGCAAAAAGATTGGAAAACACAAAGAATGCAAGATGAGTGATTACTATACCGATTGCTTGGTGAGATTGCCTATGTATGCAGATATTGGGGCAGAAGAGATAGCACGGGTGTGTGAAGCGATTATAAAAACACTGGGAGATAAGTGATGAAGCAAGATGCAAGTACCATGCTACAAAAAGTGTTTCAATATGTGGCGTGGGGTTCGGTCATTTTAATTATTTTATTCAAAATACTTACATCCGCATTCCAGCCCATACCTCAGGGCGATGAAAATTTTTATCTAAGCGAACTTGCCCGATTCCACACTAATGGGGTTTGGAATACATTTTCCAGGGGCGTGTCTCACCTATTTATGTCAATCTGGTATTTGGTATCTTTTTTGCCACTAAACAGCCTGATAATAATGCGGCTATTGAATCTGGTATTGGGTTTACTTGATCTTTATTTGATATATCTTATCCTCAAGCCCTTGAATCTAAAGAAGCTCTCCATGTCAGTTGCCCTTTGCACTGCCACCTATGCCATATTTATCAGTCAATCTGGTGCCATGCATTACAGGGCAATTAGTGATCCTTTGATGACCACCTTGGCTCTCACGGCGATTTATTTTGTAACCAAGTATGTAAGGGAATACAAGTTGAAGGATTTGATCCTCGCAGCCCTATTCTCTGGCATGATGTTTTGGGTTAGGAATTTCGCCATTATAATATTTGGTGGAATCTTGGCATCGGTAGCTTTTATCCCACTGTTCAAGAGAGAAAGAGCTCTGCCTCATCTTGGCAAACTGCTTCTCTTTTTCGTTATTTTTATCATAGTTCTGCTTGTGGTTCAGATCCCCAGTATTCATCAGCATCAAAAGATCTCATTTGAGCGAAAAATTGGAAGTGGCTTAGGAGGCTGGGGGCACAGAAACTGGCTTACACAAAAGCAGCAGCTGCCCTCAGGTTCCGTATTTGCCTACAGAAGAGTAGAGTGGGACTTTGTGGATGAGTATATTGAATCGCACGGGAAACAGAGTATTCCGCGAGGGGTTTTGGGTGTTTTCATAGACAACCCCAAATTGAAAACTGATATCACAATCGTCAATCTATTCTTCAGGATTCCCTATATTCTGCTGATGAGTACAGGGCTGCTTCTTCTGGGATTTTTAAGAATTGTTAGATGCCCAGAATCCTGGTTGCGTACCCTATCACCCCAGATATTAGCTTTATTGGCTGTGTTTTTCTCAGTTGCCTGTGGAGTATCCTTGGCGATAATCAATTATATTGAGCATAGATGGGTTTTTACGGCATCTATTTCAGCACTCATAATTGGGATTTATGGATTTGAAGAGATGAGTGAGCGATGGCAAAAGATACTTCTTATTGGACAACTTTTACTTATACCATTGTTATCTCTGTTTTCGGCTGCAAAACTATTGCCCTAATAGTTAGCTATGCAGGGGATATCATGGTGATGTGTAGTGTGAGTATTTGGACTATCTGATACAGGCTCCCAAACATAAATCTTTTAATATAGAACATAATATAGGATAAACAACAAATGAAAGCAGTAATACTTTCCGGAGGTTTGGGCACACGCCTAAAACCCTTTACAGAAGTGATTCCCAAGCCTCTTTTGCCCATAGGGGAGAAGGCAGTCTTGGAGATTCAGATTGAGCACCTCAAAGCCAATGGATTCAATCATATATTTTTGGCAACCAACTACAAATCTGGCTATATAGAAAACTTCTTTGGCGATGGCAGCAAATATGGCGTGAAGCTAATGGTAAGCAAAGAAGAAAAGCCCTTGGGCACTGCCGGCCCCGTGAAACTGCTGCAAGAGCATCTCACCGAGCCTTTTTTGGTGATGAATGGCGATATCCTCACCCAGCTTGCCTATAAAAATCTGTATGACTTTGCCATATCCAAAGACTCCCTGCTCACCATCTCTACCAAAGAGATTGTGACCCCCTTCCAGTTTGGCAATATCCACACCGATGGCGATTACGTGAGCGGCATCGAAGAAAAGCCAGACCTGCGCACCACTATCCTGGCTGGAATTTATATCTTCAAGCCCCAAATCCTGGAGCTGATTCCCGATGACGAATACTTTGGCATGGATGCCCTGATCCGTAAAATGTTAGATTTAAACCTTCCCATCACCCACTACCCCATCCAGGAATACTGGCTGGATATAGGTCAAGTGAAGGATTATGAAAAGGCGCAGGAAATCTATAAGGAAAGGTTTTCCAACGATAACTGATTTATGGAAAAGATTGATACTGTAGTAATAGGTGCCGGGGCCATTGGTTTGGCGATAGCTCATGAACTATCCAAAACCAATCCGGACCTCGTGGTGGTGGAAAAAGAAAAAAGCTTTGGACGGCATACCAGCAGCAGAAATAGTGAAGTGATCCATGCTGGACATTATTATGATACAGGATCGCTAAAGGCACGACTGTGCGTGGAAGGCAATGACATGCTCTATGATTTTTTAGAGCGGCACTCACTGCCCCATCAAAAGACTGGAAAAATAATAGTAGCCACCAGCGAAGACGAGCTGAAGATATTGGACGATTATATACAACGGGGTACAGCCAATGGATGTAAGGGATTTGAACTACTAACCCAGGAAGAGGTAAATACGCTTGAGCCCCAGGCAAAGTGTATTGCCGGGCTCCATATCCCCTCCACAGGTATCTTTGATACCCATCTTTTTATGGAAAAGCTTGCCGATTTGGTGGAAGAGCAGGGTGCATTCATCGTTTACGATAACGATCTTATAGAGATAGAGAAGTTATCCGCAGGCTATATTTTGCGTTTTGCCAATGGGGAAGCCTATCAATGCTGCACCCTGATCAATTCCGGAGGTTTGTGGGCAGATCAGATTGCCGGCCTGGCTGGAATAGATATTGACTCTCTGGGCATCAGACAATACTGGTGCAAAGGACAGTACTACAAAAGCACCAAAATATCGGGCATCAAGCGCCTGATTTATCCGGTTGCAGACCCCAAAGGCATCTTTCTGGGCATTCATCTCACCATCAATCTTGCCGGCGAAATCCGCTTTGGTCCCAACGCTTTCTATGTGGATGCCATCGATTACCGCTTTGATGAAAGCTACTTTGAGGAGTTTTACAGCTCCGTAAACCGCTATCTTGAGGTGATAAGGGAGGAATTGGTTCCTGATGATTGTGGTATTCGCCCCAAGCTGCAGGGTCCCCAAGATGGCTTTAGGGATTTTTATATTTCTGAAGAATCCTGCAATGGCTGTCCCAACCTAATCAATCTGATCGGAATGGAATCGCCGGGTCTCACTGCAGCATTGGCGATAGCCAAGTATGTAAAAACACTTTTAAATAATAGATAATACCCAAGGTATTTTAAGGAGAATAAGATGAGAGTAATGGTAACCGGTGCCGCTGGCTATATTGGTTCCGTTTTGGTAAATCAGCTCTTGAGAAAGGGCTATGATGTATTGGGCGTGGATAACCTCATGTTTGGCGGTGATGCCATCATTTCGGTTTACAATCATCCCCAGTTTAGCTTTATCAAAGCCGATATCCGCGATATAGAGGTAATGCAGCCGGCCCTCCAGGATGTGGATGCCGTGGTGCATTTGGCAGCCATCGTGGGAGACCCCGCTTGTGCCAAAGAGCCCGAGCTGGCGGAATCAATCAACTGGCAGGGTGCCTCCACCATCTTGGAGCTTGCCCATGCCCAGCCACGGATAAAACGGTTTGTCTTCGCCTCCACCTGCAGCAACTATGGCAAGATGGATGGCGATGAACTGATCACAGAAGATTCCCCCCTTAAGCCCATTTCACTGTATGCGGAGCTGAAGGTAAAGTTTGAAAAGCACCTCCTTAATGCTGAGTATCGCGAAGATTTCTCTCCCACCGCCCTCAGATTTTCCACCGTGTATGGGCTGTCTCCCCGCCTCCGTTTTGATCTCACAGTCAATGAGTTTACGCGTGACGTTGCCTTGGGCAAAGAGTTGGTGATATTTGGTGAGCAATTTTGGCGCCCCTATTGCCATGTGGAAGATTTGGCGCGTGCCTGTATTGCCGTGCTGGAAGCGGACATGCCCCTGGTGAGAAAGGAAGTATTTAATGTGGGCGACACCAACGAAAACTATCAGAAGAAAATGCTTGCCGAGGAACTGCAAAAGCTGATCCCCCAGATGCAGGTAAAATACGTGCAAAAGAATGAAGACCCCAGGGACTACCGCGTCGCCTTTGAGAAGATCAATAACACCTTGGGTTTTGAGATTACAAAGCGGGTGCCGGATGGCATGCAGGAGATAATTAAAATATTGGAAGACGGGATCATCTCGGATCCTTATGATAAGAAGTATTCAAACATCTAACAAGAGTGCTATCTCATGAAAAAGATATTAAAGAAGATTTTTATGACCATATACCGGGTAGGAAGAACCGAAAATGCAAAAGCAAGGGTCAAAGAATGGAGAAACAAGTTTGACATTCACCCTTCTGTCGTGTTTTTCCAAGCCAATGAGACGATAGTAAGAAGCTCTGGCGGGAGAATTAGAATTGCAGAAAATACATATTTCAACCGCTGCATGATTGTTGCTGGTTTTGAAGCGTCTGTCTCAATTGGCCAGTGGTGCGCTATAGGCTATAATTCCATGATATCCGCCATCACCCATGATAATGAGATACCCACGGGTGAGCATGGATCCAGACCCTATTCGGAAGCTGATATCACGATAGGCGATAACGTGTGGATTGGGGCAAATTGTTACATAAAACAAGGTGTCACCATTGGAGATAATGCCATCATCGGCGCCAATTCCGTTGTCACAAAAGATGTTGCTCCCTACGAAATAGTGGGTGGTGTACCAGCGAAGCATATCAGGTTGAAAGCGTCTAAACCGGATTGATGCTGCGCATCAGTTGAGATGCGCTGTGGGCGCAAGTTGAGCGGCGCGTTGCGCCTGTTGAGTGTTTGCAAGCAAAGCTTGCTGCACGGTTGATAGGGCTTCGCCCAGTTGAGGGGTTGCTCTTCACAGGTAGTGAGTCACATTTAATAGGTGGTAGATTGAAAAGGCAGTATGGATATGAGAAGCTTGAGGTTTGGCATGATTCACGCCAGTTGGTTAAAGATGTTTATCTCCTGACCAAAAAGATACCTGAAAGTGAGAGGTATGGACTAATCAGTCAAATTCAAAGATCTGCTGTTTCTGTAAGCTCAAATATAGCAGAAGGTTCTTCCAGGGTTAGCTGCAAGGATCAAGCCCATTTCTATCAAACAGCCTATGCCAGCTTGATGGAACTACTCTGCCAGATGACCTTATGCATTGATATAAACTATTTAACCGAGAACGAATACAAAACCATAAGAGATAAAATAGACAAGGTGGCTTATAGGCTTAATGCTCTAAGGAAAGCTGCCCTGCAAAATGAACAAAACAAGACTACTCGTAAATAAGGGCGCAGCCCTCTTAACTTGCGCGAAGCGCATCTCAACCGGGCGTAGCCCACTCAACTTGCACGCAGTGCATCTCAACAGCACGAGCCTGCGAGTGCGCTCAACTGACCACTATTGGAGTCACTAAGTGAAATACAAACACATAATCGACTTCCTCCGCTCCCTCTATCCCAATAAAGACTTCATCCCCCTTCACGAACCCTACTTTGCCGGCAACGAAAAGAAGTATCTTGCCGATTGCATAGACACCACTTTCGTTTCCTCTGTGGGCAAATACGTAGATCGCTTTGAAGATATGATCCGGGAATACACGGGAGCCAAATACGCCATCGCCACGGTGAATGGTACCGCTGCCTTGCATATTGCCCTGCTGCTTGCCGGTGTACAGCCGGGGGATTTGGTGATCACCCAACCCCTCACCTTTATCGCCACCTGCAATGCCATCTCCTACTGCGGTGCTAAGCCCGTCTTTGTGGATGTGGATTCTGATACCATGGGCATGTCCCCAGAAGCCCTGGAAAGCTGGCTCACCCAAAATGTTGATGTGCTCAGTTTGGATAGTTTTGAACTCGAACACGTTCAGCCAGACGCTGCCTTCTCAACTGGGCGCAGCCCACTCAACCGGGCGCAGCCCACTCAACAGGACGAAGTCCGCTCAACAAGGCGCAGCCCTCGACCATCTTCAACTATTGCTATACACAAAACGCTGCGCCGCCCAATCTCCGCTTGCGTTCCCATGCACACCTTCGGCCATCCCTGCCGTATAGACAAAATCGTGGATATCTGCAACCGCTATCATATCCCCGTAGTGGAGGATTCCGCCGAATCCCTGGGCTCCTATTATAAAGATCGGCACACGGGCACCTTTGGCAAATTGGGGATCTTGAGCTTTAATGGCAATAAAACCATCACCACCGGAGGCGGAGGAATGGTGTTGACGGATGACGAGCATTTGGGACCCTTGGCAAAGCATATCACCACCACCGCCAAAAAGCCGCATCCTTGGAAATTTGAACACGATATGGTGGGCTATAACTACCGCCTGCCCAACGTGAATGCCGCTTTGGGCTGTGCCCAGATGGAACTGCTGGAGACCATCCTTGCCAATAAACGCGAGACGGCTATGCTTTATCGGGAATTATTTGCCGATATTGCCGATATCCAATACCAGCCGGAGCCCCCTCACAGCACATCTAATTATTGGTTAAATGCAATCCTGCTCAAGGACCAAATCCAGCAGGAGACATTCCTAAAAGAAACAAACGAAAATAAAGTGATGACGCGTCCCGCCTGGATCCTGATGAACGAGCTGGAGATGTTCAAGGGTTCCCTGGCGGCAGATTTGACTGTGTCAAAAGAGATTGCGTCAAGGCTTGTAAATATACCAAGTTCAGCGAGGTTAGTATGAAAAAGCAATTCAGAGTATTTTTAAGGGCGTTGGAGCCTGAAGATTATGAAATCATTCATAAATGGAGAAACGATGATGAGGTTGCTCTATTTTTTAGCGGAACCAGGCGTTTTACCTCCACTTTGAATGAAAAGAAGTGGCTTGAAGACCGGATATTTGATAGAAACAGTGTAAGCTGCGTCACCTGCCTAAAAGAAACTGGTGAGGCGATTGGCTGCGTTTTTATCAATAGTATTGATTTGCTCAACAAAAACGGTGTGAGTGGTTGCTTTATCGGGGAAAAACAGCATTGGAGCAAGGGGTATGCCACTGATGCCCTCATTTTGATGCTTAAACACGTGTTTTATGACAAAGGTTTGGAAAGGGTGTGGGCAGGCGTCTTTGAGGAAAACACAGCTTCTTTGCGTATGGCAGAAAAGTGTGGATATAAGGTGGAAGGCCTGATGCGCAAGGGTGCCTTTGTGGATGGTGAATTTAAAAACATCGTGATTGTAGGGGTATTAAGAGAGGATTTTGAAAAAGTACTGGAACAATACGAGGTATAGCGATTGACCAACTTTGGTATTGAATCACTGAGCAAAAGTCCCCAATGGGACGCACTCTACTCTTTACTTGATCCGCAAAAGAAATCCCCTTTTTTTACCTCTGGATATTATCGCTCTTATGTGGAGGTGGAGGATGGGGAGACCTTGTGCTTTTGGGGAATGCAGGATGAGGATAACTTCCTTTTTTACCCTTTTATCAAAAAAAGCATCAATGCCCTGGGGTATGACTTGAATGCCCAGCATTACGATATCTCCGGTGCCTATGGCTATAATGGCCCAATGGGTAAGGTGAGTGACCAGCAGTTTATGGGCCTATTCAATACGAAGTTGCAAGCCTTTTTACAAAATAATAGTGTGGTGACGGAATTTGTGAGATATTGCCCCATCACAGGGAACAGGAAATATCACAACTATACCCAACAATTGGACGTATTGGATAATGTGTTTATTGATTTATCTCAAGGCTTGGATGGTGTATGGAATGATTCTTTTGAATATCGCGTGCGCAAAACAGTCAGGAAGGGTGTATCTTACGATTTGATCACTCAGTTTTTTAGAGGACAAGAGATCACAAAAAGCCTCCTTGAGGTCTTCTTTGAAATCTACAATAGCACCATGCAGCGCACCAAAGCCGATGACTTTTATTTCTTCGATTTCGATTTTTTCTACAATCTGGCGCTCAACCTGCAAGAAAAGCTGCTGCTTTTGATTACCTATTATCAAGATACGCCCATCAGTACAGAATTGATCCTGCTGGATGGGATGCTTGCCTTTGGCTTTTTGGGCGGCACCCTCAGTGAATATTATCAATACAAAGCTAATACCTTTCAAAGATGGGAACTTCTGAAATATCTGGAACCCATCGGTATCAAAAAATACTCCATGGGTGGCGGTGCCTCCCGTGGCGATGGCATCTATAATTTTAAGATGAGCTTTGCCAAAGGATGTGACAATCCCTTTTTTATTGGTAAAAAAATCCATAACCCAGCCGTCTATGAGCAAGTCCAGCAGCAATGGAAGACAAAGCACCCCATTGCAGCAGAAAGTAGTGCCCACCTCTTGCAGGGCTATAGAAAGCTGGATGGGTGAAAATTACAACAAATTGAAGTGTCAACCAAAGACCTCTCCTATTAGATACGCTTGTGATACGGTTGTGATACCCAGCAATTTGCAAGGAGGCACAACCACATCACAAGGGCATGAAATGGGCAGGAAGGTTACATTCGAGGTAGGAAAAAATATATGAAAGCAAAATTGAAAGTTCTGCTCCCTGGTTTTAGCGGCAATATGGATGATGTGGTAATCTACTACAATTCCAAGCTGAACAAGTATATTGTCCGCAGAAAGGTGAAACCAAAATTTACGCCGGAGCATTCTCTTACGCAGCAGATGCACGCGTTCAGGAGGCGCATCTCTGTGACGGATGGCTATCTTGATGATTGCCGGCGTTATATTGAGCTGTTCAATCGTCATTTCCGCCGTCAAGGCAGAGCGATGAACACTTGGCCAAACGTGTATATGAAGATAATGCGTGCCCTGGTAAAGGCCTTTCCGGATGTTGATTTTACCACTCTCACCCGTGAGGAAGTGCTGGAGCGGGATCTGCCCTGCAAGAGTATAGCAGCAGCAGTGGAGGCTGGATATTTGGAGAAGGTGCCAGGTTGGGAGAGCCTGGTTAGCCTGATATAGGGGCTTGCGTCATAATAAGCAGCACATTAATATGTTACTCAGATGGTCAAAGGCAAAAGCCGAAGACCACTAATGATAGACTAATTTTAGTTTCATAATAAACTAAGGAGCTCATAATTGAAAAGAGTATTATTCGTTTCCGTGCATCCCGATGATGAGACATTGGGATGTGGAGGAACAATCCTGAAATGCAAAGCTGAATCCGCAGAAATCTTTTGGTTAAACATAACCGGTGGCTCACTGGAGCATCCGTATGGATTCTCTCAAGAGATGCTTGATCAAAGAGATGAAATAGTAAAGAAAGTAATCGAGGCTTATGGGTTTTCCGATACAAGAAATCTTAATTATCCTACCCAGATGTTGGAAAGCGTGGAGCCGAGGCTATTGATTGGGTCTATAAAAAAAGTATATGATGAAATAAGCCCAGATACAATATTTGTGCCCAACCGCAGTGATATCCATTCAGATCATCGGGTGGCTTTTGAGGCTTTGTTTTCTGCCGCCAAAAACTTTCGCTCGTTTTATATCAAAGAAATTCTGATGTATGAAACCCTGTCTGAAACAGAATTTGCCCCCCCACTCCCAGAAAAAGCTTTTATCCCCAATACCTTTATTGATATTAGCGACTATATGGAAGAAAAGCTGAGAATCATGCAGTATTATCATACCGAAGTAATGCCTGATCCTCTACCAAGAAGCTCGCATGCTATAAAAGCTCTGGCGGGATATCGTGGTTCCAGAATTGGCGTGAAATATGCCGAAGCATTTCAAATGATTTATCGGAATATATAGATGATCAGGGTAAAAGATATCCTACACCTGCTAAACGAAACAGATCAAATAAGAGGTGATACAGATAAAGGCTTCACAAAACTGGGAGATGCAGAGCATATTGATGAAGATACCTTGGATTGGATACATCCCAACAGGCAAGATGCTTTGGAGTATCTAAGGTCTTCGCGCGCTTCAGTTATAATTGCCCCACTCTCACTGATAAGTGAGGATCTGGAATTTGCCAAAGATAAAACGCTGATCTTTACCAAAAACCCCATCCTGCTTTTTACAAGGATTGCCACGGATATATTTGTAAAGAAGCCTGATCCGGGAATTCATGAGAATACGCTTATTGCTGATGAGGCAACTATTGGGAACAACGTTTATATAGGTCCCTTTTGCCATATCGGTAAATGTGAAATTGGGGATGATTGTATTATCCATAGCCATGTGTTTATTGGTGATAATGTGACCATAGGCAACAATGTTTTAATAAAAAGTGGGGCACGGCTGGGGCATGAAGGGTTTGGCTTTGTAAAGAGTGAAATTGGGGAAATTGAAAAGTTCCCTCAGGTGGGAGGATTGATGATAGGGAATGATGTGGAAATTGGTGGCAATACTTGTATTGATAGAGGATCTCTTTCCAACAGCATAATCGAGGATGGGGTTAAAATAAACAATCTTTGTCATATTGCTCATAACGTTTTGATTGGTGAAAATACTATAATTGCAGGGAACTCTACTATTTCGGGATCAACAACTATTGGAGCCAATGTGTGGATAGGACCCAATGTATGCTTTAGGGGGCATCAACATATTGGCAAATCTGCATTGATCGGCGCAGGTGCCGTAGTGATTGGCGATGTGCCAGATGGTGAGGTTTGGGTTGGAAATCCGGCAAGATATTTGAGGGATAGAAAAGAGTGAGATTAAAAGATTTTATCAAATCCCTTTCCATATATGGAATCCTGCCTGTATTCACCAAGTTTGCCAGCTTTCTGTTGGTTCCTATCTATGTAAGGGTATTCTCTTCACATGATTTTGGGGTGGTGGAGCTGATAATATCATCAGCCAATTTTTTGATTTTTGCCATCAATCTCGAATTTTATGGTGCCGTAGGGAGGTTTTTCTTTGAGTGTGATGGCCTAAAGGAGAAAAGGAAACTAATTTCCACGGGTATGATAATGACGCTTGCGGCGGCAGTTGTAATACTGATTTTTGCTTTTCTATTCAGACAGCAGATAGCCATGCTCATGTTTAAAGAAAAGATCTACACTACTGAGGTTAATGTGGGCATTATCTGGGCAGTGTTTGCTGCCATATCCACATATTTAAGTGTGCTTCCCCGCTACTTGAAAAAGGCAAAATTGTTTGTACTGTATAACGCATTGAGCTTTTTGACCAAGCTCGTGAGCACTATTGTTTATGTTGTGGTGTTAAAGATGGGTATTTTAGGGGCAGTTTTAGGTAACTTGACGGGTGCGATATTATCTACTATACTGTACGGCTCAATTTCCCTTGTTTATCTCAGGCCTGTGTTCAGCACTCAAATTATGAAAGACATTTTAAAGTTTTCCATACCCTTGGTTCCAGGCTTATTTTTGGTTGGGTTTTATCAACCAACCATGCGGGTGGAATTGGCGAAGATTTATTCTTTCTCCGAACTGGGCCTTTTTTCCTTTGCTTTAAAATTGGTTTCCATAATGGCACTGATAGAAAACTCAATACGGCTATCCTGGAGACCAATGTTGTATGAGAATATCAAAAAGCAGAACTTTGGAAAAGAATACTTCAGAATATCCCGGTTTGTGGGCAAGATCCTTATTGCATCGGGTATTGTAATCGCCGTATTTACACCGGAATTGATAAGAGTGATCGGCACAGTAGAATACTATGATTCTGGAAAGCTGGTGGGTTTACTCTTGATTGGAAACATACTTGCTAATCTTGAGATGTTGAGAGGATTTGGATTTGAGGTGGCAAAAAAGACTTATTATCTTTCAATATTAAGTGCCCTTACCTTTGTTGTGGGAGTATCATTCTTAAGGTATGTATCGCCATTATTAGGTTTCATTGGGATTGGCTTTGCCTTTACTTTGCCCAATTTGATAAAATATCTCATCACATTTGGATATACCCAAAAGGTGATTAATAGAAAGGATCGCTATTTTAAGGAATACTGGCTGTGGGCGCTACTTGTTTTGGCATCCATACTCTTGATAATAGAAACATCGATTTTTATCAGACTACCCCTTTTGCTGATCCTTGTATTGTCGTTGCAACCTTGGCAGCACAGGCACCATTTGAAAAAAGTAAAGTATATCAATAAAAAAGTAAACAGAGGTGCATAAATGAAAATTGGAAATCAGGACTATACCAAATCAATAATCTTTGTGTTTACTGGATATGGGGTACACGATGAGGGAATACTGGTTAGTACTGCCTCTGGAAAAATGTTTTATGCCTCTGCCAAGTATGGGAATGCCAAAGCTCTCATTTACCATCACCAAAAAAATAATATACCCAATAACGAAAACATTATTTACCTAAAGGGGAACCCTGCCCTTGAACGTAAACAACCCATCACATCTTTGGCGCAAATATTCAGCATTTGTAAATGGTTGAGACAGCACAGGCCAGCCTTGGTAGTGTTATCAGGCGCACCTGCCAAGCTGGACATCAGGTTTTTGTATCGCCTTCTGGCACCAAAACAAAAATTTGCCATCTTGATGGCAACCCCCAGTGTTGATCAAAGAAAATGGTTAAGAACCCTTCAAAACAGAATATTGCAGATTAACCTTATGTTGTTTAATAACTTAATGGTTCCCAGGGCTTGGCGGCACGATAGATTGAGGCTACCCAAAAGAAAGCTGAGATATTATGAATTGGGTTTTAATGATTTTGGTTTTGCTGCGAAGGATTTGAGTACTTTAAAACTCGTTTACTTGGGGGTATTTGGAGGCAGAGAGATCGAAAGGACCATCGAAGGTTTGGCCATATTCCTAAGTAAAAACAAGGATGCCAAAGTGACGTATGAAATTGCTGGTAAAAATAAGCCTCAGGAAGCTGAATCAATTAAAAATGCAATTAAAAAACACAAGCTGGAATCAATAGTGAGATTTCATGGTTTTTTATCCCAAGAAGAGGCAGCAAAATTGATACAAGACAGTAATATTGGCGTAAGCTATATACCAATAAATGAGATATATGGTTATGCAAGTACAAAAACAATTGAATACCTGATTGCTGGGCTGCCAGTTATTGCGACGCAAAGTAAATTTAGAGAAGAATATATCAATGAATCCAACGGTATCTTACATCAAGATAACGCACTGGCGTTTGCAGAGGCTTTGGAATATGTATATTACAGACGCCTTGAATATAAACCTGAAGAGATTCGAAAATCTATCTTACATCTATCTAATGAACAGAAAGTAAAAAATAGTTTTTTACCCCTTCTGGAATCCCTGATTACTAAAAAGGGTGTAATGCGATGAGATTATTTCAACAATTTATACAATTTGAGACTATCACTGCAACCAGTGTAATTGCGTTACCTGTTCTTTTGACCTATTATGGTATCCTTACTGCCATCTATCTGCTCTTTTTAAGAGGGTTAAAGCCCACCGTTCTTACGATTACAATATTCACAATTTTTAACGCTGGATATTTCGAATCTTTTTTTGGGGGAACTGGTACGGCAGTTTTGAAAGGACTCCTGGTGCTATTTGTTTTCATGCTGCTCATTCAAATTAAGTTACGCAATTTGAACAAAAAAGAAAGAATGGCTTTCTTTATGTTTGTTGCTTTCTCTATTCTTTATTACCTTAATTATATAGTAAATGAAGTAAGTCTTATTTGGGCCACCTTGCAGTATTTTAAATATTTTTTCCCCATCATGCTGTATTATGCCATCCGGGGGCTAAATCTGGATGCAGGACAAACCGAATATTATGGAGATCTCATATTAAAACTTTTTAAGTTTCAGATTGTGTTTTCTGTAGTGAAGTTATTCGTATTGGGCTTTAGAGAAAACATTGTTGGCACAATTACAAATACCGGTGGCTCAGTGGGTTTGGTTTACGCAATCTTTGGGATCATAATTTTTTGGGCGAAGCAGGGTTCACAATTTAAAAGAAAGGATTGGTGGTTTGTATTTTTACTTTTGTTGCTCCCCATTGCCTCCAACAAAAGAGCTACCTGGTTTATCGTGCCAGCGCTATTAGCAATCCTCATGATTGGTGAATTGTCTCGTAACAGCGTTAGAAACGTAGCTATGGCGTTTATTTTGGTACCTGTATTGGTATATTTTGGGTTTAGGCTCAACCCCTCATTAAACCCGGAAACCAAACTGTGGGGCAGTTTTGATTTTGAATATGCTTGGAATTATTCACTCAACTATTCTGGTGTTTCAGAGGAAAAGATGGAAAGCGACTATGCCCAAGGTAGATGGGGTGCCAGTTTGCAGATTTATCGTACCACTATGGTGAATCCATTTTCTATGGAAGCTCTTTTGGGATGGGGAAGATCCAGAAGAGGCACAATAAGTGAAGATTTTGACCCCTTGGAGTATGGATTGCTTCCAGGGACGATGATGTCGGGAATCGGATCATCAATTATCAAAAACGGTTGGCCAGCTACATTCCTCTTGATATTGATATATTTGAACCTTATCGCCACTATTCCAGATAAAAAAGCCAGATTGGCATTTTCCTTCTACTTATTTTGGGATATGATATTGTATAGCGGCGCATTGATCAACAGTCATATCAGGGCTACAATATTTATCCTTGCTATTTGGTTGGTGCGCTTTTATGTGTCAAAAGATCTTGAAAGTGCCAAAGTAAAGAATGTATCTATGGTTACGGGACAGAGGATGATTCCTATTAGTAGCATGGGACGCGTTAAAACCCCAACTTGAATAATGCCCGTATTAGTTTTGATATTGAGAGTTTAGATCCTACCCAATAGGCTATGACTTCAAAAATATATTTGAACGATAAATTGAACTTAAAATCCTGTAAGACGTTTTTCGTGGGGTATTATAAGATATGAAAATTGCTATTAAGATGGATTAAGCCTAAGATAACTATGTACAACAACAGAATAACAGATTTATTGAGCGGTAAGCGGGTGCAATATTATTACCGCCTCTATAGCCAAACACAGTGGTATAGCAAAGACGAGATGTATGCCTTCAGACTGGATAAGCTGCAAAGGCTCATTCACCACGTCTATCAGCAGGTGCCTTATTACCGTAAATTGATGGATGGACTGGCGATGCACCCCCAAGACGTGAATTCCTTGGAAATCTTACACAATTTTCCTATCCTCACCAAAGAGATTATATTAGAGAACTATCAAGATCTGACCCCATCGAATTTACAAAGCATAAAAGGTGTGAAACAAAGCTACACGGGTGGTACCACGGGAGGGGCACTCCTCAAAAGGAATGATGCCCAAACCAGGAGCTCGGTTTGGGGGGGGTATATGCGATTTGTAGATTGGATGGGGATAAAGCTCAAGGATCAGAAGCTTGACTTGTCCGGTGGGTATGGCAAGGGGAAGCGCTCCTTGAAACAGATTATAAAAATACTGATCAACAAACTTAATCACGAGATACCTGTAGATACCTATGGAGATTATGCCTCAAACCTTCAATATATAAGCGATCTTTTGAGCAAGCATCATATAGCCTTGATCAGGTCTTACCCACAATTCTTGTATAACATTGCCCAGGATTTGGATAGCCAAGGTTTGCGCTTTTCTGTGGGGGCTATCATGACCACGGCAGAGCCGCTTTTGCCCCAGCACAGAGAACTCTTTGAAAAGGTGTTTTCAGCAGAGGTTTTTGATCAATATGGATGTGGAGAAATCGGTGGTATCGCTTATGAATGCCCTGCTCATACGGGGCTGCATATCACCGAGGAGAGAGTGATCGTAAACACCAAGGATAATGGCGAATTCTTGTTGACAGACCTCGATAATTATGCTATGCCATATATAAACTATTGGAATGGGGACGAGGCGGAATTTGATAATCAAGAATGCACCTGTGGCAGAAAAAGCCAAAAGATTAAGTATATCAAGGGCAGAGTGGTTGATTATATCTATGGGCATAATGGTGAAAAGCTGCATAGCTCTTATATCTGGAAGATCCTTTTTGAAAGCGGCATTGGGCAAAAGATTGCCCTGCAAAAATTTCAGGTTGTACAGCAGAAAGATACACGCCTGAAATTCAGATATGTGGGGAAGCAAATGAGTAAAACAGATGAACTACAGCTTACCCAATTGATCACAGATAAACTGCCCCAGATTAAGGTTGATTATATCCAAGAGACGGATATCGAAAACTCGAAATCTGGAAAGTATAGACCCGTAATCAGCGAAATAAAGGGCATGCAAACCCCCAATGAATAGATCCGATCTCAGCTTTTTCTTGCTTGGTAAAAGGTACGGTTTTGACCTAAGGAATATGGTAAGGTTTGTGAATGAAAACCAATACTGGAGTGAAGATCAAACCCATGCCTATCAATTGCAGAGATTAAAGTTATTGGTTACCCATGTTTATTACAAGGTGCCACATTATCGCAAGGTGATGCAAGAGCTGGGGATGGAGCCAGGTGATATTAGGTCACTTGCTGATTTACAGCGTTTTCCCATCATCGGTAAAAGCGATGTACGGGCAAATCCTGATGATTTTTTGGCATCAGACTTCCAAACCCATCGCCCTCTACCACGCTCCAGCGGAGGAACCACTGGTATTCCTTTTAAGTATTACAATGATACAGCCAGTTGGGGTTTAAACTGGGCTACCAAGATCCGGGCTTTTGGATGGGGCGGTTACCACCTGGGAAGAGATAAAATTGCCATCCTGAAGGGTGGCTCCATGTACAACGAAGGCAAGATCAGCCTCAAGGCAAGGTTGTGGCGCTGGACCCAGCGAAATTATTCCTTTAACATCATGTCCATGAGCGATGAACAAATGAATATGTATGCCCAAGATATGGCGTCGCAAAAAATCCGTTTTATGCGTGGCTATCCCTCAGCAACATCCAGTTTTGCCTAATGAGTGCAGCAGCATAATATCCAACTTAGGATGGATAAGATATTCACCACTGCTGAAATGTTGCTGGAAGTGGATAGAAAGAGCATTGAAGAAGCCTTTGCTTGCAAAATAATAGATACCTATGGTTGTGGAGATGGGATGGGTGGCGCCAGCCAATGTGCGCTATCGCAAAAATATCATATTAATACCGAGACCAGCATCATGGAGGTCTTGGATAAAGATCTAAAAACCAAAACCCAGCCCGGAGATACAGGCGAGATTGTGCTCACCTCTTTGCACGACTATGCCATGCCTCTGATCAGATATGCCCCATCAGATCAGGCTATACCCAGTGCAGCACCCTGTGAATGTGGAATCAAGCTACCCGTGTTGGATAAAATAGTGGGACGAGTGTCTGATGTGTTTTACCTGCCCAATGGCAGAGTCTTAAATGGGCTTTCTATCCCCTTTGAGGGTTTGATAGACAAGCTTTCCAAATTTCAGATAATCCACGAAAAGCCGCATTTGATAGTGATCAAGCTGGTTGTTACTCCGTCATTTACAGCCAAAGACGAGCAGGATATCGTTACTTTATTACAGCATAATGCCGGAGAAGGTATAGCCATAGAGGTGCAGATAGTGGATGATATCCCCCTCAGCGCTGCCGGAAAGCATAAATACGTAATATCAAAGGTGGAATATTGAAAGACAGCATCACTATCATCAGTAGCAGCAGGATGGGCCCCGGCACTTTTGAAGCCAAGTTTATCCCTCTTAGTAAAGTGCAGCAGGTGGATAAGATCGTGGTGGCAAGAAAGGAGCTGGGACCGGATATTGATAAGGTATCATATCAAGTGCTGCCTCGGCTGTGCAAGAATCCAATTTTTAACTTGCTTATCACGCCCTTCATTTTGGCAAGGTTGGTAAAAAAGCATAAAGCGAAGCTACTGTTGGGATATCATTATATACCTCATTTTTACCTAGTGTATATGGCAGCCAAGCTTACTGGAACCCCTTATATCCTGGGACATACGGGCACTGATGTACACCGTTTGGCGGCTTTACCAGTAAGGGGCTGGTTTATCCGCAAGATAATAAAAAATGCCATGTTTTTCAATGTTCCTGGTTCCAAATCAAAAGCACGCTGGAACGAACTGGGCTTTGACAATGTGCACATTTTACACAGTACTATTGATACCGAGCGTTTTATCCCCTCCACCGCGGATACCAAGGAATTTGATTTCATTTATATTGGGCGTTTGGAGGTTTATAAGGGACTGCCCCGGATATTTAACGCCATGGTGGAGCTGATTAAGATTTATCCTGATGTAAAGCTTGCCGTGGTGGGCTATGGCAGTTTGGAAGAGGAATTGAAAACAGAAGTGCAAAAAAGAGGCTTGGATGGTAATATCAGCTTTCACGGGTTTCAAAAAGATACTCGGGCTTGGCTGCATAAAGCACGAATATTTGTGATGGCATCTGATAACGAAGGCTTGCCTTGCGCCTTGATGGAGGCCATGAGCTGTGGGATGGTGTGTATCTCGTCCTTGGTGGGCAATATCCCGGATATTATTGTGAATGAAAAAACCGGTTTTGGATTTGCTTTGACTGAAGTGCAAAACTTGAAGGATTTGATGCAGAATGCCTATGAAAACGAGCCGAATCTGGAAACAATGAAGAAAGAGGCGCGTAAAATGATTGAAGAGCATCACTCTCACAAAAGCGCCATCAAGCTTTGGGAAAATGAGCTAAACGAGGTGATCAAACAATGAGGAAACGTTCTTTGCCAGCCCTATTGAAAGGGATACTCAACCGATTTTTACATCACTTTGCCCGGCACAGCTTTCCGGGAGTGGTGAGGGTGTTTTTCCACCGTTTGCGGGGCGTTCATATCGGCAAAAACGTATTGATAGGCTTGGATGTGCTGATAGATGACGATGGACCGGAACGTGTGTTCATCTCGGATGATGTTTTTTTAACCGCAGGCTGTATGCTTTTGACCCACCAGCGTGATCTTGGCAATTATAAAACCGGTGATTGGGTGGGAGATATGCCTTTTATCAAGGCACCTATTCATATCAAACAAGGGGCGCATATTGGCATTGGCGCGATTATTATGCCGGGAGTTACGATTGGTAAGGGTGCCATCATAGGCGCTGGCGCCGTAGTCACCAAGGATATTCCAGATTATTGTGTGGCAGTGGGTGTGCCTGCAAAGGTAATAAAAAGATTTGGAGGTTAGAGTGAAAAATAAAATGAGATTGATTTGGCTTGTTCGCCTATGGATTATGTTGTCGCTCATGCTTTTGATATTTTCCTGCAACAGCGTACGAAGCAAGAGTTATACGTTGTCGGGAAAGATATTGGACATAGAAAACGTGGGTATTGAGGGAGCGACAGTGTTGCTTTATAAGCAGCAGCAGATCAAGGCTGGGATTTTGGAAGTCAAAACAGAATTCCCCAATATTGGGGCGGATTTGGACATGTATGACACTTTCGATCACCGCACCGCAAAGCCCATGGTAGTGGTATCGTCAAATGCACTGGGAGAGTTTTCACTAAATAAAATTGGTAAAGGCACCTACCACCTCGTGGCTTATAAAGAAGGGTATGGCTTTAAATACCAAAAAGAAATCAAGATCAATCAAAACGAAAACAATAACAATGTTATTTTATCCGATATCTTAAGCTTGCCTGCCGCGATTGATGGAGAAGCTACGATGCTGAGTGATAGGGTTTATTTGCTTTCGGGAGATTTCACCCTCTTGCCGGGCTCTACATTGAATGTTGGAAGTGGGGTAACTCTACTTGTTCCCCCTCATCACAAGCTTAATATTCATGGCAACTGGGTTATGGAAGATACATCATCCATAACAATCATGTCCTCTGATAAACTGTACTCTCACTCTCATGGTGAAGCTGATATTGAGGATTTTGACAGCATGGTTTTCCTGAGTCAAACGTCAAAGCATATTCATAGCATCAAAATGAAAAACAACGAATTGGGGATGAAGTTTCAGGATTGTAATGATTTCCATCTAAGTAATGTGTTTCTGGATTCAGCCCAATCAATCTCTGTGGGATCGTCACCGGGTTTTAAACTTTCGTATGCCACCATCTCTCAAGGGAAAGACACGGTGCGAGGAGCTGTGGGTGTGGAATTTAGTAATAACATAGAAGTAAAGAGGTGTCATTTCTTTGAAAATGAAATAGGATTAAGAATAGGTTTCAGTACTGGTGTTAATGTATCTAATAATTACTTTCATTTAAACACAAAGTATGACATGGGCTTTGACTATGGAAGTGTGGGAACGGTGGAGTATAACACTTTTCGAGATTCACCCCAGGCAATAGATAACTATCGAGGGCGGATGTACATAAATTATAATGATATACAAGCTGCCATTGGGATATATGCCTACCGTGTTTATGCTTGGATATCTGCCAATCACAATAATTTGCAATGTACAAGATATGGAATCAAATCACAGTGTATGTATCATAACTCTGACACGGTGCACTTGGATTGTACACAAAACTACTGGTACACCACCAATGTTGATGAAATCAAAAAGCTGATATTTGACAAAGACAATGAAAGAGAAACCGACCCCAATTATCACATTTTAGTGTCGAAGGTAGATTTCTTGCCGATCAGTAACAGACCCTTGGTAGCGGGAGTATCAAACTGACGTATGAATATCCTGATTGATATCAACCACCCTGCACAGGTTCATTACTTTCGGAATCTGTATTTTGAGCTGGGCGAAAAACATAAAATAGTATTTAGCTCCAAAAAAGTTCCCATCATTGAGCAACTATTTAGGGCGTACAATATAGAGTTCCATAGTTATGGAGCAAAGTCACATGGCATTCTACAAAAGGCTATCAAACAGGTGAGATATGATCTTGAGTGTATCCGTTTACAAAAAGAGCATGATATAGACATCGCCTTGGGCTCATCCGCATCAAACGTGCATGCGGCAAAGTTCACCAAAGCTATCTCCATTGCTACCACAGATAGCGACCTTGCAGTATTGCCTTTGGCAACAAAATTAGTTTATCCTTTTGCAGATTACCTGATGACCCCTGATGCGCTCTCCTTCCAGAAGCACCCCAAACAGATTTGCTATCCAGGCTATCAGGAACTGGCTTACCTTCATCCCAATAGATTTGTACCAGATCCCAGCGTTTTGGATGATTGCGGATTAAAAGAGGGCGATCCCTTCTTAATCCTGCGCTTTACAGCTTTCAAGGCCCATCATGATATTGGCATGTATGGGCTATCTAAAGAGCAAAAATGGCAGTTGATCAGACTCTTGGAACCTTATGGGAAAGTGCTGATCACCTCTGAGGTGGCGGATCCCGATTTCACGCTTTATGCAGCACCCATTTCTCCCGAAAAGATGCACTCCTTGATGTATTATGCCCAGCTACTTGCCTGCGATAGCCAGACCATGACCACCGAAGCTGCGGTATTGGGTACCCCTGCCTTTAGGTGTAATACCTTTGCCGGAAAGCTGACCGTGATCGAAGAGGTGGAAAAGTATTATGACTTGGCTTATAGCTATCATCCCCGCCACTTTGATTGGATGCTGAAGAAAATGGAAAACATCCTAAAACGAGATAACGTAAAAGCTGAATGGGCAGAAAAAAGAGATGTGATGCTATCGGAAAAAATAGATGTGACGGCATTTTGGGCTTGGCTATTGGAAAACGCCCCCGGCTCTTTGCAGGCGACAAAGATGGGGAAAGTGGATTTCGACAGGTTTAGATGATTAAGGTATTCCCGCAATGATCAAAAAACTCTTTTGGCTGTGGCTGATAGTGGTGATTGTTATCAACATCATCCCCATTGGTAATGCAGCAAATAAAAGTTTGAATACCAATAAACTCGGGCGTTTTAGATATGATTATCTGGCGCATACTGCTATCTTTTTGTGCTTTGGATTTATCTGGATAGTGGGCAGCATAATGCGTGTGCAATGGTTCAAGACCTATCCTCTGTTAAAGTTTTACTCAATCGTCTTTGTCGCTGCAATAGCGCTGGAGTCCATCCAATATATAATCCCTTGGCGTAGTTTCAATCCCATGGATCTGATCGCCAATTTGCTGGGTGCGGTATTGGGGTTGGCTGTGGCAGTTTTGATGAAGTTTACCTTGCCTGGTAGCGAGTTAGGCAGTTATTAGCTGTTATTTGGGGAGTAAAAATGAGGAATAAAGATTTTACCGTAAAGGCTTATGAAGCTCTGCTGCTTGCCCTGCAGAAAGCTGGGTATCAAGTGCAGACCTTTGCTCAGTTTTTGGAGATGCCCCAAGAGAGAGTGGTAATTTTGCGTCACGATGTTGATAAAATGCCGCTTAATTCCCTGGCTTTTGCTGCTTTGGAAAAGAAGCTGGGGATGCTGGCGTCTTATTATTTCCGCATGGTGCCGGTATCTTATAAACCCAGCATCATCAAGGCTGTTGCAGGCATGGGGCATGAGATCGGTTATCATTACGAGGATATGGACTTTGCCAAAGGGGATAAAGATAGGGCAATGGCTTCTTTTACGCTGAATCTGATGCTATTGCGTGAACTTGCCCCTATTTCTACCATCTGTATGCACGGCAGTCCACTTTCCAGATATGACAATCGTGATCTATGGCAGGATTATTCTTATAGGGAACACGGCATCATCGGCGAGCCCTATTTTGATATAGATTACACGCAGGTGCTCTATCTCACTGATACCGGCAGGAGCTGGAACAACCGGGATGCCAGCATTCGTGATAAAGTGGATACCCCCTTTAATTATGAGATCAAAAGCACCTTTCATCTCATCGAGCTCATCCAAGGCAATGAATTGCCCGATAAGATTATGATCAATACCCATCCCCAGCGTTGGAACGATGGCTGGCAGGCGTGGATGAAAGAGCTGGTGGCGCAGAAGCTAAAGAACGTGGTAAAGCGTGCGCTTACCCGTTAGATGGACCGAGGCATTTACATAATACAAGATCAAAACGAGGTAGATAGACCGTGAAATACTTAGTAACAGGCGGCGCCGGCTTTATCGGCTCCAATATTGTAGCAGAGCTCCTCAAGCAAGGCCAGGAAGTGGTGGTTTTGGATAACTTTGCCACCGGCAAGCGGGAAAACATCCTCCCCATGATGAAGAATCCCTTATTCACCATGATAGAAGGTGATTTGCGCAGCTTCCATATTGTGCGTTCCGCGGTGAAGGGCGTGGATTATATCCTACATCAGGGTGCCTTGCCCTCCGTCCCGCGCTCTATCAATGATCCTATCACCTCCAACGATGTCAATATCTTGGGCATGCTGAATATCCTGGAGGCTGCCAAGGAATTTGGCGTAAAACGGGTGGTATTGGCGTCTTCTTCCTCGATCTATGGCAATAGCGAGGAGCTGCCCAAGGTGGAGGAGATGCCCATCAATCCGATGTCTCCCTATGCGCTCACCAAGTATGCACAGGAGCGTTATTGTCAGGTATTCACCCAGCTTTATGGCTTGGAAACCGTGGCACTGAGATATTTCAACGTGTTTGGTCCCCATCAGGACCCCACCAGTCAATACAGCGCCGTGATTCCCAAATTCATCCGTCTCATTATGAACAATCAACAGCCGGTGATCTTCGGCGATGGCTCTCAATCGCGCGATTTTACCTTTGTGGAAAACAATGTGTGGGCGAATATCCAAGCGTGCACGGCTCCGAAAGCGGTGGGGAAGGTGATCAATATCGCCTGTGGCGAGAGATACACCCTCATCGAGCTGGTGCAGATGATCAATAGCATCTTGGGCAAGGATATAGAGCCCATATTTGACGAAGACCGTGCCGGAGACGTGAAACACTCCTTGGCGGGGATAGAAAAAGCGCAGGAACTCTTAGGCTATGAAGTGCGCGTGGATTTTAGGGAAGGCTTGGAGCGGACGGTGGCATTCTTTCAATAAATGACAGCTGTTTACCCAGAATCGAAGGATGTTATGAGCCCCATGAAAGTCAGACTTACCAAGTACTTACTTTTCCTCCTTAATATCGGCATCGTGCTGTTTTCGTTTTTGTTTATTGCAAAGATCAAGACCGGCACCCGGGTGATTATCGCCAATTATTGGCGTTCCCTGATTCCCTTCACTGCGATATGGATTGGTTCGGGAATCTGGGGGATGAAATACTCCTTGCACAACATTGCCAATGGCAGCGAGATGGCAAGGCGCGTGCTCAAATGCGATGTGGTTGCCACCGCCATCTTGTTTGGGCTCATCTACGTTTTCAAGCAATTTTCATACTCGCGCGGAATCGTGCTGGGCACAATGCTGGGAACGGTGGCGCTGGAGCTATTCCTCTTCATTGGCCTGTTTTATGCGCTCAAGTTTCACAAGGAGAATAAGACCTTTGCCAGCACCCGCTTGGTGACGCGCTCCAAGGCACTGGAAGAATCGCAGAGCCCCAAGTTCTTTTTGGATAGTGAAAACGTGGTACCGGTGATCTCTTCGGATAGCTACAGCCCTCCCTATTCGGAATGCAGCCCCCAGAATAGCATTATGATGCCACTCTGGAAATCCTACTTGGCAAACGACCAACAGCTCTTTGATTTTGTGAATGATTATTTGGACCTCACCCGTTTTGCCAAGTCTGAAACTCTCATCCTGCAATCCGAGAGCTATTTCAACATCCAAAATGAAGAGGCGGAATCCCGCCAGATATTCATCAACCTGCACAAAATCAACGACATGCGCCGCTTGAACTACTATCTGATCAGGGTGAATGAATTGCTCTTGCCCGGCGGAGTCTTCATTTGCCATGGTCAAACCATCAGCCAGCGCCGCAACGAGCTTTACAGACGTTTCACCCCCTTCCTGGGCGCCATCATCTATGGAGTTGATTTCATCTTCCGGCGCGTGTTCCCCAAGCTCCCCCTCTTGCAAGGCTGGTATTTTGCCCTCACCAAAGGCCGCGACCGTGCCCTGTCTGAAACTGAGATGTTAGGGCGCTTTTACTTTTGCGGATTCGACCTCATCCACAAACGGGAAATCAATGGCAAGATGAATTTTATCCTCAAGAAAAGCCGTCCCCCGCGCACCGATCCCAATCCCACCTATGGCCCGCTGATCCGCCTCAAACGCTTGGGCAAAAACGGCAAAGTGATCTATGTAAAGAAATTCCGCACCATGCACCCCTATAGCGAATACCTGCAGGAATATGTGTTTCAGACCAATGCCCTGCAGGAAGGCGGCAAGTTTAAGAACGACTTCCGCGTGACCAGCTGGGGGAAGGTGATGCGCAGCCTGTGGCTGGACGAGCTGCCCCAATTTTTAAACTTTTTCAAGGGCGAATTATCCTTGGTGGGGGTGCGTGCCCTCAGCGATCACTATTTCTCGCTGTACCCACCGGATATGCAAGAGCTGCGCCTCCAGTTCAAGCCCGGTCTCCTGCCCCCCTTCTATGCTGATATGCCGCATACCTTTGAGGAAATAGTGGAATCCGAACGCCGTTATCTGGAGCAAAAGATGAAGCGTCCCTTGAGGACAGACTGGCATTACTTTTGGAAAGGCTCTTATAATATCCTCTTAAAGAGGGCGCGCAGTAATTAAGAATAGTATGGAGAATCAGATGAAAAAGAAGGCAGTGTTTGTTTTTTACCTATTTGTGATGTTCTGGATGTTCTCACCAGCTTGGGCTGGAGTGAACGACTATGTTTTTAGCCAAGTGAATGCGGCTTTCCAATCAATTACAGGAACCCAGATACTTGAAGGCATACAGGATGATGCGGTAACAGACTTAATTGATATTGGCTTCACGTTCCGGTTCAATAACACCGATTTTACCCAGTTTAGCGCCAGCTCAAATGGCTTTATCCGTTTGGGCGCCAAACCTTCTGTGACAGATTATACGCCTCTTTCCACCCCCCGCTCAAATTGTATTAGTGCAGCAGCAATTAATGGTAGAGTAATAGGAGACATTAGGTATCTTACTCACGGAACGGCACCAAATCGTATTGCCTCCATACAATACAACAATTTCCAGTTGAGAACTGATAACAGCAATCGCGATTTGCTGACATTCCAAATTCGTCTTCATGAAACGACCAATATGGTGGAAATTGTTTACGGGGGAAGAACCAGTAATTACAGCCATTACTTACAGGTGGGCATACGTGGAGAGGCCATAGCCCCGGATTATGCAAACCGTACCGGGAGTGACTGGGCCAATTCAAGCGCTGGAACAAGTGCTAATGATACTATGAGATGGAGACAGAATAACTATCCAGCCAGCGGCCTCAGATATCGTTGGACACCCCCATTTTTTGAAATCAGCCCCAACAGCATCACCAGATATTTGTCTGTGAATACCATCAAGCAGGATAAGGTTACCCTCAGTAACAAGAGCAATACAAACGTTACGATAAATTCCATATCAGCACCTCCCTCCTGGCTCACACATGATTTGATAACCCCGACCACAATTCCTGCCAATGGCAGCATAGATATCAATTATACCCTGAATGCCGGTGGAATGACGGCTGGAGAACACACCGTTAATCTGGCAATGCAATCAAGCGCAGGGCCGATAACTCTTTTTGTGAGCATGAAGGTTACCACCGCTTCCATCCCTGTGCAGCCCAGGCATATCGCCCAATGGGAGCCTGCCCGCGGTGCTATTATTCATTATCCCCTTGTAATTCCGGATGAGATGGTGCAAGACCTTTTCCATAACAATGATGAGCTGTTTGTTGTGGTTGGTCAACACTATATCGACACCGAATATGCATATAATTACTTTCAAAACACCCTTGATATCGATCCAAACCAGGTCACTTGGATCGAGGTGCCATACACAGATTCAGAGTGGGTGAGAGATTACGGACCCATGTCCATCTTCCATGGTCCCACGGGAAACCGCAAACTGGCTATCTTGGACTTTTCCTACAACCGTCCCCGCGATGGTGATAATGCTGTGAATGCTGCTATTGCCGATCAGCTTAACCTCGATTACTTCTTCCTTCCCATTGCTACCAGCGGAGGCAATATCCTCACCAATGGAAAGTGTCAGGAATTTGCAGATGATTGGGTCTTTCAACAAAACGACACTGACCCCTTAACCGGCCTTCCCTCATTAGATGGTTACGATGAAAACCCTCACGACTACCAGTATACGCTCACGGAGTTTCTGGATTTGATGCAGCTTTATCGTGGTGAATTGATTGAAAATGGCTTTCATTTGTGGCCTGATCCCTTGGGAGACTATCTGCATCACATAGACCGTTGGGCAAAATTGCTTTCCCCCAATACCCTGCTGATTGCAGGTGGTATGGGTGGAAATACCGAGGCTGCCTTGGATGCCATCGCCGCAGAAATGGCATTATTTCCAACCTGTGTGGGAGGTACCTACAATATAGTCCGGATAAATTGCCCCGATAATGAGCCCTACACAAACTCTTATATTTTAAACGACCAAGTTTACGTACCCTTTATGGGCGGTGACAGCCCCGACTTGGCTGCATTGGCAGTATATGAAAGTGCCATGCCGGGCTATACCGTGAAGGGTTACTTGTCCCGCCCTGATGAACCTTGGACAAATCTGGACGCCATTCACTGCCGTACAAACACCATCTATAAAACACAGGGTGATTCCACCGTTCCCGTGGAGCTTTCCTCTTTCACTGCCTCCATTTCCGCAGATAGCTTTGTGAATCTGAGCTGGGTGACCCAAACCGAAACCGGCGTTCTGGGCTTCTATGTGATTCGCAATACAGAAAGTGATCTGGCTAACGCAACCACGGTGAGCAATCTGATTCCTGCCACCAACACCTCCGAGATGCAGAGATACGTATTCAAGGATACCGAACTGTATGACGCTGGAGATTATTTTTACTGGCTGCAACACAACGACTTGGATGGCAGCACCGGTTTTCACGGACCCATCAGCATCCATTTTAACACGCCAGGCGGCAGCATTCCGGAAATCCCTCTGGTCACACAGCTTGATGCCATTTATCCCAATCCCTTCAATCCCAGGGCATACATTCCCTTCAGCTTGAAGAGCCACAGCAGTGTCAGCATCGAAATCTATAATGTGCGCGGACAGCTGGTAAAGAGCTTCCCGCTGGGACAAAAAACCGCAGGATACCATCGCATCGAATGGGATGGAAGGGACGATTTGGGGCGCATTTGTGGAACTGGAATCTATCACATCCGCATGAATGTAGGTAATGACAGTTACCTCCGCAAAGTGGTGTTGATGAAATAATCAAGATAAATAAACCTAATAAATTGATGCCGGGCGACGGAAACGTTGTCCGGCATTATTTTTGCCCATTTTTACCTTGGCATTTACAGAGCCAACGGCTGCTTGCCTTTGATGAAGCACATCCTTTTCCCCTGCCCATGATCTGTAAAAATGCCAAAAAAATAACCCGATCACACACAAGCAATCGGGTTATTTTTGCATCAGGATAAAATACGTTTAGATGTAACGCTTTACCTTCTCCATAATTTTATCTGGTTTCACCAATCCAACCAGCTGTTCCACCACTTCACCTTTGCTAAAGAGCATGAGCGTGGGGATGGACATGATAGAGTAACGGGATGCGATATCCTGACTTTGGTCGATATTGCATTTCACAACCTTCAATTTGCCTTCGGTTTCGGCGGCGATTTTGGCAACGCTGGGCGAGAGGGCTTTGCAAGGCCCACACCAAGGCGCCCAAAAGTCCACCAAAACGGGAATCTCGGATTGCAGTACCTGGGCTTCGAAATCAGCGCTTGTCACGTCTTGCATGGTATTTACTCTACTATTGCCAGAATGTCGCTTTTGGAAAGGATGAGCAGCTTTTCGCCTTCCACTTCCACTTCCGTGCCAGAGTATTTGCCATAAAGAACCACGTCGCCCACTTTGATGGTTTCGATGAGGTCCTCATCGGTGCCCACGGCGATCACTTCCGCCATCTGCGGCTTTTCTTTGGCAGTATCAGGGATGATAATCCCACCTATTGTTTTCTCTTCCTGAGCGGCTTGAATCTTTACCACCACTCTGTCTTCGATAGGTCTCAGTTTCATTTGTATCCTCCATTTCAGATATTTATTTTTGTCTTTTATATAGTATAAGTGGATTTCAGTTATCAGCAAACCAAAATTCTGAGTGCTAAAATGAGTCAATAGCTTTCTTGGTTTGTGGTGCACCACCAGGTATGTGGCTACTTTTAAACGTGAAAGAGACTGGTAGCCTCCTATATTGAAAGATATTTAAGTAGAGGCTGCTACTTTCGCTTTTTTTTATTTATGCGTGATATGCCCCGTTTAAAAGAGCTATTTGCTTTGTTCTTTGCTATCTTCCTCCCAAGCTCATTGACCTCATCAACAAAATCAATTTGATGTGTCGAAGGGATTTGATACGAGAATATCGTTAATCCGTCAGTATGAGTCAGAGCAAAATCACCAAGCCTGATAATATCCATTCCAATTAACAGATCGTAAGGGATGCCGGAGCTTTCTGTAACCAATACATCCCGCACTCGGACACGGCTGGGCAGATAAATATCAACAACATATTTATTGCACTCAAATGAGCCATTCACACCAGTCACCATGGTCCTGCCTGTGGGAACCAAGCCTAATTCATGTGCAAGCTTTTTTGAGATCACAGAACTGGTGGCGCCTGTATCCCATAATGCTGATTTATCGGAAACTGGTTTCACGTTATTTACATTCATGAGCTCTGAGAAACCTACGCCCACATCACATACCAAAACGGAAGCCAAGCCACTAAATCTAATAGAAAAGGCTTGGGGTAAGATAGGTTGCGGCATTTATGCAACGCTCCAATTATACAAGACAACGTTGTAATAGTCCTTGTTATCTGTACAAAGTTCAATGAAGAACGATCCGGGCTCATGCTCTTTTACTGCTTCAGCAAGTGCTTCGGATATGGAGTTATAGAAGCCTAAGACAGATTGACCTATTATCACAAGATATTTCCCAAGATATTCTTTAACGAACTCTGGCAAATGTTCTTGGAAGAACTTGTATTCTGTTTCCAAATCGTATGTTGCTTTCATGATTGACTCCTTTTCTAAAATACAGTTTATTCGAACGTTAATAATAAGTCAAGACATTTATTCAGCTTAGGATGCCACGGGGTTGGTGGCAATTATTATAAACCCTCACAATAAACCTTCACTGAAAACTGCAAATCCACTCTCTAAAACTACAAATCGCACAAATCCGCTGCATGCAAGGCATAAGCTCAAAAGCTTATTGCAGGGTTACTTCATTAACAATACTTTACGCACCAGGTGAGTATTTCCAGAAGACAATTTGATCATGTATATGCCGGAAGATACTTTGCGTCCGTTTCTATCTTTGCCATCCCAACCGTAGCTATGCTTACCGCTACGGAGAGGCCCTGAAGATATATCCCTGATTTTTTGACCCCTGACATTGTAAATAGTTATCGCCAGATCCGCTGGTGTTTTCAAACTAAAAGAAATTTTAGTGGCATCAACAAATGGATTGGGGTAGCAAATCAGGTCTCCCATGAGGTTTGCAGAGGGAAGCACTGGATCAGAATTTGAAACCGGGCTGCAGTAGTAAATTAACAGGCTGGTGTAATCTGCAACATATAACATATCCCCATCTGCTATCAGGTCTCTGGGAGAACCAAAAACTGTCTGGGAATCAACAAGCACAGGATTGCAGGGATCAGAAACATCATAAGCGTTGATTTTGTTTCGATATGCCACACTACATATTCCATTTCGCACTGTGATTCTTTCATTGAGAAAACTTGCGGGGGTAAAAGACAGCAAAGATGGATTTGCAGGATCGCTGACAGAGATGATTATTAATCCGTAAGTTCCGGCTATATAGAGATTGTCTCCATTTTTATCCATACAATGCGCTTTTGTAAATCCACCTGTCACACTTATCTGTTGAGGATTAGCAATATCGCTGATATTCACAACCTCCAGGCTGGTACCTTTGAGGATATACATATAACTGCCATCCAGTATTATGTCTTGCCAGCTACCCTCTTCTGTGTGAGTATAAACATTCAGCAATTGAGGATTGTAGGTATCGCCAATATCCCAAAGCTGGATTTGAAAACCATTCCAACAAGCTAATAGGGTATTATCAATGTCCAGGGCTGTAGACTCAGCATGCAGGATTCCCGCGAGTTGAGGATTCAAGGGGTCGCTGAGATCATACAACCTGACACGCCAATCGTGAGCATCACCACCCAAGGGTTTTCGAGTTTGGAAGGCAGCCCGCCCATTGTCAATAACAAACTTGGACGGAAAATAATCCCCGAAAGTCATATTTCCTACTATTTCAGGTGCCTCAGGCTCTGAAACATCTATGATATCCACGCCTCTCTGCTCAGGTGAAAGCACATACAAAAGATCACCGGTCTTGTCTAAAGCAGTCATGTTCCAGTTTGCTTTGTATGATCCAAGGTACTGGGTATTGCCTGGTTCCTGTACATCCAGAATCCTCAATCCGCCCCAGGGATGGCATGCGCCATCGCTCACATAGAGTTTGTTCCCAATCCAGGTTGAGGTTGGGGATTGAGGATCGGCTATAGTATCAATAATCTGAAGCTGTGCCGGTTTGCTGACATCAACACGGTAATGAGCGTTGTAGGTGGTAATAAACACTTCATTGTCTTGCAAGGTAAAATTTCTTACATCAGGCATGCTCAGACTACCGATATGGCTGGGAATAAAGGATTGATCAATATTGTAGATTGAAAAAGCATCTCCGCAACATGTATAAGCAAGATTTCCTTCAACCTCAATGCCCGCCATCGATAAAGTATGTCCCAGCAGAAAAGGACAGGATCCCAGATAATGCGCTATGCCCGGTACAGATATATCCAGAACAGCAAAGCCGTAGGTATCACAAGCAAGGTATGCAATATTGTTTCTTACTCTTATCTTGTACAAGTGTGCCGAATACCAGGGGGTTACGTTCCAATCTGGTTCAGAGATCCCTACCAGCCATGGATTGTCAGGATCAGCAATGTTAATTGTGTGAATCGTATAACTGGAGCATACATAGAGATGATCTCCATCAATATCGAAGTCCTTGGCGTCATACAATGAATAAATAGTGCCCACCATTTGCGGCTGGGTGGGGTTACTGATGTTTAAACAAATGATAGATTCACCAGATTTGACGTAGAGGAGGTTATCATGTAAGATCATTCTGGAAACATAGTATCCAAGCCAATAAAATCCCAGCTCCTCAATTGATTGCGGATTTGTGATATCAACTACCCGAACTCCGGTACCGCTGGTTCCCAGATATGCATAATCACCATCCAACACAATGTCCAGCACATACTTCCATTGCACCATCGAGCGGGATACCAAGCTCAGGTTACGCATACCCTGAGCCGCGATTACTTGGCTGGTTAATAAAAACAAGCAAAGTAAAACCAGTGTGCGAGCTCTTCCAATGGCAAAACATAACATAGCTTTGGAGCCCCTGTTACAAAAAATGCAGGTTCTATTTATCTTATGATCAGGTAAAAGGTATGCAAGCATCATTCACCTCCTTGAAGAATAGACAAGATAAATACAAGGATTGAATATTAGTGAGAGATGTCAAGCAAAAAAAATCGATTGTGACAAACACAAGCTAACAATTTATTTAATGGGCAGTTACCCCATCAAATGCTGTATTGTATCATCAAAAACATCGAATGGGTTTTCCAAGTAAATAAAATACGTGGGAGATACCGGGCGGTGACACTAAGTATTTGGCGTTCAAGGTAGATGGAGACCGCATGGAACCCAATATCATGCACGATGACGTCATTGTCGCTAAAAGCACAGGATACAAGTCGCTTGCCTGTTAGCCACCCTTGTACCACCCTTGTCTCACCCTTGTCGAGGCAAAGGAGAGACAAGGGTGGTTAATGGGGAAGGAGTGCTGTATCCCCTGGCTTTTATCCACGTATCGAGGTTAAGCCTTACTGTATTACCAGGGTTTAACCAAGCTGCCCACAACCAGCCAGGACTCTCGAAAATGTGTGTGCTCTCATGGCAGGAGGCAAATTCCCTTGACAGATTCAGTCCTTCATCTCTCTTTACGTGCTGATGGAGAGCCTGTAGAAACCTCCGCAAAGGATATGATTTATGAAAAAGATGATTCTTATATTGACACTCGTCTCGATGATAAGCTTTCTGAGTGCAGACTGGGCATGGGTGAGGGATCTGGACGCCACAGACATGGTGCGCGTTTGGGATTTGACGGTATCTTATGACTATGATGCCGTTCGGGCAGCTGGGCAATTTACTGGTACCATGCATTTTAACGGGGAAGAATATCCCGGCAAGGGCGAACCGGATGCCTTTGTGGCAAAGTATTCGCTGGAAGGCGAAGAACTGTGGTTCAGAAGCTTTGGCTCTCCCGAAGAGGATGTATGCTTTTCTGTGGCAGCAGGTTATGGTGCACAAGGTAATACGTATTTTACGGGATACTTCAACGGTACCATGCAGGAAGATGATATCGAGCTGGAATCCGCCGGGCTCTGGGATGTGTTTTACGGCAAGCTGGATACAAATGGAAACCTCTTGTGGCTCAAGAGATTCGGAGGGGTTTTGAACGATATCGGCTATGGCATTGCGGTGGATTTTACAGATCATTTTGTCATCACCGGTTGGTTTGCCGATAGCATCGATTTTGGAAACGGTATCCATCTGCAATCATACGGCGGCAGCGATATGTTTGTGGCGCGTTTTGATCCGGATGGAAACTGTCTATGGGCGCGCCATGGAGGAGATATCGGCGTGGATTACGGCTTTAAGGTGGATGTGGATGCCCAGGGAAATGCTTATTGCACAGGCTCGGCGGGTGCGGGGGCTTTTTTTGACGGCCTCACACAGGTTTATGGTGGTATGTATCTCGCCATTTACGATACAAATGGTAATATTTTGGATCACATTTCGGCACAGCATGCCAACCCAATCAATATCGGTGTGTCCAAATCTATGAATGAAAATCCGTGTGCAATTCTGACCGGACGGGTAACCGGCTCTGCCATCTTCGGAGGAGAAACATATAATAGCTATGAGGATAGCGACGATATCTTCATAGCCAAATACACTTTGGGCAGCGGAGCATGGGACGAAGTGCAAATCATCGGCCAAGCGGGTTCGGATAAAGGACGCGCCGCTTATGCGCATGAGCTTTATGGCTGCGCAGTGGCTGCCTCTTTTGAGGATAGCTTCTGGTATCAGGGGCTGATGGCACAATCCTTGGGCAGTTGGGATTGCGCGATAATCCGCGAAGATAAAAAAGACCCTTTAACCTATTTTGGTTCCTATAATACGGACGTAATCTCCGCTTTGGTGCGCCAGCATGAAAGCTGGGAGTTTAGCGGCGGCTGGTATAGCGGTTTGATGCAGATGGGGGATCTCAGTCTGGATAGTGGCTCTGATGCCAAGCAAAACGGCTTTGTGGCAGGCTATTGGTTTGATCAGATGAGTGTGGAAGATGCCGTGACGCCCTATGAGCAGGGGATTTACAACTATCCCAATCCCTTTGTAAAGAGCACCACGATTTGCGTGAAAAGCCCCAAACCCGGAGCGGGGGAAGTGAGTATCTACAACCTTAAAGGACAGAAGATAAAAGAGCTGGAAGAGGGCGTGAAAACAGCAGAAGGGCTTCAATGGCAATGGGATGGGAAGGATGCAAACGGCAAGCCGCTGGCGGCAGGTATCTATTTTCTGCGTCTAAAAACAGCGGATAGCGTCCAAAATCATAAAATCCTGCTGGTAAAATAGAAGCAGGTTTGTCCTTGTGAGTTTATGAATTTACACAAAGATGTTTGTTTTATCTTGACAAAAACTTATAGTATAGATAATGGTAACATACGTCTATTGTGCACGACGTAAAAATATTATCTATTGATCGTATCTCTGCGCCGTGTGCCTTTCAAGGGCATCAATGCGCAGAATCATCAATAACTTAGGAGATAGTAATATGAAGAAATTAGTATTTAGTTTGCTGATGGTGAGCCTGGTGATAGCTATGCAAGCAGCAACTGCATTTGGCATTTGTGAATGGCCGAATGATTCCACCGTTCCCGTAGAGCTCTCCAGCTTCACAGCAGCGATTTCGTCTTATGGCTTGGTACAGTTGCAGTGGGTCACCCAATCCGAAACCAATGTCCAAGGCTACCAGATTTATCGAAACGAAGAGATCAACTTGGCTTCCGCACTTCGTTTGAACGCCTTCATACAGGGCACAAACACCTCTTCAATGCAGAGATATGTGTTTGAAGATGAGGAAATCTTGGCCGAGGGCAACTACTATTATTGGCTGCAACACATCGAATTTGATGGCACCTCAGAGTTTCATGGTCCCGTGATGGCTACCGTTACCGGTGAATCCGGCGGCAGCGCCCCTTCCATCCCGATGATTCCCGGCATCAATATGGCATATCCCAATCCCTTCAACCCTTCCATCACCATCGTTTATGGTGTTCCTGAAAGAGGGGATACCCATGTGGCTATTTACAATATGAAAGGTCAGCTGGTGAAGCGTATTACCGATCGCTTCCTGGAAAGCGGCTCTTATCAATATTTCTGGAATGGTCGTGACGAATCCGGCAGCGAAGTATCCAGCGGCGTTTATATGGTGAGGATGACCTCTCCCAGCGTCAAATCATCCCGCAAAATCGTGTTGGCAAAATAAGGAGGACTTGTCATGAAAAAGTATTTTATCATCTTAGCCATAGCCCTTATATCGCTCAGCGCCTATGCCATCAAAGTGGAAAACGTTACTTGCAACATGAATAATGGCATTGTGGAAATCACATTTGACGTGGTGGAAACCGAATACGATTGTGAGATCACCGTGGTGGGCAAAGAGCCCGGCTCCTCCTATTTCAATATCTTCCTCAGTAATGGAGATTATGACCTTACCGGTGATTGGGGTGATTTTGTGTATCCCGCCACCAATATGAAGGTGTATTGGAATCCCGCCGGCAGCGGCTATAACGTGACAGACCAATATCGCTTCAAAGTAATCGCTCGCGAACAGCTTCCCCCTCCTCCTGCCGCCACCGGTCTTTATGGAGACCCGGAAGACTACTTTACCTCATTTCTCAAGATTGATGGAACCGACGGTCTTGCCGATTATTATTTGGATAGATTCGAGGTGACTCAGGCGGACTATGAAGCCGTGATGGAATATGTGCCCATGTGTGATTGCGGGATTGATTATGGTTTTGGACCTGACTACCCCGTATTTTCCATAAGCTGGAATGATGCCGTGGCTTACAGCAACCTGCGCAGCCTGCACAGGGGTCTCACGCCTTTTTATAAAATGGTGGTGCCAGCAAATGATGATTATTTGCCAGAGGGTGATTATGGTTACAACCCCTACGATTGGCCGGAAGGCTGGGACGATATTTGGGATGACACTGTATCTCCCGGCGAATATGATCCCGACTGTGTGTGTGAAAGCTTCCGCTATTTTGAGGTGGACCCCACTGTAACGGCTTACAGATTGCCAACCGACGCCATGTGGCAACACGCAGCCACCGGTGGCAATTATAGCCAAAACTACACCTACAGCGGTGGTAACGACATCGACGCCGTAGCCTGGTATTATGGCAATTCAGGCCAAAAATCCCACATCGTGGGCACCAAGGCTCCCAACGAACTGGGCTTGTACGATATGAGCGGTAACGTGTGGGAAGTTGTGTGTGACCCGGTTATGTTTGGCAATACGCCCATTGCCAGAATAATCCGTGGGGGTTATTGGGGCACGGTACCCAACCTAAACTTCTACGCACCCGGCCATCCGGATTCCTACAACGTTCACTGGGCGGATGACCGTCAGTTTTACAATGGCTTCCGTTTGATGATTCGCGACCGCCACTATCCTGTGAAAGGCATTAATTAAATTAACCAAAAGTAATTAAAGACAGGCATGGATTTGAAGTTCCGTGCCTGTCTTCTTTTATATTTGCAATAAAGCTATCTACAAGCCTTACACTTCCGCTTTTTTCAGAAACACAAAGCCCAACATGGTAAACGCCAGATTGGGTAGCCAGGCAGCCCAGATGGGAGGGATCACGCCATTATAACCCAGGCTTTGGATCACCCTCACCACGATCAGATAGATAAAGCAAACGGTGAGCCCCAGGAGGAAGATCAGACCCCTGCCCCGTGAGCGGATATTGGAGGTTGCCACGGGGATAAAGAAAAAGATCACCACCAGGTTGGTAAGCGGGAAAGCTATCTTCATATGCAGGTCCACGATCTCCCTGTTTGCCTCTTCGCCCATCTTCTGCAGGCGGCTGATATACTCCTTAAGTTCCATAAAGTTCAGCGACAGGGTCTTTTTGGTGATGCGGATAAAATCCTGGGGCACCACGTCCAACAGCTCTTTATCCGTCTGGGGATAAAATTCCCAATGCACCTGCCGCCCGCCTTCAAACTTGCGGATGGCACATTCCTGTATTATCCATTTTTTGCCATCCCATCTGGCAGATAGGGCATTCAGGTGTTCCGTCACTTCCTTGGTTTCCGGGTCCAGCTTCACCATATCGATGATGCGCAGCGTGTTTTGATAGCCATCAAAGAAACCAAAATAGTAATAATCGTTGTTATCCCCCTGATAGTGCACCCTCGCCTTCAGCATCTGGTCATCGGGCTGTTCGCCTTTGATTTGCACGTTATACACGTATTCGCGCTTTGCCTCTGCCCAGGGGAGCAGATACTCTCCAAACACTGCTACGCCTGCACTTATCAGGAGTCCGATCACAAATAGGGGCAGCATCGCCCGCTTGATGCTCACTCCGGCAGCACGAATCGCCACGCTTTCGTTATGCTTGGAAAGCCCATTCATCATAAAAAGGCCTGTCAAGAGCACCGTCACCGGCGAGGTGAGCACCAATAGGTAGGGCAGCCGGAGGAGGTAATAGGTGATGGCAAGTTGGGTGGTGGCTCCGGCGCGCATCAGCCGCGGGAGGTTGTCAATCACATCTATCACGATAAAGATGACGGCAAAGGAGAAGAAGATAATCAGATAGGTACGCAGGAATTCGCGGATGATATAACGGTCTAATTTTCGTATCATAGCAGGCTCTTAGTGGATTAATTCATCCGGTGCGCTGGCTTTTTTGCTGCGCAGATGTTTGAGGCGCCACACCAGCAGATTGAGGTTGATCAAGCTTTTTTCCCGGATGGATGCCAGTATCAAAGCTATCGCCAAGATAAAGAAGATGATATTGGAAAGCCACATTGCCAAAAAGGGACTCACCAGCCCTTTATCCGCCAGGTTTTCGCCGCCATTCAGCGCCACATAATAGATGAGGAAGATGATGGAAGATACGGAAAACGCCATGCCGATACCGCTGGAGCGCGTCATCAATCCCAGGGGGATGCCAATCAGGATAAAGATGATGATGGCAAAGGAAAGGGCAAACTTTTTGTGATACTCCACCTTCAGGGAGCGCTGTCCCAGGTCCAGCTCGCTGATTCTGTCTTCCGCCATTTTGCGCATAATGCTCAGGCGTCTGTGTTCCACCGCTTTTTCATGGGAAAAGGGTTGATTTTGCATGGCATCAATCCGCTGGCTGAGCTCTTTCACCTCTGCATGCTTTAGCCTCAGCTCCTCGTCTTTATCCTTGATATCCAGGCGCAATTGCCCATAGGTCATTTCCCGATCTGTGCGGTAGCCGCTTTCGCCTATATCCAGATCGTGTCCCAAATCGCGGATATGCACCACAAAGGTATCAAAGCTGCGCAGGGAATACTTGGTGGGCTCCTTTTCCACCCGCTCGTGCATTTCTCCATTTTTCAAGGTCAGCTTTAGCGTGTTGCCCCTATCCATCTGCTGCACGGTGCCCGTCTGGGCGCGAATCACCCGCGGGAAGGTGGTTTGGCTGCGGTCATAGATTATCAATTCCCGCAAGAGGTCCCCTTCGTTATCCTTGGCATACACGGTATAATCCGCAATGGGGGTAAATTCTCCCGCCTTGATGATGGTCATCGGCTTGTAATAGGCTATCTTCACCATCAGGTTTTTCAGCTTGTGATTGGTCTCCGGCAAAAACCAGTGATTAAAATACACCATCAATCCCGTGAGCAAAATTGCCACCACCACCAGCGGTTTGATCATGGAATAGAGGTTTATTCCGCTGGATTTCATCGCAATGGTTTCCCTATCCACCGTCATCCGCCCAAAAGCCAGAATGGTTGCCACCAATACTGCCATGGGGATGGAAAGCGCCAGCATATAGGGCAGCGAGAGTGCAAATACCTCCACGATGATGGGTGCAGGTAGTTTCTTTTCGATGATGAGATTGAGGAGATCTATGATGCGATCAATCAATAGAACCATCGTCACCACGCCCAGGGAGATAAAGAACGGGGCGATGTGCTCTTTTAGGATGTAGCGGGAGAGGATTTTCAAGGCTTCACTCTCCCATCATCTGCAGGGCATCTTTTTCGCTGATAATCTTGATGCTTTCCAGCTTTTGCGCTTTGGTAAGCTTGGAGCCGGCTTTGGCGCCCACAATCAGGTAATCCAGCTTTTTGGATACAGAGCCCAAAATCTTGCCTCCATGAGACACAATCATTGCCTCCATCTCCTTGCGGCCATAGCTCTCCAAGGTGCCTGTAATCAAAAAGGTT
>JAAYJN010000008.1 GCA_012522935.1 Candidatus Cloacimonadota bacterium | reverse complement strand
TTTTCCAAGGCGGAAGCCAAGAGGGCAATGCTTTTCCAGCCGGTGGTGGAGGGACGTATATAGTGGAGGGCGTTATCTATCTCGGCTTTGGCAAGGCGTGCCGGCAGGAGGTTATCCCCATCCGCTTTGTTGATCACCACCAGGTCGCTCAGTTCCATAATGCCTTTTTTGATGCCCTGCAATTCGTCTCCGGCGCCGGCAATTTGGATCAGCACGAAGATATCCACCATGGAGCGCACGGTGATTTCGGATTGGCCAACGCCCACCGTTTCGATGAGGATGGTATCGTATCCAGCGGCTTCGCAGTGGATTATGGATTCGCGAGCTTTGTGCGCCACGCCGCCCATGATGCCGGAACTGGGGGAAGGCCTGATAAATGATTGGGGATGGCGGCTGAGCTGTTCCATCCGCGTCTTATCCCCCAAAATGCTGCCGCGGGAGATGCTGCTGCTGGGGTCTATTGCCAGCACCGCCACCTTTTTGCCTTGTTCGATGAGCAGGCTGCCAAAGCTTTCGATGAAGGTGCTTTTGCCTGCGCCGGGCACACCGGTGATGCCGATGCGCACGGAGGAGCCTGAATGGGGCAGGATTCTGCGGATGAGTTCCTGCCCCTGTTCAAAGTGGCTGGGGGCGTTGCTTTCGATGAGGGTGATGGCTTGGGAAAGCAGGCTGCGGTCTCCGGCAAGGATGCCGGCTTGCAGCTTGTCCAAGTCATAATTTCCCCTGCGCCGGCGCCAAGGCGAGCTCTTGTGATGGGAGCCGCTCTGGCTGGCTGGCATCACCCGGGAAGCGTATTCGGGTCCGGCTCCCTGGGGAGTCCATTCCGGTTTGCGTTTATCGCCCATAATGTGTTATTCAGATAACAGTTTATTCATGATGAGGGTGGCGGCTTCCGGCAGCTTGGTTCCGGGCCCAAAGATGGCGGCGGCACCGTGCTGGAGCAGAAAATCGTAATCCTGGGGCGGTATCACGCCTCCCACAATTACCACGATATCTTCGCGCCCCATGGCTTTTAGCTCTTGCATCAATTGGGGCAAGAGCGTCTTGTGGCCGGCAGCCAAAGAGCTCATGCCGATGATGTGCACATCGTTTTCCACTGCCTGGCGGGCGGTTTCTTCCGGGGTCTGGAAGAGGGGGCCCACGTCCACGTCAAACCCCATATCCGCATAGGCGGTTGCCACTACCTTGGCTCCGCGATCGTGCCCGTCCTGCCCCATCTTGGCGATGAGGATGCGGGGACGGCGGCCTTCGGAGGCGGCAAAGGAATCTGTGAGCTGGCGTACTTTTTCTATTTCGTCCATTTTGCTATACTCGCTGCTGTAAACGTTTTTGATCATTTTGGTGGTTGCCTGGTGGCGTCCAAAGGCTGTTTCCATGGCATCGGATATTTCACCCAGGGAGGCGCGCTGGCGGGCGGCATCAATTGCCAATTGCAAGAGGTTGCCATCCCCTTCGGCGGCACATTTTGCCAAAGCCTTGAGGGCGGCTTGGGTCTTGGCTTCATCACGCTGAGCTTTCAGCTGCTGCAGGCGTGCCAATTGGGCTTCGCGCACGGCAGTATTATCCACTTCCAGGATTTCCATGGGTTCTTCCTTGGCAAGGCGATAGCGGTTTACTCCCACGATCACATCAGAGCCGGAATCGATGTGTGCCTGACGGCGGGCTGAGGCTTCTTCGATGCGCATCTTGGGCAGGCCGGTTTCGATGGCCTTTGCCATTCCGCCTAATTCCTCCACTTCCATGATGTGATTCCAGGCACGCTGCATGATGGCGTCCGTGAGGGATTCCACATAGTAGGAGCCAGCCCAGGGATCGATCACTTTGGTGATGTGGGTTTCATTCATCAGATACAGCTGGGTGTTGCGGGCGATGCGGGCGCTGAAATCCGTGGGCAAAGCGATGGCCTCGTCCAGGGAATTGGTGTGCAAGGATTGGGTGTGTCCCAAGGTGGCAGCCAGGGCTTCGATGCAGGTGCGGGCTACGTTGTTGTAAGGATCCTGCTCTGTGAGGCTCCAGCCGGAGGTTTGAGAGTGGGTTCTGAGCGCCAGGGACTTGGGGTTTTTGGGATTGAACTGGTTGATAATCTTTGCCCAAAGCACTATGGCGGCACGCATCTTGGCGATTTCCATAAAGTAATTCATGCCTTGCGCCCAGAAGAAGGAGATGCGGGGGGCAAACACATCGATATCGATGCCTGCCTTGAGACCGGCGCGGACGTATTCCAAGCCGTCTGCCAGGGTGTATGCCATTTCCAGGTCTGCGGTGGCACCGGCTTCATGCATGTGATAGCCGGAAACGCTGATGCTGTTGAATTTGGGCATATTGCGGCTGGTGTAGGCAAAGATATCGGCAATGATGCGCATGGAGGCTTCCGGAGGGTAGATATAGGTGTTGCGCACCATGTATTCCTTGAGGATGTCGTTTTGGATGGTGCCTGTGAGCTGTTCGGGCGTAACGCCTTGCTCTTCGGCAGCCACGATATAGAACGCCATGATGGGGATCACGGCACCATTCATCGTCATGGAAACGCTCATTTTATCCAGGGGAATCTGGTCGAAGAGGATCTTCATATCCAGGATGGAATCCACTGCCACGCCGGCCTTGCCCACGTCTCCAATCACGCGGGGATGATCGGAATCATAGCCGCGGTGGGTGGCGAGGTCAAAGGCTACGGAAAGGCCTTTTTGCCCCATTGCCAGGTTGCGGCGGTAAAAGGCGTTGGTCTCTTCGGCGGTGGAGAATCCGGCGTATTGGCGGATGGTCCAGGGTCTTTGCACAAACATTGAGGCATATGGTCCCCTGAGGTAGGGCGGCATGCCGGAGAGGTAATCCAGGTGTTGCAGCTTCTGTAAATCCTCTTTGGTGAAGAGGGGTTTGAGCTCTATTTGTTCGTTTGTTTTCCAGATTGGTGCCTGGGATTGGGGTTGGTGGTTTCCGGGCTTAAAATCGGGTTTTATTTTGGCAAGATCTGGTTTCACAGTGTCACCCCCATTTTGTTGGCTATGATTTTATTGGTGTCATGGGCATTGGCGCGCAGGTGGATAAAGAGATCCACGCCTGCCTGGGCGTAATCCTCCACCTTGTCTTTGGGATAGCCTGCCAGGATGATGAGCGGCGGGCGGTCAAGGGCTTTCAGCCGGGCGCACAAGGCGGGCACGTGAGCGCTATACATATCGTCTGTGGAGCAGATGCAAACTGCCGGAGCGGAGGATTCTCCTGCTGCGGTGGCAGCCTCGTCCAGATCAGTAAAGCCGGGGCTTTCGATGAGAGGGAAGCCTGCGGTTTGGAAGAATCCCGTGGAGAAATCCATGCGGGCTTTATATTCTGCGATGCTACCCAGATTGATCAGATAGATGCGCGTATCCGCTGGGGAGGCTTCCACCCGTGTGCGTAGCTCTTCCATGATTGCCACAGAGCGGAGGGGATGGATGGGGCGCGGGCTGAATTTCAGCTTGAGGGCAGTGGATATTTGCTCTATATCGGCCCCCTGTTGCCAGGCGGCGGATATCTTTTTCACCCAACACTCGGTCTTGGGCATATCATCCAAGGCTTGCAGGCTGGCGCTGGGGTCCAGACTGGCGTCCTTTTTGAGCTGGGCATAGCGCTGCATCGTTTCATCCAACCAGGAGGTGTCTGCAGCGGGTATCCGGATAAGCTCATCTGCCGGATTGGCAAACATATTCACGCCCACCTTTACGTCACGGCGGTTGTTGACGGCGGTGATGCGGTCTGCGGAGATGGTCTGCAATTCGGCATGGATGCTGCCGTTTGCCAAAACCGCTTGCATTCCACCCTTGGCATCGATCTCCTGCAGGCGCTGCCAGGCTTTGTCGCAAAGCTGGGAGGTGAGGGCCTCGATATACCAACAGCCTCCGGCGGGGTCGATGATCTTGGTGAATTGGGCTTCTTCTGCCAAGATCAGCTGTTGATTGCGGGCGATGCGGCGGGAGAATTCATCAGCCGGGCGCAGATGGCTGTCGTAAGGCTCGATCTGCAAGCTGTCTATGCCGCCAATCACGCCGGCAAAGCCTTCCGTGGTGGTGCGCAGCATATTTACCCAGATATCATAGCTGCTCTTGTTGAAGCTGGCGGTGCTGCCATGAATCCAGATTTTCTGGGCGTCTTCAGTGCCGTTCCAGCTTTTGATGAGCTGTGCCCACAGCATTCTGGCGGCGCGCACTTTGGCTATTTCCATAAAGAGGTTGGAGCCCAGGGAGAGCTTGAGCACAAAGCGGGGTGCCACCCTTTCCAGGTTGAATCCGCGCCGGGTGAGCTCGTCCAAAATCTGATGGGCAGATGCCATGGTATACGCCAATTCCTCCACAGCGGAGGCGCCTTGGGCTTCATACACCGTGGCATCCAGCAGGATGGTGCGCAGATGGGGTGCATTTTGGCCAGCCCAGCGGGTCATCTGCATCAAGGCATCATAATTTGGCTCTTCATCGCTGAAGGGATCGGAGGCGATGGCGCCGTGCAATTGCTTGAGGTCAAAACCGGTCTCCTTTGCCCAGGCATCCAGCATTCCCATGGTGAGCAGGAGGCTGTGATTGCCGGTAATCATCAGGGGAACGGCGGTAAAATCCACGCCTTGGACAGCGGCAGTAAAATCCTGCAGATGGCAGAGAGGCACGCCACGCTTGTCTGCATCAGCCTTGGAGGGCAGTTTGCCATTTAGGGTGCTGGGATGCAGTATTAGCTGTACGCAGGTGAGCCCGCGGTTGAGCTCGTCCAAAATGGTTTTATTGAGGCGGGTCAAGGACGGTTCGTCCTGAACTTGGGCTACAATCCAAGGCTGGCGTGTGTAGCCATCGGGGTTGTTGCCACGTGTGTAAGGGGCTTGCCCGGGCAGGGCATCCGTCCAGGGTTTGCCTTCCAGGTCTTCTTTGGTATAGATGGGTTTGAGGGTGATGCCCTCATGGGTCTTGGTCAGCATTGCCCTATCATAATCCGCGCCTTTGAGACTGTCGATCACCGCTTGTTTCCATTGTTCAAGGGTGTGGGGCGCAAATTCGGATAGTAGCTGCAAACCTGCTTTCATTTCAGATTCCACTTTTATGGTCTCCTTATATCGTCATTTATTATTTGATGAGGGCTGCCACGGGTTTCATGCCGTAGGGAGAGCCTTGTTCGATGGCGTTCAAAATGGCGCCGCCACCGGTGAAGAAATAGTAGTTGGGGTCTTGCGCTGCGCTTTGGAAAATCTGGGGCAAGAGGGAGGAAAACTCCTGTATGGTATCGCCACCGCCAAAGAGCTTTTGCGCATCTTTATTCTGGGCAATCAGGCTGTAAAGAGCGGAACTGCCCTCCCAAAAGAGCGGCATAAAGCCCATCACAGCATTCACAAAGATGGTGCCGGCGTTCATGAACACCTCTCGCACGTGGGCATCTTCAAAGGAGATTGGAGCGGCATCCAAAATCTCTCCCAGATTATCGCCGGAGGAGTAGTCTTTGAGGATGATGGGGCGGGTGCTGCCATCTTCGCGTTTATCCACAAAATCGGTCTGGATGAGGGCGGGCAGCTCCACGATCTTATCCAGATGGGCGCCGGCTTCGCTGGCAAACTTGGCTGCCAGATCGATGTCTTCCTGCGATACATCATCTATCTTAAAACCATATTTATGACACAGATATGCCTTGTATAGCACGCCTCCCAATACGAGGTGATCGCAGGATTTGATGAGCGAGGAAAGGGGACCTATCTTGGTATCAAACTTGGAGCCTGCCACCACAGCCACGAAGGGGCGGCGGGGAGCGAAGACCTTGTTGAGGCTTTCCACTTCCTTTTGCATCAGATAGCCGGCAAAAGAGGGCAGGTGACGGGTGATGGCATAGGTGCTGGCATGGGGCTGCCAGGAGCCAAAGGCATCGTTTACATAGAGATCCACGTAGGATGCGAGGCTGGCAGCGAAGGTATCTTCTCTACCGTCTTTTGCCTCTTCGCCTTGGAACCAGCGGACATTGGGCAGATAGAGGTAATCTGCCTTGCCGGCTTTGAGCTGGTTGACGGCGTCTTGCAAGGGTGTAAGATCGGTAATGCCCGGTCCGGAAGTGGCAGCCAGAGAAGGGATAAGACCCTTTTTGCCCAGCTGTTGATCGATATATCCCACGATGGGGGTGACGGCGTCGTCATCCGAGATATTGATGGCACCGGTCTTTTTATCCAAGGGACGCCCCACATGGGTCATCACGATAGGCAAGCCACCTTGGGCAATGATGGCCTTAAGGGTGGGCAGGGAAGCATCGATGCGCATGGTATCTTTGATTTTCCCTTTTTTTACCACATTATGATCCATGCGGATCAAGACAACTTTGCCTGCCAAATCGGCATTGGTGAATAACGGTAGCTCTTGTACTGCCATGTTTTATAAACTCCTTATCTTATTGTCCTTGTGTAAGTTTCCCATCTGGCTGATGCTTTTGTGTAGCGCAATCAGCACTTTGTGTTATAATGGCACAAGCGGATAAAACGTCAAGTAGTTTTTGGGATTACTTCTTCTTTTTGCTCTTTCTAAACTCCCAGGGAGGCATGGGGTTTTTATCTGCCCACAATCCCTTTTTGGCTGCGCGAGCTGCATCCTCCAGCCGGGCAAGCTTTTCAGATTTGTTGTACTGCTTGTAATGCCATGCCAATCCGGCCTTCAGCAGCTCTTCATTCACGTTCACGCCGCCGGGGGCATATACAACGCCCAAAATCCTGCCATAAAAATCAGTGTCCTCATACACCACTTTCACAGTTTCACCAAAAACCAAATCGGATACAAAGTCCTTGGCTTTCCTGCCAAAAGCCTGCTTCAATTCCGGACAGTCTATCCCGTCTAAACGAATGCGGTGTTGGGTTTCATCCACCAGGATGGTTACCGTATCACCATCCGCCACCTTTACCACCTTGCCACGCAATACATTGCCTGTTTCTGTGCTGGCGGTGGAACAAGCCAGCAGGAAAAGCATCAGAACCAGTGAAAATAGTATTCTTCTCTGTTTTTTCATAATCACCCATTTGCCGGCAAGGCTGAATTTTGTCAATCATAATGTCTCCTTGCGGTAATTTCTCTTGACTATTCCAGAGTGGCTTACAGACTGGATACAATGTTTTAGATTCAGACAAAGGACAGGATATATGATTGCCACCAAAGAATATACCATCATCACAGATATAGGCAGCACCACCACCAAGGCGATACTTTTGGAAAATGAGCCGCTGAGGATTGTGGCGCAAAAATCATCTGCCACCACTGTGGAGGCTCCATACAACGACGTACGCTTTGGCGTGAAGTATGCCATCAGGGCGCTGGAAAATCAGAGCGGCATCCAGCTCTTGGCAGACAAGGGAGACAGCCCCGCCCTGGGCTTTGTGCCTGGCATCCAATATCTCAGCTCCAGCAGCGCGGGAGGCGGCTTGCAGATCTTGGTGATTGGGCTCACGGTGTTTGATTCTGCCAATAGCGCCAAGAGAGCGGCATACGGAGCCGGCGGCATCATCCTGGATACCTTTGCCATCAACGATAAAAGGCAGGCCAGCCAGCAGATGCTTGCCATGCGCAAGCTGCACCCGGATATGATACTTTTGAGCGGAGGCACGGATGGAGGTGCCATCAGCGGGGTGCTGAGGATGGCGGAAATCATGCGCGTGGCAAAACCGCAGCCCAAATATGACACCAGCCAAAAAATCCCCACCATTTACGCTGGCAACAAAGAAGCAGCTCCCATGATTGAGAATATGATTGAACGTGAGTTTGACCTCTACGTGCTCCCCAATCTGAGGCCTGCCATGGATAGTGAAAACCTCGCCCCCACCCAAGCCAAGATTCAGGAACTCTTTATGGAAAACGTGATGGAGCACGCTCCCGGCTATCTCCATCTCAAAGAGGTGGTCAACCACAATATCCTGCCCACTCCATTGGGTGTGATCAGGTCCCTGGGCATCTTCGCCGCCAAGGAAAGGCTCAATATCTTAGCTTTTGATATCGGAGGCGCCACCACAGACGCCTTTTCGCAGATCAATAACCACTTTCACCGCACCGTAAGTGCAAACTTTGGGATGAGCTATAGCGCACTGAACGTCCTCAAAGAAGCGGGCACTGCCAATCTAATGCGCTGGCTGTCAGATAATACCGATAGCACCAAGCTGCGCAATTACATCGGCAACAAATGCCTGTATCCCACTTCTTTGCCGCAAAATGAGGAGGAGCTGGATTTTGAGCGGGCACTTGCCAGAGAAGCGCTCAGGATGGCATATCTTCAGCATTGTCAGATGCACTTTGAAGCCTCCAAGATTGGCTATCTGGACAAGGTAATGTCCAACGAGAAGGACGGCTTTGACCGCAAATTCAACTATCTGCATTATGAAGAGGAACACCAGTTTCAGGAAAGCGAAATCGATATGATCATCGCGGCGGGAGGTATCTTTGCCCACAATCCTG
>JAAYJN010000001.1 GCA_012522935.1 Candidatus Cloacimonadota bacterium | reverse complement strand
TGGTTGGTGTATCCTTCACCTTCTCGATGATGGCAAAGATTTCCTCCATTTGCGGGCTTTTGCCGATGATATTGGCATAGATATTTTGTGTATTGAGCTGTTCGCGGATGATGGCGTGTGTCTTTTCCAAGTTTGCAGAGCGCAGGTTTTCGATGATGGCAATGATCTGATTGGCAAGGGCATTGAGGAGGTTGATCACCCTTTCCGAAAAGTATTGGGAGCCTCCCCGGCAGAAGAGCAGCACCGCGCCCAACACGCTTTTGCGCACGGTGAGCGGCACGCATACCACATGATTGATGGAGGGTGCAAAGTGGGGCTGCTTTAGATCGATGGTCTTATCCTGGATATACACTTCGCTGCAGATGCCCAGGAAGTCTTCATAGTCTTCTTCATCAGGGGAGTAGTTGCGAAAGATTTTATAGTTCCAATGCTCATTGGATTGTTTTCCGGTATGCAGGCAGAAGATGCCGCCATCTGCGCCGGCAATCTCCGCCATACTGGCAAGGGATTGTTCTATCAAGAGCTCCAGATCGCTGATGGCATTCAACTTTTGGGCGATTTCGTAGAATTGATTGAGCAGGTTTTCCTCTATCTTGGAATCTTCCATCTGGGCATAATATTCGCGGGAGATATTTTGGCTCAGGATGTCGTTTTGTTCCAAGAGCTTGATGGAGCCGAAGCGCTGGATGATCTTCTTGTTATTTTTCAGGATTTCCAGGGCTTTTTCCCAATCCTGCAATTCATACAGGATTTCCGCCAGTTCATAATTGGCAAGCGCCAGTTCATAATCGCTATTGGTGCCCACAAAGTGTTTTATCGCTTCATCCAGGTGGTCTTTTGCCAATTCGGGGTTCTTGCGGTCCAGCAGTGCTTTCAGATACAAAGCTCTGCCGATTTCATAGCTGCGATTCTGTTCGGTGGCCATCTCCAGGGCTTGGGAGACGTAATATTCGCCGCTCTCATGGTTGTGAGAAAGGATAAAGTAATAGGATTGTTTCTGATAGCCCTCGATGATCTTGTCGCGCGCATTGATGGATTTGAAAAAGTCCAGACTCTCCACCAGATAGCGGTATGCCTTTTTGAATTCATGCAGGCGGGTGAGCACACTGCCCAGATTGCCATACAGCTCTGCCTTGATATAATCATCATTCACGGAGGGCAATAGCTCCAGCCCCTTGAAATAAAGGTCATAAGCCAGGTTCAATTCGCCCTGTTTTTCATACACTTCGCCCAGATTATTGAAGGAGCGCAGGAGCCCTTCATTAAAGTTGTTTTCCTCGGATTTCTCGATTGCCTGCTCATAGAGCTCTATGCTCCTGTTCCAATCCCCTAATTTGAAATACAGGCCTCCGAGGTTGTTGAGCGAGGCGATGGTATTGCGGAAAAAGCCAAAATCTACGGCTGTTTCCAGGGAGCGTTTGAGGGCATCTTCCGCCTTGTCATAATCCCCGTGATCCATCAGGGTGATACCGATATTATTGTAGATATTGGTGATGTTGTAGGGTTCATTGAGCAGTCTTTGCAGCTTCAACGCTTCTTCCAGATAGTGGAGGGAGCGCGCAGCATCGCCCTTGTCATCCATCAAGCCACCCAGATTGTTATAACACACAGAAATACCATTGAGGTTATAATACTGTTTCTCTATGGACAGGCTGCGCAGAAAGTATTGCTCGCTGCGTTCCCAATCCCCCTGGAACATATAGAGCACGCCCAGATTGTTATAGATGGCAGCCAGTCCGCCGTGGTCCTGCGCCAGCTTATACATCGTTTCAGCGTCTTTGAATGCCTCTTCGCTCTGATCCCATTCGTTGATATAATAGTGGATCTTGCCTTTGGTCTTTTTGGCTTCGGCTTGCACCTGATAGCGGCGTATCTTGTCTTCCACGTTGCCCAAGGATGCCAACACACCTTCCAGCACTTCGATGGCAGGGTTGAACTGTTCTGATTCTGCAAATATGTCTGCCTTCAAGAGCAGGATTTTGATTTTCCAATATTCATCGATGGTGGAGGGGGAATACTTTTTGATGATCTCCAGTGCAAAGCTGGAGGAGTTTTGGGCAAAGAGATTGGATGCCAGATGCCACACGATCTCCTCAGCAGGAAAGCCATTCTCCGTGCAAATCTGCAGGGCGGCTCTAAAGTAATCAACCGCCGCATCACGATCGCTGGTCAAAGATGAGGAGATGCCTAACTGTTTGTTTGCCGATAGTGCCTGTTCGGGAGTCAAATCCTGATTGAGGGCATATTTATATATCTGCACCACGCTGGCGGCATCAGAGATCATATCCAAGCGCACAGCAAGCTGCTTGAACAATTTGGCATCAAACAAACCGTCCAAGATCATCAGATGAACCAGAATCTGTTCACTCTTTTCCCCATCTGCCATGAGGTCCAACAGCGTCTGGCGCAGTTTGCTGGCAAATTGCTTGGGGTTTTGGTCTAACCAGATTTGCAGACTCTTCTTCTTTTGCACCACGTATTTGTCATCTATTTTATTGATCAAATTATAGCCGGATAGCTCATTCAGATCACGGCTATAACCCGTGCTGAGCCCCAGGCTCTTTTGCTGGGCTGGCAGTGGCTCGCCACCCAAGACATACATGCTGATCAACAGTTTCTTTTGATTGGCACTCAATTTTTCCAAACGCTGATCATACAACTGGGCGGGATCGTAGCTGTGTTCCAAAAAAGGAGACAGGTCAAACCCGGAGGATTGGTCTACCATCTGCTCCAAGATATGCTCCAGCGTCATCAGATTGCCATCGGAAATACGCTGCAACACCTCGCTGCCGCTCACATAAGCCAGCTCGTCCCCAGAAAACAGCATCTGTAAGATCTGCTCCAGATCATCCGTGCCCAAAGAGGGGATATGCTCGAAATGCGAAAAGCTAAACAGCTTGCTCTGCGTGAGCGCCACCACCTGGATGCCGCTATCCTGGGCAAAGAGCACCAGGTATTGCAAAAACTCGCGGGTAAATTCATCCAGGATGTCACAATCATCCACGATCAAGAGCAGGGGTTTCAGCAGCTCCTTTTCCTTGAGGATGGAGGTGAGATAATAGAAGAAATCATGCTTGCGCCCGGTGCGGAATTCCCCCTGATAATCCTCGATAATGGATTCAAAGCTATCCGCATCCAAATCTACCAACAGGTAAAGCAACTCTTCAAATTGATTGAAAAATAGGGGGTGAGGAGAAAAAACAATCACGCGATCATAAACCAGCTTCATCTGCTCCATCAAAGGCTCGATCAAATAGGATTTGCCAGAGCCGGACCTGCCGGAAAGCTCGATCAGATGGCTTTGCGTGCGGTCTCGCAAAAGCTCCGTGATCCGCGAGCTCAAAAAGCGCTCGGATACAAATTGGTGCATGATCCGATATAACT
>JAAYJN010000039.1 GCA_012522935.1 Candidatus Cloacimonadota bacterium | reverse complement strand
TGCTGGTGTGGGTGATATCACCACTGAACTCACCAAGGGTGGCTCCGGTGAGGCGCACGTAAACGCTGCCGCTGAAGGCAGGAGCCAAGGACAGGCTGGAGGTGAAGGTTTCGTTATCTGTTGAAATTTCAAAGCCAGCGGGGGCGTTCACACTGATATTCTGGGTGAGGTTGAGCCCCTGCAAGGTATAGCTTTGCGCGGCGGAGGGTGTGCCCACGGATGTGTTGAATGCAGAGAGCGTGCCGGAGGCAGCGATCGTGGGGATGGCTGCACCATCGTAGCCGGTCCAAGAGATATTGTCAATCGTGCTATGTCTGTTAGTACTGTATGTTCCCACATTTTTAATCTTAATTGTTACATCGCCTGCTACGTCAACATCTTCCGTCATTGTGTAGATTGTGGCGTCTGCTCCAGAAAAATTGCCAAACACGGAGCTGGTCCAAACCACATCACCATTTACATACAGTTCCAGCTGTCGTGGGTTGCCACCGGTTTCAGCCTTACGATATTGAAAACTAAAATTGCCTATTCCTCCAGAAATAGTGGCTTCTAAATAAGCGTCTGAGGGGCGACGCAGTATAATACCATTGCCATTAATGGGATAGCTTCCTTGATCCCTGCTTTGGTAATAGCTCCAGGTGGCGCCTCCTTTACCAATAAAAGAACCATCAGTGAAATCTGAGGTTACATTGAAATAATCACCTTCGAAGTCTTCTGTCACTTGCGCCCATACCAGGCTTGCCATCATGGCGATTAGCAAAATAAAAAATAGCTTTTTCATAACGTCTCCTAAATCTTAGCGATTTGATGTTTTCTGTTTATAATACGATTGAATACAAAATAAATACATCCCCCATTCTTGGCAAGTCTTATTTTGAATTAAATACGTGACTCCTTTGTATCTGCCTACTATGATGCAGGTTAGGCAGTGGCAATTATTCTCTCAAATATATGCCATTACTTTGAAATTGCCCAGGCAGAGTTGAAGTGAAGTACTCGCCAATAGTTATCTATTTTTTGCCAAACCCAGGTTTCGGAGGAGGAGACAGCGTGGGTGTTGCCCTCTTTATCCGTACTTCGGGTGGATATTTGGGCAGTCCACACCACACTCTTTCTGCCCATCACGATGCTTCGGGGTTCAAATACTTCTATCTTTTGACTCTCCAAGTCTTGATAGCGCGCTGTCAGGGTCTGCAGATAGAGGTTTCTGCGGTATGCTTTGCCGTTTTCATAAAAGCGGTTGCTGGGGCTATCGTCCAAAACATCTTGCAGGGCGTCCATCTTCAGTTCTTCAGCCTCGCTCAGGATTTGCACCATATAGGAATTGATCTCTTGATTGAGGGCGCTGCTCTCCTCTCTCTTCACGGGGCGCTCGCAGGCGGCTATCAGCAGGGTGAGTGCTATCAGAAGCGGTATATAGTATTTATGCATTTAGCTTTTTCCTCTTATATAAAAGGGTACCGTTTGCAGCAGCTGTGTGCCGTGGCGTAACGATACCCAATCTTGTTGATATGTATATGTTTATAGCTTGCTGATATAATCTATCAAATCTACTATGCGGCAGGAATAGCCCCATTCGTTGTCGTACCATGTGAAGATTTTCAGCATATTGCCTTTCACCTGTGTGGCGCTGCTGTCGAAGATGGCGGAATGGGGGTTGCCCACGATGTCTATGCTCACGATGGGTTCATCCACATATTCCAGGATGCCTTTCATGGGTCCTGTGGCTGCGGCTTTCATGGCGGCGTTGACGGCTTCGCGGGTGGTTTCCCGCTCCAGATTCACGCTGAGGTCCACCAGAGAGCCATTGGGAATGGGCACGCGCACTGCCATGCCATCCAGTTTGCCCATCAGTTCCGGAATCACCAGTCCTATGGCTTTGGCGGCGCCTGTGGTGGTGGGGATCATGCTAACGGCTGCGGCACGGGCGCGGCGCAAGTCTTTGTGGGGTAGATCCAGGATGCGCTGGTCGTTTGTATAGGCGTGGATGGTGGTCATGAGGCCGCCTGTGATTCCAAAATTGTCGTGCAATACCTTGGCAACGGGCGCCAGGCAGTTTGTGGTGCAGGAGGCGTTGGAGATGATCTGGTGCTGGGGGCGCAGGTTGAGGTGGTTCACGCCCATCACCACGGTGGCATCCACCTCGTCTTTGGCAGGAGCTGTGAGGATCACTTTGTCTGCTCCGGCGATGAGGTGTTTGGCTGCCTTTTCCCGTGTGTTGAATACTCCTGTGGCTTCCACCACATATTTCACTCCCAAATCCCGCCAAGGCAGGGTTTCGGGGTCTTTCTCGGCAAAGATGCGGATGGTGCGTCCATCCACGATGATGCTGTCTTCCGTGTGGGATACATCACCGGGGAAGATGCCGTGGACGCTGTCGTATTTGAATAGGTATGCCAGGGTTTTGGCATCTGTAAGGTCGTTGATAGCCACCACCCTCATTTCGGGATGGTGCTTGATGATGGCACGCAGGACCAGGCGTCCAATGCGGCCAAAGCCATTGATGGCAATGTTTATCATGATATTACTCCTTAAAATAATGGCGTCAGAGGAGGATGCTTTGGTTTGCGCTGCCGCTCACCACGCAGAATTCTTCCAGCGTCTTTTGCATCTTCTCTTCGCCTTTGATCAACCACTTGCGGGGGTCAAACTTGGATTTGTTGGGCAGGAACTGCGCCGGGTCTGTATCCGGTGGGGGCACGATGGCATACTTTTCCTTTTCCCAGTATGCTTGGATAGCCTCTGCCATATCCATCTGATAGTGGGTGTCTTTGTTGATTTTCACCACCCCGTTGGCGATGGCGGTGCGCTGCTGTTCATCAGTGAGGCCGGAGGCGCCGTGCAGCACCAAGCCACGCTCCACGTTGTGGGCGATGAGGAGGTCGTCTATCTCTTTGATGAGATCCAGGCGCAGCACGATATTCTCCCCCTTGGAGACACCGTGATTGGTGCCCACGGAGGCGGCAAAGAGATCCACATTGGTCTTTTGCACAAATTCCAAGGCTTCTTCCGGATGGGTGTAAAGCTCTGTATCGGAGACGATTTCATCTTCCGTGCCCTTGATGTGGCCTATCTCTCCCTCCACCAATACGCCGTGGCGATGAGCCAGCTCCACCACCTCGCGGGTAACGCGGATATTCTCTGCCAAATCCTCTTTGGATGCATCCATCATCACGGAGGTGACCAGCTTGTTTTCGATGCAAAAGACGAGGAAATCAAAGTAGTTGGGCGTGGCATGGTCTATATGCAGGCCGATGCCGGAATGGGGGAATTGGCTGGCAAAGTTTTGCACCATGTTGGAGATAAAGCGGGCACCGGTGTGCAGGTCTTGAGAGGTGCCTGCGGCATACTTTACGGCACCTGCGCTCATCTGCAAGAGGCCATCGGAACGTGCCGCCGCATAGCCCTGGGTGAGGGCGCGGATTTGTGTGTCAAAAACCACGTTGGAAGCGATGATGCCAAAGCGTTCGCGCTTGGCTTTGAGGAATACTTCCCCCAATTGCTTTCCTGAAAGAAACATTGTGATACCTCCTATCGGGATACGTTATTATTAAAACTGTGGGTTTATCTTTTGCCGTCACTGCCATATATACAGCAGGCGGTGTCATTAGATATTCATCTATAACTATTCTATCTCAAATCTATTGATGCGGCAAGGGATTTCTCGCCTCATGATCAAACAAGGCTTTCATCCTCATCATAGTCATCATCATCCACCAGCTCGGCTTCTATGGGCAAGGCGGGCTGGGGTTCTGTGGTGGGCAAATCCTGCACTCTGTTCAGCTTTTTGGTGATCTGGCGGCTGCGATGCTGGGCATTGCCAATCTGCTTGGAAGCCTCATCCAGCTTCTTTTGCGTGGCTTCCAATACTTTGCCAAACCTGCCAAAATCAAGCTTGATGGCGCCCAATAGCTTCCACACTTCGGAGGAACGCTTTTCGATTGCCAGGGTGCGAAAGCCCATCTGCAGGCTGTTGAGGATGGCGGCTGTGGTGCTGGGTCCCACCACGATGATCTGATAGTCTCTGCGCATGGTTTCAAAGAGTTCGGGGTCCTTTAGCACCTCTGCATACAAGCCTTCCAAGGGCAAAAAGAGCAGGGCAAAATCTGTGGTGATGGGGGGATTGAGATATTTATCCCGGATATCCCGGGCAAAGCTTTTGAGACGTGCCGCCAGTGCCTTGCGGTGGGTCTCCATAGCTGCCAAGTTGCCTTCCTCGCTGGCCTGCAGCATCCGCTGGTAATCGGCAATGGGAAATTTGGAATCTATGGGCAGATACACGGCTTCCTGATCGTCTGAGCGACCGGGCAGGCGGATGGCAAATTCCACCACCTCGTTGCGGCGTTTGTTGGGCTTGAAGTTTGCCTCATATTGCTCTGGGGTAAGCATCTCTTCCAGGATGTTTGCCAGCTGCACCTCGCCCAAGATGCCAATGGTTTTTACGTTGCTCAATACTTTTTTAAGATCACCCACGTTGCTGGCAAGGATCTTCATCTCGCCCAGGCCCTTGTGCACCTCCTCCAGGCGTTCACTTACTATCTTGAAGGAATTATCCAAGCGCTTTTCCAGGGTCTCATGCAGCTTTTCATCCACGGTTTTGCGCATCTCTTCCAGCTTGGTTTCGTTGTTTTTACGAATCTGCTCCATCTTGGCATCCATGGCGTTTTTGAGGGTATCCATGCTGGTTTGCTGGGTATTGATGCTGTCCTGCATCCTGCGGGTGAGGGATTCGGTGAGGTTACTCAGGGTCTTGGAGAGCTCCTCGCGATTGCTGCGGTTTTCTTTGTTCAAGTTATCGGATAGCCCGGTAATGCTGTTGTTGAGCTCCATGCGCAGGCCTCTGTTCAGGTTTTCCTGCTCGCTGCGCTGTTGCCCGCCTTCTTCTTTGTACAGCTTGCCCAGGCTCTCCATCCTGTTTTGCAAATCCAATATCTGGGCGTTCAGATTGTCCTCTTTGGGGTTGCCTCTGATTGCCAAGGCATACAGTAGCGCCAAGATCATCAGGTTGACGCCGGATATTACGATTAAAATGATCTCTAACAAGTCATTTCCTCCTTAAATTATAGATCAATCCCGGCTGCAAAAGCCAGCGGGGAAAGGGTCAATTCATTTTGCGGTATAGATAGTGGAGGGAGCCGATGAGGCTCACATCTTCGTGATCGTTGGGATCCACCACGATGGGGGCATAATCTTCATTGATGGGCAAGAGCAGGATGAGCTTGCGACGATTGTCCATACTCAGCTTTTTGAGGGTGATGGAACCATCGATGCGGATGGCACAGACGGCACCGTTGAGGCGTTCCCAATCGCTGCTTTTGCGGATGATCACCACGTCGTTGTGCAGCACATCCGGCTCCATGCTGTGTCCGTTTACCCTCAGGCAGATATAATCGGCAATGGTGCCATGAAGCATGCTGCGGCGAACGCTCACCACGTCCAACACGGAATCCGTGGTCTCCACAGCCGGTCCGGCGGCTATTTCACCCATCACCGGGATGTCATAAGCTTCTGCCATCAGGTTGCTTTCTTTCACGTCCACCAAGCTCATCAATTCATCATTGATAAAGGCTTTCAGCTTGCGCAGGTTTTTGGAGGGGTCACTAGAACGCTTGCTGCTCATCTTCATAAACATATCCCCCTTGCCGGTGAGCAGCCAGTGCAGGTCTACATCAAAGGTTTTGGTAAGCTGGATGAGGGTATCCAGGGAAGGCTTGATATGGTTGTTTTCCATCTGCGAGATGGCGCTGGCATTCACCTTGAGGGCATCGCCCATCTCCTGTTGGTTCATCTTCAGGTATTTGCGGACGGTCTTTAGTCTGTCTCCAGTCATGATTCCTCCTCGAATACATAAAACATGGAATTAGTATTGCTTTTATCTTATGCTGTCATCTGAAGCAAAACTAATTAAAGTCCCCTCCTTGTCAAGTCTTATTTTTACTAATACTTTATAAAAGGCGGTGTAATGCTTAGAAACACTAACAAATTAGCTATTGCGTGCTCGATACCTTCAGTCTGGCTCTGTTCTTTTCCAGGGTGGCAGGGCCGATGCCCTTAACCTTGGTGATATCCTCGATGCTTTCGAAAGGACCATGCTCCGTGCGGTAATCGATGATAGCCTGTGCTTTAACCGCTCTAATGCCACTCAGCGTGCATAGCTCTTCCAGGGAGGCAGTATTGAGGTCGATAACGGAGGTATTATCCACGGCAGCTTTCTTGGTATCCTGTTTCTTGCCTGTCGTGGCAGATGGGGCTTGGGAGGCGTTCTTATCGATGGGATCGCTATTGCCAAATACAAGCAGCATCGGCAGCATCTTGTCATAGGTTTTGATGCCAATCCCCTTGATCAGCATGATTTCATTTACGTTTTGAAAGGGATGTGCCTTACGGTGATCCAGGATATCCTGAGCCCGCTTTTCGCCAATGCCCGGCAAGAGGATCAGCTCCTCTTTGGTGGCAGTGCGGATATCTATGATAATGGGGATGTCTTCTTCCAAAGCTGTGGCAAGGCTCTCCGGAGAAACCGAGGTG
>JAAYJN010000038.1 GCA_012522935.1 Candidatus Cloacimonadota bacterium | reverse complement strand
TGGATGAGATGAAGGAGATCAGCGAACTGATAGAAATGCTGAAGGATGGTGATGGCGGCTACACCCCCGCGCCTGCTGTCAGAAAATCCACAACCACAATTCCAGCAAAGCCGGCCCCGGCGCCTGCTCCCACTGCCGTTCCTGTGCAAACAGTGCCCACCCCTCAGGCAGCACCACAGCCCAGCAGAAGGGAAGCAATAGAATTTAACATAGACAACATAAATGCCAACATGGAAAAACTGAAAGTGCGCTTTAAACGCATCAGTCCCGCCACCTCCATTGCCTTTTCTGACGCACAGATAGTGAGGGCAGAAAACGATATCCTGGAGTTGGGCATTCAGCGTCCCTCCTTTTATTCCACACTAAGCAATCAAAAGGAGGAGGTGGAGCATCAGCTCTCTGATTTCTTTGGCAAACCCATCCGCTTGATTATCAAACAAATCAAGAATTCAGAACCGCATAAGCTGCCGGATTCCCGCCGCAACATCAACAGTCTGAAAGAAAAAGACCCGATATTGGCAGAGTATATCACTCTCACCAATTCAAAATTAGGAGCAGGATCCTGAACATATTTCAACTGCTCTTCACCATCCTCACACCGGTTTACCTGATAATACCCATAGCTGCGGCGATAGCGGTGGGCAGAAAGCATAAAAAAAGTGCCACACCATACCAGGATATCAGCATCATTGTGGCAGCCCGCAACGAGGCACAGAACCTGTCTTCGCTCTTGGAATCCTTTGCCTAATTGGACTATCCCATACAACATTACGAAATCATCATCGTCAACGATCGCTCCACTGATGCCACTTTGGAGATGCTGCAAAGCTGGCAGGGTGACGCCAATTACACAGTTATCGATTGGCAGGGTGGGGAAGAGGGCGTTGTGGGCAAAAAGGCGGCTGTATTACAGGGGATCAGAGCTGCACGCTTTGATATCCTCGCCTTTACGGATGCAGATTGTGTGGTGCCGCCCACTTGGCTGAAGGCTATATCTGAATCATTTGTGGAGGATGTGGATTACTGCCTGGGATATTCCATCATCAAGCGAGATGCCAGGGATAGCGAAATTAGGCTCAAGAATTTTGAACGGGGCATCTATTATGCACTGGCTACTTTGGGGATGAGCTTGCGCAAACCCATCACTAGTATGGCTTGCAATATGGCATATCGCAAAAACGTATTTGAGGCTGCCGGAGGCTTTGAGGGCATTGGGCACCTTGCATCCGGGGATGATGACCTGCTTCTCATGAAGATGATGCCTTATATCAGAAAAGCTATCTTTGACCCTGATCCCAGGCATAAGTTGGTATCTTATGAGGGTTTTGACATCGGCAAACGCTATCACACCAATATCCGCCGCGCCTCCAAGCTGAAGTTTTACCCCTTGTGGTTACAGGCCCTGGGCGTGGGAGTGTTCCTCTATTTCTTATTGTTTTATATCTCGCTCATCACGCTTTACAATGGCTTCAGCTTGCCTCTCCTTATTGCTCTCCTATTCAAAACGGGCGCCGAGCTGAGCCTTTGCCTGCTTCTTTTCACAAAGCTGCAAACCCCCCTGCTCGGAGCCCTGTATCCAATTCAAACCTTGCTCTTTCCCGCTCAATTCATATTCTATGCCGTGAGGGGAACCTTGGGCAAGTATCGCTGGAAATAATTACATTTCTATCATGCGGGCTTGAACGTATTCGATGGCATTCAAGCCGTCGATCATGGTGTTAAGCTCTTCGGGTTTGCCTTCCACTTCCAACACGATGAGGCCGTCGTTGGCACAATATTCTTTGGATACTTCGTGCAAGCCCAAGCGCACCTTGATGTTGCATCCGTATTCTGTCAGTATTTCCTGAACGTTGGCAGCGCCTTTGCTGCGATGATCGATTTTGACCAAGACTACTTTGTAAGTCATGTTGTCTTCTCCTTTTATTTTATTTTGTTTACTTAAATCCAAACTCCAGATTACCCGCTTTTTTGTCCAGACAAATATCACACCCCACACAAAGCGCTTATAAACCAATCGTAGCTCTTGACATAATCACCATAATGGAGAGCTTGCACACAAAAGCCAAACTGGAGTATAAAAGATGAAAATCATACAGCTGGTAGGTGCGCGGCCACAATTTGTGAAGCTGGCACCCGTTTCCAAGGTTATCCGTGCCCAACATCAGGAACTTATCATTCACAGTGGTCAGCATTACGACTATCAGATGAACGAAGTGTTTTTTAAGCAAATGGAGATTCCCCAGCCGGATTATTACCTGAATGTGGGTTCTGGCAGTCATGGAGTGCAGACGGCAGGCATCCTCAGCGCATTGGAGCCGATATTGGCTGATGAAGACCCAGACTGGCTGTTGGTATATGGCGATACAAACACCACTTTGGCAGGGGCTTTGGCGGCTTCCAAACTGGGCATCAGAATTGCCCACATCGAGGCATGTCTGCGCAGCTTCAACCGTGAAATGCCGGAAGAGATCAACCGCATAGTTGCCGATCATCTCTCCGATCTGCTGTTGGTTCCCACCCAGACGGGCATGGAAAATGCCAAAACAGAAGGTTTAATGGATAAGGCGCATCTGGTGGGAGATGTGATGACGGATAGTCTGGCGCTGGGCTTGGCGGCATCAGGCAAAAACAATATCCAGCCACAAGCGGAGGCTCCTTTCTCTCTGCTTACTTTGCACCGCCCCTATAACGTGGATGATCCTGAAAGCCTGCGTCATATCCTGATGGGATTGAACACCTTGAATACTAATATCCTTTTCCCTGTGCACCCACGCACGCTAAGGCTGATTGATGAAGATACCAAACGAAGCTGCCCCAATATCCGCTTTATAGAACCTTTGGGTTATTTGGATTTCATTGCCAATATGGCAGCTGCCCAGATGGTGCTCACAGATTCCGGAGGTATCCAGAAAGAGGCTTATATCTTGGGCAAACCCTGCGTTACGCTACGCACGGAGACGGAATGGGTGGAGACCGTGGATAGCGGTTGGAATCTCCTCCTGCCCCCTGCTGATGCCAGTTTCCCGGCTGCCATAAGGGATTTCACACCACCATCAGTTCATCCCGCCCTTTTTGGGGAAAGGGTAAGCCAGAAAATAGTGGAGCTGCTGGAAGCTCATTCATAAGATAAATCCCACCTCTTCCTTGTTAACCACCCTTGTCTCTCCCTTGTCTCGACAAGGGAGAGACAAGGGTGGTACAAGGGTGGCTAATGGGCAAGGACTGACCAAGAGATGGGTTATTTAATGTCTTTGTACTCGGCTTCTTTCTTGTAATACCAGGCAAGCAGCAATCTATCCAAGAGGGCAACGATGCCAAAGAGGCTCATGCTGAGCACCACTATCACCAAGATTACGGCAAAGACGTGGGCTGTTTGGAAAGACTTTGTAGCGCGCGTCATGTAGATTCCCAATCCTGCGTTACCGCCCAGCCATTCGCCGATCACGGCTCCCATCACACTGTAAGTGGCAGCCAGCTTTAATCCGGTAAACAGTGATGGCAGAGAGGCGGGGATATATAGCAGGCGATATGTTTCCCAGGTATTGGCGCCCATGGAGCGCAAGAGTAGAATCTGTTCCTGATTCACCTGCCTCAGCCCATCATAGAAGCCCAAGGCAATGGGGAAGAAAGAGACGAGAATCACGGTGAAAATTTTGGCGGCAATGCCAAAGCCAAACCACAAGACCAGGACCGGAGCCACGGCAATGATGGGAATAGTTTGCGAGATGATCAGATAAGGATAAAGTGTGCGCTTGACGAGGGGGCAGGCATGCATTGCCAGGGCGGTTGCCAAACCCAGCAAGAAAGCCAACAAAAGTCCGCTGATACTGGCGATGAGGGTGGGCTTCAGGTGCATCCAGATGAGATGGGGATAATCCATAAAGACATTTATCACCGACTGGGGTGAAGGGATCACCCAAAAGCCGATGAGAGCACGTGAACTGATGTACTGCCAGAGAACTATGATTATGATAAAGAGGGTGAGGGGCGGCAGCAGCAGCTGTTGATAGCCCTTATATTTCACCAATCTCCCACTTTGCGTATTTCGGTTTGCAGGTCCACATCATAGCGTCTTTTCACCTCGTCCTGAGCGTGTTTGATAAGAGCCATCACGTCTGCCGCAGTGGCACCACCGGCATTCACGATAAAGCCGCAATGCTTGTCTGAGATTCTGGCGCCACCAAGCTGATAACCTCTCATCCCGCAATCATCTATTAGTTTGCCGGTAAAGTGTCCCGGGGGCCGTTTGAAGATGGAACCACCACTGGGAAGCTCCATTGGCTGTTTACACCAGCGTTCTTCGTGCAAATCCTGCATCCTCTGGGCAATATGATCCTTATCGTCATAGCTAAGCTTGAAAACGCTGCTGAGGTGGATAAAACCATTATCCTGAAAGCTGCTGTGCCGATAGCCAAACTGATGTTCATCATACTTGATGTGCAGGATGGGATTGGCGGCATTCAACCCCTCCAAGGTGGGGTTAAGCGCCTTACTGCAATATAATACGTCCTTGATTTCTCCGCCATAAGCGCCGGCATTCATAAACACGGCGCCGCCCACGGAACCAGGGATGCCAGAGGCAAATTCCAGCCCTGCCACGCCGTTTACCATGCAGAAATTACACAGGTCTTCAAGGGAGGCTCCACAGAAGGCAGAGACATAGTTTTCATCGATGCTGATCTTGTTATACAGATCGGTGGCGATCACCATCCCGCGGATGCCTTTATCGCTCACCAAGAGATTGGAGCCGCGCCCCACAATCATCCAGGGAATAGCGTGGGTGTAACAAAACTTTAGGATTTGCATCAATTCTGCCTGGGATGAAGGCAGGGTATAGATATCAGCGGGACCGCCTATTTGAAAGCTGGTGTGCAGGCTCATGGGCTCTGCAAAGCGGAGAGCGTCCTTTTCCAACAGGTTTGCCAATTCGGTGGTGGCAAGTTTTTGCATAATATTGCATCCTCCTCAGGGAGCATTAAAAAATTGGGATATCACGTTAATTAGCTCGTGCTCGCTTTTCATTTCCAGGCTGCGGGTGGGCAGCACTTCTTTGAAAAAAGAGCCATACTTTTTGGTGCTAACTCGGGAATCCATGATGAGTACCGCACCTCTATCGCTCTTGCTGCGGATCAGCCTGCCAAAGCCCTGCCTCAGCTTTAAGAGCGCATTGGGCAGCATATAGTGCATAAAGGAATCTTTGCCTTCTCGCTCCAGCTTGTCTATATACGCCTCCACGATGGGATCGTTGGGCACTAAAAAGGGAAGCCGGAAAAGCACCAAGAGAGCCAGAGATTCACCGCGCACGTCCACACCTTCCCAGAAGGAGCTGGTGCCCAAGAGAACGGCATTGTTGTGGTTTTTGAATTCTTCCAGGATGGAGCTGCGGCTGCCTATCTTGCCCTGGGCAAAGAAAGGCCTGCCACGCTGATAAAGCTCATCGCCAATTTGATCATACACATTATTCAGGTCGTTGTATGAGGTAAAGAGCATCATCGTGCCCACGTCTGTGGAATGCAGGATTTGTCTGATGCAGCCCAGCGCCTGATTGAAGAAAAACTTATCCTTGGGTTCCGGCAGAAAGCTGCTGATCACCAGCTTGGATTGTGTGTCATAATCAAAGGGGGAATCCACGATGGTGCAGGTAAGCCTGTCCGGTTCTATCAGATGCAATCCGCTTTGACTGTGGAAATACTTGAACGAGCCCCTCAGCGCCAGGGTGGCAGAGGTGAAGACGATGCTGGACAGCCTGTCATAGAGCAAATCATAGAGGTTTTTATCCACCATCACGGGAGCATAGCAAAAGCTGGTGGCAGGGATATTGCGCTCTGGACGAAAGTCGGATTCCAGCCAGAGGGCAAAGCTCTCCAAATCTGGATTCTGGATGCGTAGCAGTTTGGCTTCCATCTCCCCAAAACGCTGCCAGGCGGATTGAAGGTTGTCCAGGGTCTCTTCCACTGCCCTGATCAGCTGTGGCTTGAAGGTGCTGTAGATATTGATGAGCGCCTGCAGGTCTTTCATCAGGTCTTTCCAGGCGTCCACCATCTCGTCCACCTGCACATAAAGCGAGGCAAAGCCCTCAACGGATTTGATCCTCAGCTTGCCGAAAGTATCGGGTTGGTTGGCAAGCTTCTGGGCACTGGTAAAGAGCTCCGTGTTGATTTTCCTCAGCCTTTCCACATCCTCGGTCAGCTTGGTGAGCATAGATGTTGCCTGCTCCTTGGGGGCATTATCAAGGGCACTTTTGTCCAGATAGGTAAAGGTTTGCTGGATGAGCCCCCCGCGCTTTTTGCCGCTGCCGGCAAGCTGGTTGAAAGCACTCACGTTTTCCAGATAGGAAAATTCAAAACCCAAGAGGGATTGGGCGGCAGAGGGCAGGTTGTGTGCCTCATCCACCACCAGATGGGTATATTCTCCCAATGTGGTATTCTCGTTTTGCAAATCTGCCAATAGGAGGGAGTGGTTTGCCACCACCAGAGATGCGGTCTCCACATGCTTGCGCAGCTGCATCACATAGCATTCATTAAAGTGTGGGCAGCGGCGCCCCATACAGCTAAAGCGGTCGGAATTGATACGTCGCCACAGCCCGCCAAAGCGTTTGCGATCAAAG
>JAAYJN010000037.1 GCA_012522935.1 Candidatus Cloacimonadota bacterium | reverse complement strand
CCCTCCACACAGTTCAAGCTTTTGGCAAGGATGCGTGCCATGGAGGTCTTCCCCACTCCACGCGGGCCCGTAAAGAGAAAGGCATGGGCTATGCGCTTGCTTTCAATGGCATTTTGCAGGATTTCCGTCACGTGATCCTGTGCATAAACCTCAGCAAAGCTCTGAGGACGGTATTTTCTGGCTAAAACGATATAACTCATCTTACCTCCAAATCCATTCTTTTTGCCTGCTCTAATATGGCAAGCATTTTCTACTGGACAAGATTGGAGCTCCCTACAAATGTGGTTTTTAACAAGCTTTTTGTACCGATCAATAATATTATTAGAAGGGAGGAACAACAGTGAAAATGGAAGGAAAACTGGTAATAGCACAAGGCGGTGGTCCCACTGCCGTAATCAATCAATCTTTGGTGGGAGCCGTCTTGGAAGCCCGCAAGTTTGCCCAGGTGACCAAGGTGTATGGCGCTTTAAACGGCGTGCAGGGCATTGTGAATGAAGACTTTTTGGATCTCTCCCAAGAGACCAGCTACAATCTGGAACAAGTGGCGGCCACCCCCTCATCCGCTCTGCTTTCCACACGGGATAAGCCCGATGAGGCATACTGTCTGGAAATCTTCAAAGCCCTCAAAGCCCATGACGTGAGATATTTCTTTTATATCGGGGGCAACGATTCCTCTGATACGGTGAGGATTGTGAACGAGCAAGCCCAGAAGGAAAACTATCTCTTCCGCGCTATCCACATCCCCAAAACCATCGATAATGATCTTGTCCTTAGCGATCACACCCCTGGCTATGGCTCCGCAGCCCGCTTTGTGGCTTCTGCCTTTGGCGGTGTAAATCTGGATAATAGAGCCCTGCCCGGTGTGTATATCGGAGTGGTAATGGGGCGTCATGCCGGCTTTTTGACGGCTGCCTCTGCTTTGGCACACAAGTATCCGGATGATGGTCCCCATCTCATCTATATGCCAGAGCGTATCTTTGATATGGATAAGTTCCTGGCGGACGTGCACAGGGTTTATAATCAATACGGACGCTGTGTGGTTGCCGTTTCTGAGGGTATCGTGGATGAGAAGGGTGAACCCATGATGCTGAGGCTTACCAAAACCAAAGAGACTGATGCCCATGGCAACGTTCAGCTCTCGGGAACCGGCATGTTGGGTGACCTCTTGAGCGACCTGGTGCGTGAAAAACTGAATATCAAACGCGTGCGCAGCGATACCTTTGGCTATCTGCAACGCTCATTCATGGGCTGCGTCTCCGATGTGGATCAGCGTGAAGCCCGTGAGGTGGGAGAACGTGCCGCACACTATGCCCTCTGGCACAACATGGATGGCTCAATTTCCATCCAACGTACAGGCAATTATGCTGTGGATTACCGTTTGGAAAAGCTTTCCGACGTTGCCCGCAAGACCAGATTGATGCCTGATGAATATATAAATGTCGCTGGAAATGGCATCACTGATGCTTTTAGAGATTACCTCAGACCCATCTTGGGATCAGGCTTTCAGCTTTCCAGCAGGCTGCGTGCACCCCAGGTGGATAAATTGTTGAAGGGAAATGCTTGACACATTTACCCGATTTTCAAACATGGCAGTAAATAACAAAAAAATACATGGAGGAAAAACCATGACCTTTCAAGAATTCATGGAAAAAGTAACAGCCAGAAACTCTCATGAACCTGAGTTTCTGCAAGCCGTCAAGGAAGTAGTGGAAACAGTTTGGGATGTTTACGAAGCCAATCCCCGTTTTGTGAAAAACAACATCCTCGAACGTATCGTTGAGCCCGAGCGCACAATCATCTTCCGCGTACCCTGGATGGATGACCAAGGCAACGTGCACGTGAACCGTGGCTACCGCGTCCAATTCAACAGTGCCATTGGGCCCTACAAAGGCGGCAACCGCTTTCATCCCAGCGTAAACCTCTCCATCCTCAAGTTTCTGGGATTCGAACAAATTTTCAAAAACAGCCTCACCACTCTGCCCATGGGCGGAGGCAAGGGCGGCAGCGATTTTGATGCCCGTGGCCGTTCCGATGCTGAAATCATGCGTTTCTGCCAAAGCTTTATGGCTGAATTGTATCGCTACCTTGGTCCTGATACAGACGTCCCTGCCGGCGATATCGGCGTGGGTGCCCGTGAAGTGGGCTATATGTATGGCTATTACAAGAAGCTGATGAATGAATTTACCGGCGTCTTCACCGGCAAAGGCAGAACCTGGGGCGGCAGCCTGATTCGTCCCGAAGCCACCGGCTTTGGCGTGGTATATTACACCGAGGAAATGCTGAAGGTAGCAGGCAGAAGCTTTGATGGCATGAGAGTGGCCGTCTCCGGCTTTGGCAACGTTGCCTGGGGCGCTGTACAAAAGATCAACGAGTTAGGCGGCAAGGTTGTCACCATCTCCGGTCCTGACGGATACATCCTCGACGAAGAAGGAATCTCTGGCGACAAGATCGAATGCATGGTGAAACTGCGTACTTCCAACAACGACCGTGTGGGCGATTATATCCAGGATTACCCCAATGCCAAATTCTTCCCCGGCAAGCGTCCTTGGGAAGTTCCCGTTGATGTGGCAATCCCCTGCGCCACCCAAAACGAGCTGCACCTTGAAGATGCCAAAAACTTGGTCAACAACAAGGTCTTCTGCGTGACAGAAGCTGCCAACATGCCTTGCGTGCCCGAAGCTATCGAGCTCTTCCAAGGCAACAAGATCCTCTTTGCCCCCGGCAAAGCTGCCAACGCAGGCGGCGTGGCCACCAGTGGTTTGGAAATGACCCAAAACAGCATGCGCCTCAGCTGGGATAGAGAAGAAGTGGACGAGCGTCTGCACGCCATCATGAGAAACATCCATGAAGCCTGCCTCGAAAACGGCAAGCAAGATGATGGATATGTAAACTATGTGAAGGGCGCAAACGTTGCCGGCTTCCTCAAGGTAGCCACCGCAATGTGCGACCAAGGCCTTGTGTAATACAAATCCTAACACCTCTAAATACACAACCCCGGTTTACCGGGGTTTTTTGTTGCCCACAAAAAGAAGCGCTTGCCAGAGATTAATCCAGCAAGCGCTTTTTTTTTATCAAAGCCTAAGCTTTACTTCATCAGCATCAGCTTCAGGGTTTTTACGCTTTTGCCAGTCTCAATCCTCGCCAGATACATACCGCTGGCAACGCTGCGTCCGCCGGCATCCCTGCCGTTCCAATGCAACACCTGGCTGCCGCTGGTCATGTTTCCATCATGCAGGGTGGCAACCTTCTGTCCACGGATGTTGTAGATATTCACCTTCACCGCAGAGGGATTTGCCAGGTGGAAGGCTATATTCACATTGGGATTGAAGGGATTGGGATAGGCAAATACATCGTTGATAGCCTGCGCCACGTTATTATCGTTACTTACCTCGTAATTGCTGAGGCGGATAAATCCTGTATATTCGGCTACATACTGCGGCGTCCAAATCACATTGTTATCAGAGCCCATATAGCTCATCATATTATCGATCCAGAAAGCTGCCTGCCAGCCTTCAGGAAGCCCGCTTTCGCCCCAGGAAAAGGTGATTGGCTCCAAATTGGGCACATCCACCAAGGTTTGGAAAACGAGGATCTTCTCTTCCTCCCCATTGCTATCTATCAAGGGGTGGTAGAGGCTATAATAATCGGTATAAAACTCATGTTTCGTGGGAGTGGTTACAAATAAATGTATGCGGGGAGCCTCAAAAGGCGGAGCAGGGGGCTTGGGCAGATCCAATCTGAACAGTGATTCGCCTTGAGCCAGCTTGTGAGTACCCACCCTCACTGCATCTGTCATCCCATTGGAGGTAATTCTAAATTCTACAGAACTCTGCGCAGCCGGTGTGGTGATGGGAGTGGATTCCCAATATGGCAGGAGGTTGATCTGGGTAAAGATATCCGAGCTGCCATAATATCTGATGAGGAAGGCTTGATAGGGCATTATCTTTTGTGCCAGCTCATAGCGGCCATTCTGATATACCCACACAGCAGGCGATACCAGCTCCTGACCCAGCATCTCTCCAAAGCTGAAGAGCTTGCCATTCACAAAGAAGCGCAATTCGCTGAGTTGATATTCACAGATATGAGGATTTGGAATCAGGTTCCAGCCATCTTCCAGATCAAAATAATAATCATTTCCCACCACACTTTCTGCTGAACTCAGGAAGGTGACATCAGAAGGATTCACCCACGTTCCTATGCCAAAATAAAAGTCATTGTTGGGCATCCAGCCGCCACTGGTATTTTGGACAAAGGATTCTGTGCCGGCACCAAATACACTTTGCACATCAAAATACTCTGTGGGCCAAGGATTGGAAACCATCTGCCAACCGGATTCAAACATAGCCAGGTTCATCTTGGGCACCACTGCCAGGGTCCAATCGGATTCAAACACGCTGCGCACCCCATCGATTGCCACCACTTCAAACACCAGCTTGGCACGGGGTATATCCACGCTTTGTGGCAATTGGAATGATATAGTGGATTGACTGCTGGTAAGATAGTCACTCAATATTAAGGTTTCATCTTCATTCTGTAAAGATAACTCCATATAATCTATCAGGAATGGATATTGGTAAGTCCAGGCAAATTGGACTGTATCTCCACCCTGAACCACTTGATTTGCCATATTGCCAATCAACACCTTGGGCTGCAGGTTGCCCCAATATACGTTGAATGTACGCACGTTACTGCTGGTATTATTGAAAGTATAGGGTCCGCTGAGGAGGTTGTGATACTGTCCGCCATCTTGCAGCCACAGCTTTTCTGCCCTGCCAAAGGTGCCGGTTGCGGATAGCGTCACATTACCCGTCTGAGAACAGCGGGTGCGCATCACCCAGGTTTTCACCTCGTTATCAACGTCATATCCACCCTTGATTTCCTGTTGCAGGCTGGTGCCGTTGTTGCCCCAGTTTGCCTGCCAAAAGGCGTTCCACACATAAGAGCCGGAGGGGTTGGATTTTGTGATATCCCAATAATCATCCCTATCATCTGTGGCATAATCATTATTGCCAAAGGTAATGGAATCCGTAAGCGTGCCTGCTTGATTCACGATGTTTATCGCCTGAACCGGCATGGCAGTGGCAGAAGCAGGATAGTTGTAGAAAAATTCATTCCCTAACATATTTGTAGCAGAAATCTGGTAAGTATATTTTACGCCATTTACCAATTCCACATCCCACCATTCGATCACATTACCTGCAGAGCTTGCCAAGCCGGGGTTGCTTTGCCAGCTATCCACCAGTTCAAAGAATCCGTCTCCTTGTTTGCGATACACTTTGAAGCCCTGGTTAAACTCCTGACTGCTCAACACCCAGTAAAGCCTGATGGATTGCTCCATCCCGTATGCAGCAAAGCTGGCGATATTGGCAGGACCCAGCTCTGTGGTCACCTCGTTGCTCAAGCCGGAGTATTCATCGTTTTTATCCTTGGCACGGATGGCAAAATAGTATGTATTCTGATGGTTAAGGCCTGTTACGGTTACAGATTCGATGGCTTGGGAATCCAGGGTTTGGTTGTTCTGTCTGCTGAAGATTTGATAGTCATCCGTGCCAATCGGTTCTGTGGCATAAAGGATTTCACTGGTTACCAAATCATAAGCCGAGCTCTTTTCCCAAGAGAGATCCACCTTGTTTTGATATACGTTGTGTACAGTAAGATTGGTGGGCGTGGTGGGCGGCACTCCGTCATTCATTTCAAAAAGATCATCCAACACCGCTTCCAGATGATATATCCAAGGGGAATAGTACTGCATAAATCGGGTGAAGAGATTGTCAAAATCCCATCTTTGGGTGGCTTCATCCCATCCAAAAAACCAATGATAGTTATTCTCCGTTTGCTCGTAACAATTGGGCAATTCATCCATTTCTATATGGAAAAATGGATCGTAGGAATCATAATCGTTCCAACCACTTAAGGTATAGTTCATTTGCTGACTATTGGCATATCCAGGCAAGTCTATGGCGTCATTCACCACCACCTCATGCTCACCATCTGTCCAAATAAAATCGTGGATATTGTAGTACACACTATAAAAGTCGTTCAGAAACACGTCTCCATGAATGCCAATGGTATTGGCGGGAATCACCAAATATGGTGCCTGATGTAACATATCATTTCTCAGATCGGAAAGGTCTCGAATAGGCAGGTTGGGGCACAACCTGGCATTACCGGCAGAGATCTGGCAGTTTGGATAGCCTACGTGACGGTTCCAGTCATAGGAGTGAATCTGTATGCTAAACTCACGCTGGCCATAGAGATCGCGGATTTGATCCACAAACTTATAATAGGCATAGTTGAAGGGATGATTGGCAACGCGCGTGGGGTCAGACAGGGATTTGGCATTGGTATAAGAGCCCACATTGGTCCATTTCACTTCCCGTCCGGTACCGCTGATAATCATGAACCTGGCATCCCACACCTCCAAGCCGAATGCACTCATTGCCGGAGTGTCAAAATCATCACAGGGGTGGGGGGTGGTGATGATGATGGGACGCGTGGCATCAGGATTGAAAACATACAAGCCCCAACCCCAGTCAAAGGCACCAATCTCATCATCGTAGGTATCGTCAGGAGTGCCATTATCGTCATAATAACTCATATCTGGGATTTCACGCAGCATATAATAAGTTCTGCCTGTATCGGTGTCGTTAAATTGCACCAGCTGGTATGGGAATCCAGCGCTCTGAATCAAAGTTTCGGCCTCATCCCACTCCTGAGCCAAAAAGAGGTCGATCAGGTTTTTCCATTGGACGGTTTGTGAGGAGGTAATGGTTTTGTAATCTCCAAAGCCGTTGGTCTGTCTGTCATAGGGTGCGTAAATGTTGTAATTGGGGATGGCAATCCCCTCTGCAATATGAGAAATCCAGTTATCATAATCGCAGGCCGGCTCTGTGCCATAAAGAAAGTTTTTGAATGAAGCTGTTTCCACCATAATGGCAGAAGCCATGCTTAATCCAAGAGCTATGATTAGGATCAAAATAGTCTTGCGCATCGGATACTCCAATGATAGGTATTTTTCATTAAGACAAAGCAATATCAAAGGGGCTTATCGGTCAAGCTATTTTTTTTATTTATCACAACAAAACGTCAGCCAAATTCATAAGTCCATCGATTTTTAGGGGCATATCAGTAAAGTTTGGATGAAATAAAGTATTGGATATACACGTCCTGAAATAGGCTAACTGCTTTGCAAAGAGAATAGGGACTCTGTCACCCGTCCCCTGCATAAGTTCAGCGTACGTGTCTTGTTTTGACATTAGCTAAAATGATGAGCTGGAGCATAGCTAATCGGCCATGTACCCCCAGGCTTTAGCCGGGCGTTTCACTGACTTCAGTCTGTTTTTAAAGCATAAGGATAAAAGCGCGTAACACACTGGTTGCAGGGGGCTTACGCAAGTATGACCTCTTCAGTTGTTACAGCTTTTGGACACACCTGTAAGCTTAAGGGACAGGTATTTGTTTTAAGGAAAGCAAAGTAATAGTTTTGAGAGATATTATGACCGCAACATATCGTATATATTGAAATATTGCCTTAATTATATAACCGACTGAAATCGGTGAAACGCCCGGCTAAATCCAGGGGATACAAGGCTTTGGCACTCCTTGCCCATTAGCCACCCTTGCACCACCCTTGTCTCACCCTTGTCGAGACAAAGGAGAGACAAGGGTGGTTAATAAGGAAGAGGTGGGCAAAACATAAAGAAAAAGCATACCTTGATGGTGCTTGACAGAATTATCCCTTCATCTACCTTTGGCTTAAATACAATTGAGGTTAGGAATATGAAGCAACACAATATTTGTGCCTGGGTGGGCAAAGACCCTCTGATGTTAGCATATCATGAGGATGAATGGGGAGTTCCCACCACCGATGACAGAGTATTTTTTGAGCATATCGTTTTGGATACCTTCCAGGCGGGGCTCAGCTGGTCTATTATCATGAAAAAGAGAGCCCGTTTTAAAGAGGCTTTGGACAATTTTGATCCCCGCTTGATAGCCCATTATGATGAATCCAAACTGGAGGAATTGATCCGGGATGAAGGGATGATACGCAACCGGCGCAAGTTTGAAGCCACCATCAACAATGCCCAGCGCTTTTTGGAGATACAAAAGGAATTTGGCAGTTTTACCAAATTTATCTGGAGCTTTGTGGATAATAAACCCATCGTCAATCAATGGCAACTGCCGGAGGAAGTTCCCGCCTTTTCAGATGCATCCACCGCCCTCAGCAAAGAACTGAAGAAAAGAGGGATGATCTTTATGGGTCCCACCACCTGTTATGCCATTATGCAGGCCACCGGCTTGATAAACGATCACCTGGCGGGTTGTCACAGACATCCGATTTTGGCAGATCAAGCCCAAAAGTTTAAGCTCCCCCAAAAAGGCAGCGCTTGACACAAAACCACTGCTACAGAGTGTTGTATCTATAAAACATCATATTTATAAAGGTGAAAATGGAAAAAGCCATTGTATTACTGAGCGGAGGCTTGGATAGTTTGGTGACCGCTGCCGTGGCTGCCACACAGTGTGAGGAATTGTATTTTCTGCACGTCTCTTACGGACAAAGAACCCAGGAAAGGGAGCTGCAAAGCTTTGCCGAGATTAGCCGTCATTACCAGCCTGTGCAAACCAAGGTGTTGGATTGGAGATGGCTGGCAGAGATGGGAGGTTCACGGCTCACGGATGCCTCCTATCAGCCTGTAAAAAGTCAAAAGCAGCAGGATTTCCCCGATACCTACGTGCCCTTCCGCAATGCCACCCTGCTGTGTGCAGCTGTAGCCTGGGCAGAAGTGGTGCAGGCAAATCGCATCTATATAGGCGCGGTGGAGGAAGATAGCTCAGGCTATCCGGATTGTCGCAAGGTATTCTTTGAAGCAATGCAAAAGACCATTGAAACAGGCAGTGGCAACAACCCTCCCATTAGCATTCACACTCCGGTGATTGATTTGCACAAATCCGAGATTGTGGCTTTGGGCATGAAGCTGAAGGCACCCTTTGAATTGTCTTGGAGCTGTTATTTTGCAACCGATGAGGCATGTGGGATGTGTGACAGCTGCCGCTTGAGGCTCAATGCCTTCAGCCGGGCTGGCTTTGCAGACCCGATAAAATACAGCAGGAACGATATATGAAAAAGAACATACTCATTATTCTCACGGGTGGCACCATCGGCATGAAGGAATCCGGCAATCTGGGCGTGGTTCCCAGCAACGAATTGGTAGACTTTCTGAAGCAGTTTCCCCAGCTGATCAGCGTTGCCAATGTGGATGTGTTGGAGTTTTTGAATGTTCCCAGCCCCCACATGACGCCAGACACCATGCTGGAACTGGCAAAGCTGATCGATTGCAAGGGAGCGTCTTACGATGGAGTGGTAATCACCCATGGCACAGACACCTTGGAAGAGACTGCGTTTTTGTGTGATCTGGTGCTCACCACGCGCAAGCCAATCGTATTCACAGCCGCCATGCGCAGTGGCAGTGAACTGGGCTTGGATGGACCGCGCAACATCATCGATGCCGTGCGCGTTGCCAGCCACCATGAATCTGCTGATAAAGGCGTTTTGGTGGTGATGAACGACGAGATCCATACCGCCCGCGATGTAGTAAAATCCGATACGGGAAAGATAGATTCCTTCACCTCTCCCGGCTATGGTCCTCTCGGCTTTGTGGATCCTGATATAGTGGTGTATCATCATGCCACACTGTATCGGGAAAATGTGTGGACAGAAGAGCTGGACACCCGCGTAGACCTCATCAAAGCTGTGGCAGGCATGGATGGACGTCATATCGATGCCAGCGTGCAAAGCGGTGCCCGCGCCATTGTGATCGAGGCGATGGGGCGCGGCAATCTGCCATTGGAGCCCTTGCCTTCCATCAAAGCAGCCCTTGACAAGGGGATATTGGTGGTGATAGCCACGCGCGCCGTCACAGGCAGAGTTTTGCCCGAATATGGCTATGAAGGCGGTGGCAAACACCTGCAGGATATGGGTGCCCTCTTGGCTGGAGACCTGCAGGGCCTGAAGGTGAGGCTGAAATTGATGGCACTGTTTGGCAAATATGAGGATGCCGAAACGGTGCGGCGCTTCTTTTTACAAACCAGAGATTAGTTATATTAAGGGATTGAGGGATGAAAATAGCCATTTTGGGACCTGCCCCACCCTATAAGGGCGGGATTTCGCAATTTGCGCTCAGCTTGGCAGAGACATTCCTGAAGGATGGGCACACGGTAAAACTCTTTGGGTTTGAAAAGCAGTACCCACGGCTGATCTTCCCCGGTAAAACGCAAACAGCAGAATTTGAGGTGGATCCGCAACTGGAAATCATCAATTCCCATATCCCCTATCTGCCCTGGACGTGGGTAAAAGCAGTGAAGGCAATCAAAGAATATGCTCCGGATATCCTTATCATCTCCTATTTTCTGCCCTTTTTCGCCCCCTCCTACATCCATATCTGTAAAAAACTGCCCCAATTGCGCAAGATCGCCTTGGTGCACAACCTACTCCCCCATGAAAGGATACCGGGGGCAAAGACCTTTGCCCGGCTGCTGCTGACTCAATGTCAGATGAGCGTGTGCCTCTCGCAAACCGTGTTTGATGAATTGAAGAGCAAGATGCCCAACCACATCGCCCGCAAGGCGCGCCTGGGCTTTCATCCCATCTATGACAAGTATCTGGATTATAAATCTGAGGGGACAAAGCGGGAGCCCTTTACCATGCTCTTTTTCGGGCTGATTAAGCGTTATAAGGGTTTGGACATTCTCCTAAAGGCGGTGGCAATTGCCAAAGCTGAATTGCCGCAGCTGAAACTGTTGATAGCGGGTGAAGTGTATGGCGCTGATGAAGAGTATCTGAACCTGATCCAAGAGCTGGACATAGAGGGCAATGTGGAGCCGCATTTGCAGTTTGTCCCGGATACGGATGTAGCGGTGTTCTTTCAGCGTGCCAGCCTCTGTGTATTGCCATATCGAGATGCCACTCAAAGCGGGATTATTGCCCTTGCCTATGCCTTTGGATTGCCTGTGTTGGCTTCGCGTTTGCCGGGGATGGCGCAGTATATTGATGAAAACCGCAGTGGATTGATGGTGGATGCCAATCCGGAACCAAATCCGGAGGCTTTGGCGGCTGCCATTGTGCAATATTTTAGCATGGATATGTATGAAAAGATGCATCCGCAGGTGATAGAAAGGGCGCAGGAATATACCTGGCAGAAACTGGCAGAACTGGTGTTGGAGTGAAGAAGTTACTATTGATAAGCTACTATTTTCCTCCCTGTGGAGGCGCACCGGTGCAGCGCTGGCAGAGGCTATTGCCTCATTTGGTGAAGGCGGGCTGGGATGTGAGCGTGGTGACTGCCGATGGTGCGGATTATCCATTTTTGGATGAATCCCTCCTTGCAGATCTGCCTCCATCCATCCATGTATATCGCACCAAAGCACCGGCTTTATCCAAGCTTTGGCGGTTTTTCTTTGGTAATAAGGCCAGGTTGCCTCACGGTTCTTTGACGGTGGGCAAAGACTCGCCACTCTTGCAAAGACTCTTGATTTGGGTACGGCTCAATCTCATTATCCCTGATATTCGCATCTTTTGGATACCCTCTGCATATCGTAAGGCAAGGCAGATTATTCGTAATCAGGGCATAAAGACGGTGATTACCACTGGGCCACCACATTCCACTCATCTTGCAGGCATCAGGCTGAAGAAGGCGTTTAATCTGCGCTGGATTGCCGATTGGCGTGATCCCTGGACGGGGGTTTACTATCTGCAGCTCAATCCGCCATCCATGTTGGGTAAGGCTTTGCACAGGCATCTGGAAAAGAAGGTGTGCAAAACTGCCGATCTGAACCTGGTAATCTCGCAACACCTCTTTGACAATCTGCCAGAGGGCAAGAAGGCTCTTTTGCGCAACGGTTTTGATGCACAGGCAGTGGCAAAGGCAAAAGATATATCTCCACCACGCAATAAAGAGGCTTTTACCATCAGCTATATTGGGCAGGTGACGGAAGGGCAGGATTTGGCATTATTGGCAAAGATAGTGCGTCCTTTTGCAGACATGCAGGGGCTTAATCTTAGCTTTGTGGGCAGCCAGTTGAATGATGCACAAAAACAGCTGCTCACAGAGGCTTTGGGCAATAAATGGGAGCTGATTCCCTTTGTGAGCCACCAGGAAGCTCTTGGCAAAATGGCATCCTCGCAAGTGCTGGTTGTGCTCATTAATCACTATCGGGGCTTTGAGGGTATGATCACCACCAAGCTGTATGAGTATTTGGCGATGGAGGCACCTATCTTGGCCATAGGTCCGCGCGGGTCAGAGGCGGAAATATTGATTGATAGATATGAGGGAGGCATCTGTGTGGACGAGGGGCAAGTGGAGGAAGCGCAAAAGTGGTTAAACCATCAGTATCAGCAATCTATGGCGGGGCTCCCCTTTTTAGAAAAGCAGGATGCGTCTGAATTAAGCTCAGATTTCCAATTCCAGCTGCTGTTAAAATTGCTGGTTACTTAAGATTATTATTGACAAAAAAGAGAGGGATACAGTTATGGCACAAATGGTAATGAGATTGCAAACGCATCAAGTGTGCCGTCCGCTATCAATAATAAATAAGATTAACAATCAAAAGAGGTAAACATGGCCAAGAATGCATCCGCTAAAAAGCGTTTGGTAACCGATGCAAAAAGGAATGCTCGTAATAACTATGTAAAGCGCACCATTCATACGCTTTCCAAGAAGATTCACACTGATATGCCCGTAGAAGAAAAGCAAGCGCTTTTGGATCAGATTTATTCCCAACTGGATAAAGCCGCCAAAAAGGGTGTGATACACAAGCGTACCGCTTCCCGCCGCAAAGCCCGCATCGCTGCTTATGTGAATAAAGAAGCCAATCCTGCTGAATAAGGGTTTGGTTTTTTAGCTTATAGTATTTCCAGGCTGGCCATTAAGGGGTTGGCCTGGAGGAGTTATCTTGGGTGCGAAAGGCTCTAAAAAGGGCAAAAAGCAGAGGTCCTGGCTGGTTAGGCTTCTCCGCTTTGTATTCTTTGCACACTGTGTTTTCTGGGGCATCATCGCCTTCTTTTCACTTCTTTATAATTTCATCAATCCACCCATCACCCCTTTGATGCTGCAACGGTATCTGATCAATGGATTCGATTGGCAAAAAAGGCAATTTATAGAGCTGGAGCACATCCCTTCCTCCACTGTGAACATGGTGATAGGCGTGGAGGATGCCAATTATTACAAGCATTTTGGCTTTGAATTTGGCGAGATCAAGAAGGCGCGAGAACGTAATAAGAAAGCGGGTAAGATCAGGTTTGGAGCCAGCACCATCAGCAACCAATTGGCGCGCACCATCTTCCTGAATACAGAGCGCAACTATCTGCGCAAATATCTGGAAGCCCAGGTGACCATTATTATGGAGATCACGCTCAGCAAGCGCAGGATGCTGGAATTGTATATGAACTATGTGGAATGGGGCAAGGGGATTTATGGCATTGAGACTGCCTCCCTGCATTATTATGGACGCAGCTGCAAGAGAATCAGCCGTGATCAATCCCGTAAACTGGTATCCATCCTCAGCAGCCCCATCAGATATAGCCCCCAGACCTATCACCTCTCCCCTTCCGTACGGCAACGTTATAACATGCTGGTGAGGTATTATTGATGGATGAAAAGTTTCTGCATCATATCTGGGATGGCTCGCACCTGAATCTGGAGCTCACCACAGTCAGCGGCAAACGCCTGCGCATCTCCTATTCTGGGCAATACAACACCAATAGGGGCCCGGACTTTTTGGGCTGTGGCATGGTGATGGATTCTCAAGCGACGCGGGGAGATGTGGAGATTCATCAGCAGACCAGCGATTGGCATGCTCACAACCATTCCGAAGACCCCTTTTATAACAACGTGATCCTGCACGTGGTTTATAAGCACAATACCGCCCGTGAGCTCACCATCAAGGAAAACGGCGAAAGAATAGAGATTCTGGAGCTACAGCACCAGCTCAGCGAGGAAATCGGAAAACTGCTGCAAGAGCATCAGCCACGTCTGCCCCTCTCACGCCCCACGTATTGTGACCTTCTCTCCGCCTTGGATAAAGACAGGTTGCAGATGACGCTAAAGAACATAGGCATGCAGCGTCTGCAGGGCAAGGTGCGCCGCTTTAATGCCAGCCTGATGTTTAGCGATTTTGATCAGATAATGTACGAAGGCATCCTGGAAGCCATGGGTTATGACAAAAACAAGACTGCCATGCTCTCCCTGGCTCAGACTTTGCCCCTTTCTTTGCTCTTGGAATGGCGCCGGGATGGATTGCAGGCTGTGGAGATATTATCCATCCTCAGCATGGCAAGTGGGCTCTTGCAACGCTCTTCCAAGCTGATCCCGCCAGAGATGTTTCAGATCTTGCAATCAAGCTGGGAGCATCAGAATAAATATGCCACCAGTTTGGATATAGACTGGCAGCTTTTCAGGATACGCCCTGCCAATCATCCCATTTATAGATTGATAGCCAGCCTGCCCATGGTGTTGCGCTATGGAGAGGATGGCTTGATGGCGTCTCTCTTAAGCCAATTGCATCCCCGTCTTCCTCAGAAGGTCATAGAAAAGGCATTCTTGGAGATGTTTGTAAATACCACCCTCCCCGGTGCCGAAGCCTTGCCACGTCCTGGGAAAGGTGTGCTGAACAATATCTATATCAATATCTGCCTGCCCATCTTCTATCTATGGGCACAAAAGACCAGCGATCAGGATTTACTGTCTCAGGTAAGCACTGCCTTTCAAAACTATGGCGGCTTGGCTGAAAACCACCTCACACGCAGTATGGGCAGCCACATAGACCCATCTTACCAAAAGCTGATCAATTCCCATGCCATCTATCAGCAGGCACTCATTGAATTGCACCAGCGCTATTGCCAGTTTCATTATTGTGATGAATGCCGCAAGCTACGTACACTCTGATTTTTATGCTTATTCCAGTTGACTCCCCCTTAAAATAATGATTGACAGTAATGTGGTAATCAAAAAACCATATTCACAGCCTGCCATCCTCTTTATACATCGTGATGGAGCTGCATAAAAGATGTTTAGTCAAATGCCTCACATCAAATAGGAATCCATATGAAAAAGATATTTTTGTTTTTAATTGCTCTTGCTCTTCTTGTGGGCACAAATGCCTGCAAATGCAGCAGGAGCTCTCGCAACCTTCCTGATAAATCCCTGAAGGATCAGATTGCCGCCTTTGCCCCGCTCCCCAGTGGCAAGGAGCTCTTACGCAGCTTTACCTCCCTTTCCCCCACAGAATATACAGTGCTGGCATCTGCTGAAGATTACCAAGGCAAACCGGAAGCCTCCCACATTGTCTTTGCCTTGGGTGTGCAGTATTATGACGCCCTGATGGCTTGTAAAACAAATAACAAAGCCCGTGCCACCCAGCTTTCCCAAACCATGCTTGCCACCCCAAAGATGCTGGAGCTGGATATAGATACCAAAACGCTGGATACGGATATGAAACAGCTGCTCAAAGCCTCCAACTGGTCCAGACTGGAGACGTATTTTGATGGCTTTACCAAGATGGTGGCAGACAGCCTCTGGCAAAATGAGGAATATGAGCTGTACACTCTTTATAATCTGGGAACTTGGATGCAGGGCATAAATCGTATCAGCACCCATCTTCTGGAGGATTATCAGGCTGGTGCCACTGTGGTGCTGCACCAGCATGAGGCGCTCAATTCCCTCTTGTCAAACCTCGAATTGATGCAAGATCCCGCATTCACAGAAGCTCCCTTTTTCACTCAAACCCTGCCTCTCCTCACCCAAATTCACCAGATCATACTATCAGATACCAACACCAATTACACAGCTGAGCAGCTTACAGAACTCCAGGAAGCCAGTGCCCAGCTTAAGAGCATCTTCCAACAATGAACAACCCTTCCTTACACCATATTTCACCACCGGCAAAGAGGTAGCCAATGAAGCATATCTATTACTTGTTGATTGTCTTATTGCTTTTGCAATCGGCAATGCTGTGGGCAAATACCACGTCCAGCTTTACCATCAGCGATAAACCTTGGGATAAAGGCGAGGCCTTGATTCTCAATTGGAATCTGCCGGATGGCTATGACAGGCTGAATCTCCAAAAGGCCGATTCCCTGATGGTTTATCAAGACATGGAACTGGATGAGCCACTGGTCTCCGGCTTTGTGGATGACAATCTGGATCCCGATGAGACCTATCACTACCGCTTGATTGCTTATAATGACGCTTTGGCGGATAGTATCTTTATCGAGGCACAAGGGCAGCCAAAGGAAAACTGGTTTTATATGCACAAGCTTTCTTTTTTGCTGCTCTTTCTGATATTGGGTTCTGCCATCGTCTTTTATGTGATGGCAGCCCGCCGTGGCAAAGACTTTTATATCCGCCGCATCAGTGGATTGGATTCCATGGAAGAGGCAATCGGCCGCGCCACAGAAAAGGGAAAGCCCATCCTCTTCGTGCCCGGCATTTCAGAGCTGGATGATATTCAGACCATCGCCTCCCTCTCCATTTTGGGCCAGCTTGCCCAACGTGCCGCTGAATATAACACAGAAATCATCGTCCCTTGCCGCTTTGCCATGGTGCTTTCCGCGGCTCGTGAAGTGGTGAAAGAAGCCTATCTCAAGGCAGGACGCCCTGATGCCTATCGTGAAGACCGCATCTTTTACCTTACGGATGATCAATTTGGCTATGTGGCTGGCATCGATGGCATCATCGTGCGCGAAGAGCCCGCCGCCAATTTCTTCTTAGGCTCCTTCTACGCGGAATCCCTTATCTTGGCAGAAACAGGCCTCAGTACTGGTGCCATCCAAACCGCCGGCACCGCCAATGCCCACCAGCTACCCTTCTTTGTGGTCTCTTGCGATTACACCTTGATTGGAGAGGAGCTATTTGCCGCCTCGGCTTATCTCTCCCGTGATGCTCAACAGGTGGGCAGCCTCAAGGGGCACGACTTTGGCAAGCTCCTGGTAATCCTCCTCATTGTGGTGGGCATTATCCTGGAAATTGCAGGTCAGGGGTGGTTCAAATCCTTTTTGATGGGAGCAGGTTCATGAAGCGCAATATACCTTTGATTTTGGCATTTGTCTCCGGATTGATTGTTATCTTTTCGGAGTTTATCCCCCACCGTCCTTTCAGCTCCATCGTGGATTCACTGCAGGAATGGTTCATGATCATCTCCGGCTTTGCCATGCTTTTGGGCGTGATGTCTTTGCTCAGGATGAACGCCGCCAAGGTTAGCACCCGCTCGCCAGATTGGCAATATCATTTGATTGGCATCATCAGCTTTGGATTGATGGTCTTGATGGGTGCCTTATGGGGAATGGAAGAACAGGCTGGCATCCTGGGTCAGGGAGCCTCCATCAGTGCCTGGCTGGGCAAAAAGCCCTTTGATTACACTTACACCCATGTGTTTGTTCCCCTCTCTGCCACCCTCTTTTCGCTGTTGGCGTTCTTCATAGCCTCCGCCGCCTATCGTGCATTCATCATCCGCACTTTGGAATCCAACCTGCTGATGATTGCCGCCGTCATTGTGATATTGGGGCGTACCGGTTTTGGAACCATGCTCACCGGCTGGCTGCCAGAGAGCTACCGCTTTTGGCATCTGCCCAATCTGGCGGATTATATCATGCAATACCCAAACACAGCCGCTCAGAGAGCGATCATGATCAGTGCCGCCTTGGGCGTAATCGGCAGTGGACTCAGGATTATCTTAGGCATTGAGCGTTCCTATCTGGGAGGTGACAAATGAGCGTGAACACCAGCTCCCACACCGAACGCAGAATAGTATTTCTCATCATCTTCCTGGCAGTGATGGTGCCCCTGATCTTCCCCATTGGCTGGGGCAGCGAGGTATCCCCCATTGCAAGGATGTCTTACGACTTGATTGATGAGACCCCCGCAGGGAAATATGGCCTCATTTCCTTTGATTATGAAGCTTCCACCATCACCGAACTGCAACCCATGGCTGTGGCACAGATAGAACACGCTTGGTCCAAGGGGCAAAAGATAATAGCCACCGCCCTCTGGCCCCAGGGACCGCAGATGGCTGAAGCCAGCTTTGCCGAAGCCAAAAGGAACCCCGCTTATGCCGATAAGGAATATGGGGTGGATTATGTGAATCTGGGCTACAAAGTGGGCGGAATCGTCACCCTGCAGGCGATGGGCAGCAGCATCCGGGATGTGTATCCCAAGGATTCCTCTGGCAAAAACTGGGATGACCTCCCCATGCTGAAGGGAATACGCACCTTAAAGGATTTGGCATGGGTTTCCTCCCTCTCTTCAGGAGTTCCCGGCCTCAAGGAATGGGTGATGATAGCCCATGATGTGCACAATGTACCCGTCACGGGTGGCACCACTGCCGTAAGCGCACCCGGCTTTTTGCCCTATGTAAACGATCAAAAGCAGCTTCACGGCCTCTTGGGCGGTCTCAAGGCTGCCTCAGAATATGAAATGCTGATTGATAAGAAAGGACCCGCCACCACCAAGATGGATGCCCAATCTGTGGCACATATCGTGATTCTCTTGCTGATCACCTTGGGCAATATCACCGCCTTCAGACGCAAACGAGCCAAAGCAAACCTCACAGGAGGACAAAATGCCTGATCTTATGAACACTATTGGAATCTGGTTAGCAGCCTTTTTCACCTTCTGCATCTTCAGCTTTTTGTATAGGGATAATCCCTTTTATAAACTGGCAGAACAAATCTTCGTGGGTCTCTCTGCCGGATACGGACTCATCTACGTGGTCTATTCCACCATGGTTCCCAATCTCTTTGCCAAGCTAAGCCAGGATTTTAGCGGCAATCTCATCCTGTTGATACCCTTTGCCCTGGGCTTGATGATGCTCACCCGCATCTACCCCAAAACGCAATGGATTAGCCGCTATCCCATCTCCATTGTCATCGGCACCAGTGCCGCCATCAGCGTGATGCGCAGCTTGAAGACTGATCTGCTGCTGCAAGTGGGCGCCACCATCATCAACCCTTTCCAGGGAAGCACTGCCTCGGAAATCAGCGGTAACCTGCTGGTCATCATCGGCACCCTTTGCGGAGTGTATTTCTTTTACTTCAGCAAAAAGCAGGAAGGATTGGCAAAGATACCCTCCAAGATCGGCGTTTACTTTCTCATGGTTAGTTTCGGTGCCACCTTTGGCTACACGGTGATGGCGCGCATCTCTCTCTTGATAGGACGCTTGGAATTCCTGCGCAAGGATTGGTTACACATCATCAATTAGAAATATATGGCTTTCACACTCAGCTCGTCTTATATTATTTACAATATGAATAAGATTCAAGATAACAATGATAAATATAAAGTACCATACGCTTGGGCGATTATAGAGCTTCCAAGCTGCTAAGGAGAAATGTATATGTTGCAACTGCACCAACGTTTTATCAAAACAGCACAAAAACACTCAGATAAGATTGCCGTGCATGACAAAGCCACAGGCAATGATTACACATATTCCAAAATGCTCATTGCCTCCCTCATACTCAAAGACCATATCAGCAAAATCAGGGGCAAATACGTAGGCATCATGCTGCCCACCTCCATGGGATGCATGTTGGGCGTAATCGGCACCCTGATGAGCGGCAAGATCCCCGTGATGATAAATTACTCTACCGGAGCCATAGAAAACTGTCACTATGCCCGTGATAAATGCTCTTTCAAAACCATCATCACCTCCAGCAAACTCTTGGAAAAGCTGGATTTAAAGCCCATCGACCACATGATCATGGTGGAAGATATCCTGGCCCAGGTGACGATAGTATCCAAGATCAAGGCAGCCCTGCTCTCCAAACTCCCCTATTTTGTGCTCAGCAAGCTGATGTATGGCGGCAAACCCTCGGATACCAGCGTGATCCTCTTTACCAGTGGCAGCGAAAAGGAGCCCAAAGCCGTTCAGCTTTCCCATCGTAATATCCTGCATAATGTGGATGCCGTGCCACAGATGGTGCATTTGGACCATAATGACGTCTTTATCTGTATTCTGCCCTTCTTCCACGTCTTTGGACTCACCACCAATTTCTGGATACCTGCCATTCTGGGCGGCACCATGATCACCTACCCCAATCCGCTTGACTACAAGACGGTTAGCGATCTGGTGCGCAAGTATAAAGTGACCTTTATGACTGCCACCCCCTCATTTTTCTATGGCTATTTACAAAAATCCACACCCGGTGATTTTTCCACCATCCGCTTTGCCATTGCAGGTGCAGACAAGCTGCCCATGAAGGTGTATGAAGGCTTTTTACAAAAACATAAAATCAAGATTTATGAGGGCTATGGCACCACCGAGACCTCACCCGTGATTTCCACAAACTACCCCGGTCAACACAAGCTGGGCTCCGTGGGCAAACCCATCCCCAACGTGTGGTTGCGCATCACCGATATCAATACAGACAAGATCTTGGGTCCCAACAAGGAAGGTAAAATCCTCGTAAAGGGAGACCTCGTGATGGAAGGCTATTTGGGAGATTATGAAGAAACCACCCTCCGCATTCGCAATGGCTGGTATGATACCGGCGATATTGGCTTGATTGATGATGACGGCTATCTGTGGCATCGTGGCAGGCTAAAACGCTTTGCCAAAGTGGGTGGCGAGATGGTCTCTTTGGCAAAGGTGGAAGAAGTTCTCAGCCAGCTATTGCCAGAAGACGTGATCTGCTGTGTGGTGGATATCCCCAATATGAAGAAGGGAGCAGACGTGGTGGCGGCTGTGGCAAATGGAGATTTTGACATGAAAGCGGTGCTCTCCAAACTCAAGAAAGAGCTTCCCTCCATCGCTATCCCCCGCAAATTCTACGTAATTGAAGATATTCCCATGATGGCAAGCGGCAAGGTCAATTTCAGGGAGGTGGAGCGCATCTGCCGCGAACGCAGCTTCAACGGCGAATGACACCCATTTATATCCAAGTATCCGATTTTGAACCGCAGTTAAGCCTGCATTTGAGCGCATTGGCAGAGATTGCCCCGCTTATCTGGCAACGAGGATGGGCGGAAGCCAATGCCGGCAACGTCTCCATCAGGCTTAGTGAAGTTGGAGACGTCCCCCACGAAGCCATCCATTATCTGGTTTCACGCACAGGAACACGCTATCGGCAATTTGCCAATGACCCCATGCAAAACATGATGATAATCCAGGTTCAAAATGGAGAGTGGCAAGCAGTGGATGAAGGCCTGAAACCCACCTCTGAATGGGATGCCCATCTGGCAATACATCAGCATCTGATCCATATCAAAAGCCCTGCCAAAGTGGTCTTGCATTCCCACCCCAATTCAGTTATCGCCATCTCTCATCATGATATCTGTCAGGATGTAGTAAGGCTCAATAAAGAGCTGGCGGAGATGCTGCCGGAATTGACACTCTATCTGCCCAAAGGCATAAGCATTTGCCCCCATCTGCCCCCTGGTTCTCAAGCTTTGGCAAGTGCCAGCGGTGCCTGCCTGCATGATTCCAACGCCATCATCTGGCTCAAACATGGTCTTTTATGTATGGGAGAGACCTTGGATCAGGCTTTTGACTTTATGGAAATCATCGATAAGGCTTGTGATATCTGGCTGCAACTTGCTCGCTCCTACCCCAAATAATGCATACTAAAAACACAGTGCTCCCTCTTTAGCCACCCTTGTCTCTCCCTTGTCTCAGCAAAGGAGAGACAAGGGTGGTACAAGAGAGGCTAACGGGCAAGCACTCTCAATTCACCCGCTTCCAGATTGTAAAAGTAAGCTTGATTCCCTCTTTGGTTTGGCTCTCTTTTTGGGAAAGTAGTGCCCACTGGCTTTTGTCGTATTCAGGAAAGTAGGTCTCGCCTTCAAATTCGGTATCTATAAAGGTGAGGTATAGATATTGACTGAGGGGTAGGCACTCCTTGAAAATCTGCGCTCCGCCTATCACAAATATCTTCTGTTCCGGTTCAGTTATCAATTGCTCTGCCAGGGTGATTGCAGAGGGCAGATCCGGTATCACCGCCACCCCTTCTTCCACCTTCAAGTCTTTGTTCCGGCTCAAAACCAGGTTGCTGCGCCCCGGCAGCTTCCCCCCGATGGATTCGTATGTCTTGCGTCCCATCAGAATGGGATTGCCCATCGTGTTTTCCTTGAACCAACGCAAATCCTCCGGCAGATGCCAGGGCATGTGTCCTTTCGCCCCAATCAGCCCATTACGGTCCATCGCAGCTATCAATGCCATGGGGATGTCATTCATATTTACCTGCCTCAAAAAAGCGATCGATGGTGGGAATGCCAGCCTGCCTCGCCCCATCTAACGTTCCCTCATAGATCAGAGCTCCTTCATCCAAAAAGATCACCCTATCCGCCACCCGATAAATGGATGCCAGCTCGTGGGTTACTATCACAATGCTCATATTCAGCTGCTTTTTAAGATCCAACAGCAGCTCGTCCAAAGATGCCGAGGTGAGCGGATCCAAACCTGCGGAGGGCTCGTCACAAAAGAGAATGGGAGGATCCATCACCATCGCCCGTGCCAAACCTGCCCTTTTGCGCATACCTCCTGAAAGCTCGGAGGGCAGTAGATGAATAGCATGATGCAAGCCCACCAAATCCAATTTTACCCTGATTATCCTTTCGATAACGCTGCGGCTAAGCCGGGTATGCTGTTCCAAGGGTATGGCAACGTTTTCCATTACTGAGATGGAGTTTAATAGCGCTCCACCCTGAAAGAGCATTCCCACCTTCCTCAATACTGCGTTAAAGCTGGTCTCATCCATTTGCAGTACTTCTTCGCCCCAAAACTTTACACTGCCCCTGACTGGCTCATGTAAACGCAGCATATTCTTGAGCAAGGTGGTTTTACCGCAGCCGCTGGGTCCCAGGATCACCGTCACTTGCCCGGCAAAGATATCAAAGCTGATATCATTGAGGATGCGCTTTTCCCCATAGCGGGCTTCCAGGCCGCGAACGCTGATGATGGGTTCCATATTATTGATAATCATTATAGCAAATACAACAGGCTAAACAAGGCATCTGCGATCACAATGGCGAAGATGGCGGCTACCACGGAGGCTGTGGTTGCCTTGCCCACTCCCTCTGCGCCACCACGCACTCTAAAGCCGTTATAGGCACCGATGATTACAATCAACCATGCAAAGACGGTGCTCTTGGTGAGCGAAATGAAGATATCTTTAAACTTGATGATATTGACGCTGCGTGAGACAAAGGTGCCAAGGCTGAGATCCAACATGCTGGTGGCTATCATAAAGCCTCCCAGCTCTCCCACCACGATGGAGAAAACCACCAGGAGCGGCATCACCACGGTGATGGCGTGAAACTTTGGCACCACCACATAGCGAATGGGGTTGATTGCCATCATCCTGAGGGCGTCTATCTCTTCTGATACCTGCATGGTGGCGATCTCGGATGCTATCGCAGAACCGCTTCTGCCAGCCACGATGATTGCTGTGATCAAAGGTGCCATTTCGCGCACGAGGGTGATCGCCAACAAATCCGGCAAAAATACATTGCCGCCATAGTTTTTTAACTGAGCTGCAGATTGCAGGGAGAGGATAAAGCCTATGATGAATGATAGCAGAGCCACCACAGGCAAGGCGTTGTAGCCCAAGAGCAAGCCTTGGGCACCAAAGCTGCCTTTGCGTTGCCCCTTGCGGTCGAAGATGCCCACTATAGACCAATAGAATAGCTCGCTGCACAAAACAAGAGCCTCACCCATGGATCGAAACCATGCTTCCATATTGCCACCCAACTTTTCAAAGATATTGGGCTGGGGCGGCTTATCAACTATCTGGGCTGTGCTTTTGAAGGTGTTGCGCACAGCTTCCACATCTGGGGAAGCAGGGATGATCTTAAGCTGTGAATCTTTATGGTTAAAATGAGCAACCAACTCCTCAATGCTTGCCACTCCGGCACTATCCAATGCCTCCAATCCACTGAGATCCAGGGTGTTGGGTGCATTTTTTACTGTCAGGAGCCTGGCACTTTTTTGGAACTGGGTTGCATTATCCCTATTCAGTTTGCCGCTAACGGCAAGTATGCCATTCTCAAAATGCAGTGTATACATCAGTAGAATATCGATAATCTGAGGTAGGTGTTATATTTATAGACCAGCCAATCATGCCTGGCTTTGTCATACTCCAAGAGCACGCTAAAATCCATGGAGATATTGCGATAAAGCTTGATATTAAAGCGGGTTTCACTTTCAAAACGAGGGGAGTAATCGTCTTTATCCATTGGGAAAAGCACATCTACGCTGGAATTGATGGTAAGGAACTTGAGGATATTGATTGCGGATAACACCAGTGTGCTCTCTATGCCAGAGCTGAAATTGTCACAAGAACCGTTGTAGATGTCATAGCGCAGGGTGTCTCCGGGCACCTGGCTGTGTACATTGCTGTGTAACAGTGTATAAGAGTGCTTGTCAAAATCCTGTTGCCAGCCATAGCCTCCCCTGATGCTGGCATTAAACTTGGGACTGGGAACCCAGCGGTATGTGATGCCAACGCCTTCTTTGAGCCTGAGCGGGAAGAGGGCGATCTTGGTGCGCGCCTTATCCTGTCCGGTGGCCAACCACAGGGTATCACCCTTTCCGCAAACATAGATGAGGTTGCGGGGCTCTGAAAAGTGGATGTATTCATCAAAGAAATGGGTGTTTACATCTCCCCTGCCATAGAATGAGAAGTTTTTGAAGTATCGTCTTTTGCGCAGGGGTGTGTAGAGAAAGACGTTTTTGAGGGAGTAGGTGTCTGGATTGATACGCAGATCATACTGGTTGTCATACTTCAAACCCAGGCTGTAGAGGCTGCGGGCAGTGAAACGCTGTGATCCTCGCTGCACATCAAAAGTATTGTCTGTACGCCCCACCAGTGAAGCATCATAGCTGGGTTCATCATCAGATATTTCATTGCTGGAGTTGATATTCAGGTCAAGGGACAGGGTGCCTTTGTGGATTTTGCTGCGCCCCAATACGCTTTCCTTGTTTCCCAATAGTCCTGCTCCCAGCATATAGTTGCCTTCGCCTGTGGGATCCACTACCACAGTGAGCAGCTTATTGTCACCCTTTTCCACTGTGACGGTTGTAAAATCCTTCAGTTCGTTCCAGTGTCCACTCCCTAATTTTACCATGTAAGTGCCGGGTGTGAGTATCCAGATCTTGTCCTTCTGCCCAAAGTCATCCTCTCCCAAGCTGGTATCCGAGCCATAAAAATAATAGTCATACTCTCCCAAGACCTTCTTCCAAAGATTATACCCAAGGCGTACTTTGGTTTGGCTTTGATCCTGAACATGCACTATCAGCTCTGCCCACTCCTGATTTACAACCGTGCGTTTCTTGGGCTTCACCTCCACATTCACGGGGAATTCCTGGTTCTCCCCCAAGAGCAGCTTATATTTGCCGGGGCTCAGGGTTTCCGTGACGCCAAACACGCCTTCACGCTTGATTATCTCTGGCTTGTCGCTGGCATAATAGGTGTAATGCATCTCAGAATCTGTATCAAAGCTGGTCAAAAGCAGCAGCTCACCATCATGAGTCTGTGCATTCAGGATGTCCTCCAGTTCGCCCACATAGCGCTCCACTTCACTTGCCACGGGCTGGGTATAATCCAGGGCGGAGGGTTTGCCTTCCAGAAAGAGACGGCATTTGCCGGCAAAGATATCGGTAGCCTCCATAATCATGTCATTATATACCTCCACCAGGTATGCCACATCGCTGGCGTGGAGGGGTTCTGCCTTGTCATACAAATAGCTCACCACGCTCCTTTGGGTTTTGGCATCGCGGAGCTTGAATTCCAGATTGATGGCGGCTTTGGAATCGCTGGCCTTTACCTTTTCTATACTGTTGAGATTGGTCTCCAAGTAGTAATCAGGGGCTATATCACCAGTGGAGCGTGCCACCTGGCGAAAGATATTGTAAGCTTTGAATCTCTGTACGATCAGGTTGGGCACGGCGTCTGACAGCCTGTTTGCCCATAGGTCTCCAGAGAGGTAAGACACTTTGGAAAAGCTTTCTTTGATCACCATCTGACTGCGGTTGTAGGTGCGGTTTACCTCGGTATCAAACACTTCACAGCTTATGGGGAAAGGCTCTGAAATCCTGAATACAGGCTGCTCGGTTGATTTCTTATAATCAAGGATATAGTAGTTTGTGGTCACCCTGTCCACTTTGCTGAGGCATCCTCCGGCAAAGAGTGTGATGCCAATCAGCAGCAGGAGATATATCTTGGTTTGTTTCATTCCATCAGCTCCTTTAATTGCCTCTAAAGATGAGAGCTGGCTGCTCTGCGATTTGTCTGGAAAACTCGTTCAGATTGGCGCTTGCTTCCCTCAGAGAATCCAGTGTTTCATTGAGGTTTGACCTGTTGCGCACAAGGGTGCGATCTATCGTGCCAATGGCGCTGCTGGCTTTGGATAAAGTGGTGGTAAGCTCCGTCACCAAGTCTCTCATGTTGGCATCTGCCAGCTGTCCGGAAAGCCTTTCCAGGTTGCTCATCACCCCGCTCATTTCGTCAGATTCGATCAAGACGTTGATCCTCTCCAAAGAGCGGTTGATCTGGGCGCTCAGCTCTGCCACCTGCTTGCTGGTATCCAGTATCAGTTTGTTGCCACTGCCGCTGAGGGTATTGAGCTGTATTCTGGTATCGCTTAGCAGCAGGTTTGCATTGGTATTTACATCTCTGATTGCCTCATCCAGGCTGGTGCTTATCGTTTGCAATTCCAAGCTGAGCTGATTCACTAATCCTTCCACGCTGCTTGTAGTGGTGATGGTAAGTATATCCAGTTTGTCCACCACCTCGTCGCTCTTTCTATTCATCATCCGGTTGGCATTGTCAGACAGGCTGCTGATGCTTCCAGTGGCGCTATCCGTGAGTTTATTGACGTTATCTACGAAGGTCTCAGTAATCTGGGTGATGGTTTCATCCAGGCCATCAGTCAGCTTTGCAGTATTGATGGCTACCAGATTGAGGGATTCCATCGTGGTTTTCAGGTTCTCTCCCGTATCATCGAGGATCTGGCTGGTTTGGCGCAGGATGTCTGCAATGTGTTGCCTATTTTGTTCGTCCGTAAGACTGCTGATATTGGAGGCTATGAGATCAATCTTCTCGGCTATGGAAAGCGCCCTGTCGCTGATATCATCAATCATGGTGGAGCCTGTTTTGATAAAGCTTTTGGGCTTTAGTAACGCTGCCTCATTGGTGCCGCCGGTGATCTCCACAGCCTTCACCCCCGTGATGCCCATAAAGATGAGGACTGCTTCCGCATCCACTTTGATGGGAGTGTCCCGGTCGATAGCCACCGTTATGATCACCTTGTTGATATCCTTGGGGTCTATCTTGATATCTTCCACTCTGCCCACTTTGATGCCGCGATAGGAGACGGTGCCTCCCACCTGCAAGCCTGTCACAGAGTAGTTTTCAAAGCTGACATAATAGATATCCTTCTTATCCACAAGCTTGCTGCCTGCCACGGCGATCAGGATCACCAACAGCAGCACGCTACCCGCCATCACGAAGGCTCCCAATCTAATCTTTTGCGCTTTTGATAACATATTCTCTCACTTCCTTTTTGCCAGCAGCAAAAAAGCTGGTTTACAAACTAATCTCTCCTGTCAGCATCCGGCTTTTGATGTGGATGGCTTCTTGGGCTTGGATGGAAACCTTGCCTTCGCAGATCACATCCTCGCCAAAGCTGATATCACCTTTTAGCTTTAGATGGCTACAATCCATGAGGGAAGGCACACCGTCCTTGAAGCGTTCCAACATCTGGTCGATGGTGCCATAATAGGCATCATCCAGTTCTATCTGTGGTGGTGATGCCAAGCCCCTGCGCAGCACTATCTGATACTGATCGTTCAGTTCATACGCATCCGACCATATTGCCAACAGGTCTGTATTCTTTTTTACGGGGGCAAAACGCTGTCTGGGAACGTGCATTGCCCTGGCATTGGTGAACACATTGATCGCCGCACCCATCGCCGTTTCCAGCTGATAGACAGGCACGTCATTTACGGTTTTGGGATTTACTATCAAGGGCAACAAAAACACCCCTCCAGAGGAGATGAGCTCCCATTGCAATGCCTTGAGATCAATCCACAGGTTATTGGTGTTAAAGTATTTATAATATGATATGTCTTGGAACCTATCCTGATCTTCCACAGGAGTCTGAGCCACTTCCCGCAAAAGCAGCTGGCCGTCTTTATCTTCACAAAGATGCCCGCCCTTTTTATCCACTTCGCTGCGCTCGCACACCTCCATCAGAAAGTTCACGCCCTTTTCTTCCATCCAGCCGGCAATCGCAGTATCCACGGTGGCACCCAGGTTGTCGGCATTGGATACAAATGCATAACGATAGCCACTTTCTATCAGTTTATCCAACAGACCATCCGCCGCCAGGGCAGTATACAAATCCCCATGCCCGGGAGGGTTCCACATCTGAGAGCTATCCTGAGCTTCAAAGGGAGTAAGATCCTGCTGGCGAATCCGCGGAAACCTGTTTTGCACAAAGGAGATGGGCAGGTTTTGCCTTGCCAGATCGGGGTATTTTTGCAGGTATTGGACGGTATCTTCCTCGGTATTATAGCTATTCATAAACAAGAGCTGCAGATCATACCCAGAGCTTGCCCTGGCAGCCAAGATCTGCCGTGTGATCACATCCAAGAAGTTCATGTTGCCTTTCACCGGCAATAGCGATTTGGCACGGGTAAGCCCCATGGAAGTACCCAGCCCACCATTCAGCTTGATCACCACAATCTTTTTGAGCATCGCCAAGCTGCGATAAGACCCTATCTCCTCATACTTGGCAATCTTGTCTGCGGAAGGAGGCATTATCTCACTCTCTGGCAACACGCCCTTCTCTCCCTTCACCAAACGCTCGTAATAGCTGAGGAAGGTGCGAATCACGGGCTCAGCTATGCCTGAGGATTTCATCATTCTGGAGAACTTTTGGCTGTTGTTGCTCATCATTTTTCTCCGGGATTCTTAGCGGTCACATCATCCAACAAGGCTTCATCCACGGGTGTGGGGATGGTGATGGCTCCAATATCTGCATGCGCATCATTCCATGCAGATGCAGTATCAATGGCATTGGGATTGCGCGCCCAGCTTCTGCGAGCCACGCCGCCCATCACGTCCCAGGAAAGGGCACTCTTTACCACCTCATCCATCCGCTGGGAACCGTCCAATACAATGCCATTGCCACCATTCACAGAGCGTCCTATGCCCACGCCGCCGCCATTGGATAGCACCACCAGGCTCATGCCCCGGGCAACGTTGCCGGCAAAGCAATGCGTAGCCATATCTGCCATCATATTGCTGCCATCGCGGATATTGGCTGTTTCGCGGAAAGGTGAATCCGTGCCGGAAACGTCATGATGATCACGGCCCAAGATCACAGGACCAATCTCTTTATTGCGTATCATTTCATTAAATTTGAGGGCAATGCGCACGCGCCCTTCTTCATCTGCATACAGGATGCGCGCCTTGGTGCCCACCACCAGCTTGTTTTCCTTGGCGTTGGAAATCCAATGGTAGTTATCCCTATCCATGGAATTACGGTTGGGATCAATCAAAGCCTTCGCCGCAGCATCGGTCTTATAAAGGTCTTCATCCTTGCGGCTGAGGCACACCCAGCGGAATGGACCATAGCCATAGTCAAAGCTCATCGGCCCCATGATATCTTCCACATAGGAGGGCCAGATAAAGCCGTCATTGGTATCCACGCCGTTGCGGGAAATCTCCTTCTCTCCAGCATCAAACACAGATGCCATAAAGCTGTTGCCATAATCCCAAAAATGGGCTCCCTTGGCGCTGAGACGCTTTAGCACACGGTAGTGACGCCTCAGGGATTCATCCACCTTGGTCTTGAAGGTCTCCACATCCTGGCTGATCAGCCTGCGTCCCTCTTCAAAGCTCACACCTGCAGGGGTATAACCACCCTCATAAACGGCATGACAGGAGGTCTGGTCGCTCAGCAGCTCCACGGGGATGTTGTGCTGATCCACATATTCCAGGAGGTCAACCACGTTGCCATGATAGGCGATGGATATGGACTGTTTGGAACGCCTGAATTCATCCACCCAGGCGAAAATCTCTTCCGGTTTATCGGATACACGCCCCACCCAGCCTTGATTGTGGCGGGTTTCTATGCGGCTATAATCCACTTCGGCTATCACACCGATGCCACCGGCAATCTCCACAGCCTTGGATTGTGCGCCGCTCATTCCGCCCAAACCGCTGGAGATAAATAGCACGCCAGCCAAGTCTTTATCAGCGGGAATACCCAGATATTTGCGCCCGGCATTTAGCAGGATGATATAGGTGCCATGCACGATGCCTTGCGGACCTATATACATCCAGCCACCGGCGGTCATTTGACCATAATTTGCCACGCCCAGAGCGGTGAGACGCTTAAATTCTTCGGGATTATCCCACTTGCCAATCACCAGTCCGTTGGTGGAGATCACCCTCGGTGCAGCCGGGGATGAGGGAAACAGTCCCAGGGGATGGCCGCTTTGTACCACCAGGGTCTGCTCTTCTGTCATCACCTGCAAATACTGCATCAAGAGCTGATATTGCATCCAGTTTTGGCACACCTGCCCTGTCTCTCCATAAGTAACAAGTTCATAGGGATAGAGGGCGATATCAAAATCCAGGTTGTTATCTATCATCACCTGCATGGCTCTGGCGGCGGTTATTCCCTTATAATCATCAATGGGTCTGCCCCAAATCTTTCCCTCAGGACGGTAGCGGTATCCATAAATCCTGCCCTTTTCCCGCAGTTCCTGCAAGAATTCAGGAGCCAAGGTTTCATGCAGTTCGGTGGGGATATACCTCAGTGCGTTTTTGAGAGCCAGCCTCACTTCGGCAGGGCTCAAATCCAAGCCACGATTGGGAGCTCGACGAATACCTGCTTCAAACACGGGAGCAGGTGGCAATTGTTTGCTTAATCCAACTTTGTAAAGACCTTGTGTAGGCATCATCTATAATCCTCTTTAACTAATAATATCTTATTCATTGCCAGGTAATGGTTAGTACTAACATTATCCCCATTGCTGGCAGACATATTTGCTTTGTCCTACAATGTCAGACCCTTTACTATCTGTCAAGATAAATCAGCCGGATGGGTGAATTATATTGCCACTATTATATCATATCCTGACATAGGTCGTCACTTTTATCACCCCATTTTGTCATAGTTTTGAGAGATATTATAACTGAACTCTATAAAAACATGGAATTGTTGTTATAATTAAATATATAACCTAATGCCAAGGGATACAAGGACTTGCCACTCCTTGCCCATTAACCACCCTTGTCTCACCCTTGTCTCACCCTTGTCTGAGCAAAGGAGAGACAAGGGTGGCTAACAGGGAAGGGGTGGGAAAAAGTGGGCTGGAACTGCTTGTAAAACAATGCAAAAGCATGGTTTTTAAAGCCCAGTTTTTAATCTTCCCCAAAACAAGGCATGACAAACCTGAAAATTGTAGTTGACAGCAAGAGATAGACGAAAATTGTAGCATAATAGCAAAAATGGAGATTGCCGCAATGTATATAGATCATAGATATGAAGTGCTGGAGATCCTGGGAACTGGTACCTGGGCTCAGGTGTATAAAGTAAGGGATATACGCACGGATCGCTTGTATTCGCTCAAGCTTTTCCGCTATATCTCCTCTGAAGACCTTTATGCTAAATTCAGTGCTGAAGAGATGCATCGCATCACGATGATCGATCATCCCAACCTCAGCCACATTGAGGATTTTGGGCATGTGGCAGACCATATCTATTATATCAGCGAATTCTTTGAGGGCAGCTCTTTGGTCAATTTCCAGTTCAGCAAGGGCAGGGTGGATCAGATATACAACCTGGTGGTGCAGTGTGCCTACGCTTTGCACGCCTTGCACACACAGAATATATTGCACAAAGATCTGAAGCTGGAAAACGTGCTTTATCGTTTTAGTGGCAGGAAAATGGAGGTTGAGCTCATCGATTACGGTTTTTCCAAGATAGATTTTGAAAAGGAAAACCATCTGGTGAGTGGAACTCTGCCCTATATCGCTCCAGAAGTATATCTGGGCGAAGGCGCCACCCCGGAGAGCGACTTTTATTCTTTGGGAGTAATTCTATATAAGATTTGCACAGGGACCTTCCCCATCAGTCTGGACCAGATTTCCGCCTTGATGAGCGGCAGCCAGCAATACTTTATCCCCATTTTCCCCTCAGAGCTCAATCCTGATATCCCCTTGGCATTGGAAAAGCTGATATTGAGGCTTTTGGAACGCAATCCAGACAACCGCTTTCACAGCGGAAAAGAGCTGATAGCCTATGTGAATCGCATCTCCCAGCGCAGCTATCCATTCTCCGTATCCTGGTCGATGGCAAATACCCTGCGCTTTAATAGCTATATCGTTCGCGAGCAATTGTCACATCAGCTTTTGGACTATCTGCCAGCCCTGCGTCAAGGCAATGGCAAGATTATCTCGGTGATTGGCGGAGATGGCTTGGGCAAAGACAATATCCTCTCCCTCTTCCGTTACCACCTCTTGGGCGGAGAGTTTTACCTGTTTGATTATAGCTGCACAAAGCGGGATCATGAAGCGTTCTTTGCCCTCATCAAAGAGTATCTCAGCTCGCTCTCGGAGGAGGAAATAGAGGGCTTTGAGAGCCTCAAAAACATCTCGGACAAATTCCGCAGTTACCTCTTCGATTCTGAGAAACAGGCAAAGAGCATCACCCAAAGTCAAGAGGAATTGAAGGATGACTTTGCCTCGGTGCGCGACCTCTTGGGTGATCTGTCAAACCAGAAACCACTGATTTTCATAGTTCGCAACTTCCAATACGTACATAGACACACCATAGATTTTATCAATTACTTAGCCCAAACCATCGTCAGACAGCGCATCTTAGTGGTGCTCTCCTGCAACGACTTTAATAAAATCCAACAGATCCAAAACACCATCCTGCTCCACGTGCCCATGCTGAAAGAGGTAGAAGCAATTGAATATATGAACCGACTTTTGGGGGCGCAATTGCCAGACAGCTTGTCCCAAAGCATCTACAAGCGATCGGCAGGCAATCCCCATTTTATCCGGGAAATCCTGTTGGATCTGGTGCTGAAGAAACAGATTAGTGACGATGACGGATATAAATTCCCTGCTGATCTGGTTGATTACCGCCTGCCTCCCAAGATTCTGCAATCCATCTACCTGCGCATGAATCACCTCCTGCCCAAAAGCTATGAACAGCTGCAAATGCTGTCAAACGTGCGCACACCGCTGAGCCGGGAATTGATAGTGCATATCCTCAATCTGGGAGACAGGGAACAATATTCCCTCCTTAGTGATGCCATTTATAACGAAATCCTGATCAAGCGCGAAAAACACTATTACTATACCTTCCCGGAGGCGCGGCAGAAGTTTTGGGATGAAACCCCGCAGGAGACCAATACAGAGATTTCCAGGCGCGTACTGCAGTTTTATGAGAATGTATTGGTGGAAGATGCAGAAACCTGCATTGGGCTGATTGAAAACGCTCAATCCGCTGCAGATTTGCTGAGTGAGCGCAAATACTATCTGCGCCTGTATGACATTCAAAGCGATGACTTTGAACAGGAAAAGGCTTATGCCGCCATTATCAATGTATTGAGGATAGATTTTGAGCTGGGACCACCCTCGGAAGAGGAACCGGACAAGCTGAGCATTCCCGCCTCTGAGATCATGATGGACCTGCGCAAGTTCCACGATAAAACGGAGGCCATTGGCTTTTATCTGCAGGCTGGGTTCGTGGAGCAAAATGCTGACAGGATACCGGAATTCTTTGAGAAATACTACGTGCTGGGCACCCTGAAGCTATTGGCGGAATCTCACCGAGAAGCCAAGGAGATGTTTGACAAGGCGTTGGAGCTGGCAATAACTGGCAAACAGCGCGTGCAGGCACTTTTATATCTCTCCCGGATTGCCACTCAGGTGAGTAATGAGGCGGTGAAAAGAATCCTGGATATGATAGACCCCAAGGAGCTCACCTTGGAGTTGAAAATCATATATACAGACAGGCTGGCAGTGTATTGGTCTGCCTTGGACGAATATGATCAGGCGATCAAGATAATTGAGGAATTCCTTGCCACCTTACCGCCCGAACACGATAATCAGGCAATGATATATCTGGCTGCCATGCACAACGATTTGGGTGCGCTGTACAGCATCCAAAAGAATATCCCTGAGGCTACGGAGCACCTCAATATCGCCCTCTCCATCTGGAAAAGACACAATATCAAACGCTATCTGGGCTTGATCTACAATAATATCGCAGACCTGTATCTCAAACAGGGCTTCACCCTGCAGGCACGGGAGTATTCCAGCCTGGGCTACAAATACAGTTCCGAGCTCAATATCACAATCTCCCAGGCGCATGCCAAGCTCAATCAGGGCGAGACCAATATCAAGATGGGGGATTTTGAGCTGGCGGAAAAGAATCTGTTGGCAGCGCGGGACTTGATCACCTCTGTGGGCAGCACCAGGCATCTGGATGCCATTCAACGCAACCTGGCTCTTGCCAAAAGCAAGATCCGCGGCTTTGGCTATTATTACCAGTTTATCAGTGAAGCAGAACCAAAACTGATCAAAGGGCATATCGATGAGATTAATCCTCTGGTAAAAACCTACTTTTATTACCTGCACGAAACGGCAAACCTGAAAAGGCTGGACCACCTGATACGCAAAAACGTGCATATCAATTATAAACACATCAATGAAGAGGAGTTCTACCACAATATCCTCAGCCTCACGGCGATGAGCGCCGGTGATTATAATACCGCCCAGGCAGAGCTGAAGCAGGCGATGTTCTTTGCCGGAGAGGTGAATAACAACTATGCCATTGCCGTGTTTAATGTGTTGCAGGTGAGCTGTTACTATGGCTTGAAAGAATATGCAAAAGCACGGGAATTGGCAGATTCCGCCTTGAAGCCCATCCGTGAAAATCGTTATCGCTATTGGGAAACCAAGATGCTGATTTTGATTGTGAAGCTGGATTTGATGAATCCGGAAGAGCCCCTGAGAGGTATCTTGCGCAGGGTGAATCGGCTGTTGGAAGTATGCACCAAGCACCTTTACTATCAATTGGAAGTGGAGCTGAGGCAGATACGCCTGCAGATACTAATCGAGCTGAGCCTGGATACCTTGGCAAATACCGAGTATGAGGAATACCGTCAGCTCTTGGAGCGCATCACCGATGGCATTGAAGAGGAAGACAGGGAAAACTATCTGCAGGTGGCATACTATAACATCAAAAACCTTAAAAAGCTGAATGCCCTGCCCCTGGCATCGCGCCGTAAAGACCTGCGCAACCGCTGGAATGAGCTGCTGTATAACATCGTGAATGTAAACAGCATCGAAAGGGTGAAATTCCTGATCGAAAAAGGCTTGGAGAGAGTGCTCTGCCCCGCTTCTTTCAAGCTGATGACGTATTCCGAACAAATCTCAAACTTCTATTGTTTCCACTCTTATAACAGTGCAGAAGATGAGATGATTCCGCCGGAGCTGCAGCCTCTGATTGACAGAGCCTTTAACACAGACAGTCTGGTGGGAACCAATATCCAGGGGGTGCATGCCATGATCATCCCCCTGATATCCGGCTCCTCAAGGATAGGCTATCTGTTGGTATTTGACGAGGGAGAGCTGGAGTATACCCGCAATGAGATCAACTTGATGCGCAATATCAAACAGCACTTGGCTGCCCTCATTATCCGCGTCAATGATTATGAACAGATCACCATGCGCATGAGCAAGATGAACGAGCTGATGCATATCTCGCACGAATTGATGAGCATCGTGGAGATGTATAACCTGGAATGGGAAATAATCTCCAAAGCGATAGATTTTATCAATGCCACACGTGGATTTCTGATCAGGCTGGATCATGATGGCAACAATCAATACCGGGTGCAGATGAATAACCGCAAGCAACCCCTTGCCACTGTGACGGGTATCAGCAAAACAGCCATTGGTCTGTGTCAGGCAACCCTCAAGCCTGTGATCAGCTATAATGCGCAGGAAGACCAAAGCTTCAAAAACTCCATCAGCGTTCAGGATTATGGCATCCACTCCATCTTCTGCTGTCCCATCTTGATCAACGACCAGCCCATTGCCTGGCTTTACTTTGATAATATGGGCGAGAATAGCCGGGAGATGTATCTGAATGAAGATATCCTCAGCCTCTTTCAAGCCCAGGTGGCAATAGCTTTCAAGAACGCCACCCAGTATGAAGCGGTGATCCAAAAGAGCCATGAGCTGAGCGAATTTGAATCCCTCAAAAACGAATTTATGGCGATTGTGGCACATGAACTCAATACGCCGCTCACCACGCTGCAGGGATACGTCTCACGCCTCAAGCGCAGGCTGTATGCTGATGAAGAGGAAAAGCAGGATTTGATTTCCAGGTTGGAATCCTCCGTGAGGAAGCTGATCATCAGCAGTGGTGATATCAGCACCATGAATTATTACAACCTGCAAAAGAGCCTCACCAAGGCTCCCTGTGATATATATGAGATCTTGGAGCTAGTGCAGCAGGAGGTGGATATCCTCTCCCGCAAGCGCAAGATGTTTATCAAGCTGGAAGTGGAAGAAAATCTGTCTGAACTGTATGCAAACTGGGAAGCCATCCATCGCATGGTGCACAACGTTGTCTTGAATGCCATCCGCTTTACAAACGACTTTGGCACGGTGGTGATCGGTGCCAGACGCTCTGTATTCCCCACAGAGAAGATAAACAACCGGGAAAGCCTGGTTATCTTTGTTCAGGATAATGGCATTGGCATCCCGGAGTATCAGCTCAAAAATGTGTTCAGGAAGTTTTATGAACTCAACGAAATATACGCACACAAATCCGGTACCGTGGAATACCGTTCCAGCGGGTTGGGTTTGGGCTTGGCTACCGCCAAACGAATCGCAGAACTGCATGGTGGAGAGATCACCATCAAAAGCAAAGAGAATGAGGGAACTACGGTGTTTATGATATTACCCTTCAAAGAAAGCAAACAGGGGTTTACCACATCATGAAAACGATGCTAAAACGATTGTTGATGGCGGTGATATTGGCTGCCACTGTATCTGCTGTGTTTGCCATGTCACTAAGGGAACAAGATGATTATACCTATATCGTGAGGCTTTACGAGATGGGAGATATTGAGGAGGCGATGGCAGAGATAGAGTATTTTAGGCAGACCTATCCCAATAGCGACAAGATGCCCTATCTGTTGTATATCAATGCCAATATCTGGCTCAATGAGGCAAGGTGGGAAGAAGCCGCCCAAATGTATCAGGAGCTGATGACTGTGCCCCTGCAAACCGAGATAAAGGCTGATGTGTACCTCAACTATGCGATCTGCTTGTATGGCATGGGAGACGTGCAATCTGCCCTTTCCATGCTGCTGGAATTGGGGCGCTTTACCGAACATCCCTATTATCAGTATCAGGGTAATCTCTGGCGTGGGAAATGCTATCGTGATTTGGGGCAATTGCTTTCGGCGGAGCATGAGTATAAAAAGGCAATGGCAATAGATGACAACGATAAAGAGATGAAGTATGATTACTTCAAGCTATTGATATTATTGCAAAGAGAAGATGAAGCCTTCCAGATAATGTACCGGATGGCGGATGACGAATACGGTCCAAACTATCGCCTGCATTGGCTCAAACACCTTCTTTATGACCAACGCTTTGCAGAGATGGATGAATTCCTTGCGCAAATAGAAGACCCCCAGGAGCTGGAATCCGAGCCTATCAAGCTGCTTTTGCTGCGTAAGAATCTCACTTTGAACAATCTGCACGAAGCCCAGGCTCTTTTGGACGAAATGCCTCGATCGTCTCACAGCAGCTACTATGGCGCCCTGCTGCATCTCAAACAAGGCGAAGTGGCTGCTGCTGATTCTCTGTTTCGCATCCTGGTGAAAGAGGCTGAACCTGAGATACAGGTTCTCTCCTACCTTGAACACCTCAAAATACTGTATGCCAGTGACCCGGCAAGGGCATACAAGCTTTTGCAGGATTATATGAATGCTGATTTGCCATCTCAATATCGTGGACAACAGCATATCCTGATGGCAAGCTTTGCCGCTCAGGAAGGGTATTATGAGAAGGCACTCACCCTGTGGGCAGAGGCGCGGCGCTTTGAGCTCTCTCCCGAATTGCTGGATGACGTGGAGATCTCCATTGCAGACGCCTATTACCAGATCAATCAACACTACCTTGCCCAAGAGCATTACAACCGTTATTTGAATACCTATCAAAACGGACGCTATCGGGACAGGGCTTTTTATTGGCTGGGCATGCTGATGTTTGAAGCCAAAGACTATGCTGGAGCCAAGCAAAACTTGAAGGCGCTCTTGGATAGATACCCTGATTCCATGTATCGCGAAGATGCCTTGTTCTACTTTGGGGAATTGGAGTTTATGTCTGGCAACTTCCAAAGTGCGCTGGATTCCTTCCAGGCAATAGCCCTGAACCATGATCACAGCTATAGCATCCTGCTCAGACAGGCGCAGTCTCTTTACTATCTCAATCGCTTTACTGAAGTGCAAATCCTGCTTGCAGAATTGGCAAATTATCCCCCCAACTTTGAAACGCTGATCTTGGAAGCCAGCGTGAGCTTTAACAACAAGGATTTTGCCCATGCCCTCAGCCTCTATCAACAGGCGGAGGAACATGCCGCCTCTGAGGTGCAAAGACAGGAGTGCACCAGCTATCAGGCTTATACCCTGTATTTTTTAAAGCGTTTTGACGAAGCCAGCCAGCTCTTCCTCTCGCTTTCCCAATTGAATCCAAATGTGGATAGCTATCTGTTCCAAGCCGGCAGGGCTGCTTATCAGGGAGGCTCCTATCGCAGAGCGTTGGAATTGTATGAGCGCTTTTTGGAAGATTATCCAGAATCTGATCACTTCCTCTCTGTGCTGGCTCAGGTGGCTCTTTGTAATTACAACTTGGGAGACTACAATCAATCCTTCAGCGATTGGCTCAATATCCTGGTGCGCTTCCGTAATACCACCTCATTCACCCCGGAAGAAGTGAGCCTTTTGAGGGATGCCTTTACCGGGCTGCAGCTCTGTTTGGACAATATGGACGACATCTCCCCCATCGCCGATCTCCTTGGATTGGCGGATACCTTTGAAAGTGAATATATCCGCTTTGAAATTAACTATCTTATCATCCAGCTCTATGCCAGCCTGGGGCATTGGGATCAGGTGTTGGAAGAAGCCGAGGAGCTGAGAAGGAGCTATCCTGAACAAAAGCGGCCGGAGCTTGATTTGCTGATGGCAGAATCCCTTTTCCAGCTCAACCAGCAAAAGGAAGCAGAGGAATTGGCATCACAGGTGTTTGAAGAGACTCAAAGCCCCGAAAGCCTGCTTTCCCTTGCCAAATTGGCACACAGCACCGGAGACTTGGATATTGCCCAGGAAAAGTACCTGCTTTTATATGAAATCCAACCTACTGCCGCCAACTGGCTTGCCCTCTTGGATATCGCCCAAGAGAACGATTTTAAAGACTATGATGAGATCTGGGACCTGGGTAAGGAGATGGCGATGGATCATCCCCAGGCACGTATCAACCGCATCGTTTACCTGAACCAAAACGAGCTCTTTGATGAATCCTCAATGATGGCAAATCAAATCCTGGATACCCAGAGCAACCAATATATCAGGGCACAGGCAGATTATGAACTGGCAAGAATGCACTATCTGAAGGAAGATTATGCGCGCGCCATATCATCATTCAAGCGGGTGCGAGTGTTGTATAGGGAATATCCCCTCATCCAGAGTGGTGCACAGTATCATTACATTTTAAGCCTCATCCACACCGGTGCCCTCAAAGAGGCACAGCTCACGCTCTGGGAGGTGCAAAGCACCCTTAGCGATGATCAGGTGATGAACATCAATAACCTGTTGGATGACGAAAGATGAAGTGGGTTTATTCTATCTTATTTATCCTGCTTTGTGGGATGCTTGTGGCTCAAACCAGTGAATTGCCCGTGGTGGAAATCATGGGTGATGCACAGGTAAAGATTCCCCTGGCAAAGCGCAGTTCACTTCCCTTTACCATTATCACCCATTCCGATAGCTTGGGACCCTTCTTCCCTGTCGGGATACCCCCCATTCCCAAACCCGCTTCACCTTATAAAAAGCCGCTTAATGGCTGGTTTTCAGGCAGGGTAAATACAGATTGGCAAGTGTTTGCCCAAGGCTCCTTATACAATCTGCACCGCAGGCTGCCTCATCTAAGGGTTGATTTGGAAAACAGATTCTTGCCTGATCACTTTAAGCATGTGGATCACCAAGCCTTTGCCAGCCTGGTGTTTGATGATACATTCCAGCCCAAAAGCCGCCTCCATTACCAGCATTCCAGTGCGGATCAATACGTGGCAAATGCTCTGCTGCTAAGCGCCAGCCACCATGCAGACAGCCTCTCGGATAAAGGAATTACCCTGCATCAGGTGGATACCCGCCTATGGTGGGAAAACACTTGGCAGAGAAATGCCTCAGATAGGGATTATCACCTGAACCCCGGCTTTTGGCATTCCCATCGTTTGCAATATGAAGATAACCTTGTGGATACCCATCTGGGCTCCGCTATGGGCAGGTTTGCCATTGCCTCTGCCTATCATGTCCCGCTTCACCTTCCCGGATTGAAGAAGGCATCTCTTGGCTTGATGAGCGACCTGCACCACGTCTTGCCGCAAATACAGGTACATTACGAAAGACCCCTCAACCCTTCGCTCTTGCTGCAAGCGGGTAACTACCCTGGGATGCAGCCGCTTACCCGCTCTCAATTGATGCAGCAATTCCCTTGGGGAATCCAACCCACATTGGGCAGTGTTCCCTATTCTCCTTTGGATGTGAAGGCACAAATCACCTATACACTTCCTTCCTTTTGGAAAGACGTATACTCTCACCAACGCCCCCAGCCGCTCAATAATAATGCAGGAGGCATCCGCAGTGCCTACACATACAATCAACCTGTTCTTAAGGAAGGCAACACCCCCATCCCCATTATCAGCCTGGAACCCGCCTGGAATCACTCCTTAACCAGCAACGCACTGCTGCGCCTACCCTGGGGCGTGCTGAGGCAGGAATTGGCTTTCAATCTGCACTATCTGCCCCATCAAGGCAGAATCCGTACCCCCTATACGCCCCGCTTCATCTCCCAGACCTCGTTCAGCTATCAATACAGGAAGCTTGTAACCAACCTCATCCTGAATCAACGCTACAACCAAAAGGATCATCAGAAGCGCAATTTACCCGAAGTGATAGATCTCAGCCTCACAGCCCAGTACCGTTACAGCCCTGCGCTTTGGTTTGAAGGTGGATTGCAAAACATCCTGGACAAAGCCCACATCCAATGGGAAGGATTGCCAGCTGAAGGCAGAAGGCTCTATTTGCAAGTAAAGTATATATGGCACTAACTCCCCACTCCCAATCCTTACAGCCTCCGGAACCCTCCCTGTGGAGGGCATTCCTACACTATCTACTGGGCAGCTTCAATGGGATTCAGGTGTTTTTATATCCCAGCCTGCTGGTATATTGGATCAAGGGTGATAGCCTGGTGGGAGCAGCTTATGATTTGATGGGCACCGGCTTGCATCTGATGCCCCTCACTGTCTTCTTCCTTCTCTTACTTTTTGTCCTGTTTATGATTCTCAAATTCCACCTGATGGATTATCACCAGTTGCCCCTCGGCAGTAGTGATATAGCCCATCACGTTATCAAAATACACAAAGTACTGGTCCCCGCCCTAATTGCATACACTGTCTTCTTTGCCCTTTCCATATTCATCAAATACTTCTATGGCATCCAAGTATCCACTGGGCATCTTGCCACAATTGCTACCAGAGTGTTGGCAAGCGCCTGGATTATCTATGCATTCGTCAAAAACGTTTGGATCCACCCCTGGCAAAAGCTGGGGCACAGCCTGCAAAACGCCCAAAAGAGAGCCCTTGTCTATCCCCGCTTACACCCCTTCAAATTCATAGCCTTCAATCTCTACCTTGTCTTTGCCATCATTATCTTGGCAAAACTCTATACCTCCATCATGGAAGTGATATACCACCCTCTGTTCAGCTTTATTGGCTACCTGACGGGCTTCCTGCCCAGATTTGAGCTCTTGCCCGTTGCTTCCACCCTGCCTTTACTCACCAATATAGTCCTATTGGCGTTTGCCTTCCTTCTTTCCAACTTCTTTTTTATCCCCCTGGTTTGGCTTGCCAAGCATGCCTGCCAGATAATGCACCCCATCCGCATACAAAAATCCAAGCCCACCCCTCAGGAGCGATCAGATAATGCCCAAGCGTAAACCCGCCAAAAAGCCTGCAGCACGCCCTCGCAAACGCAAGAAACAATCCTCTTCCAAACTCTGGATGTTCATCGTTGCCGGCTTGATCTCCACTGCAATCATATGGTTTATCCTCAGCTATAAACCCTCAGCAAAACTGCCTTCCACACAAACCGAATCCAGCGATATCGCACAGAAACAGGACAAAGCCACAAAAGATAAGAAAGCCAAAACCAGTGCTGACACACCTGATGCAGATGCCGCCCGCAAAACGCCCGATCTGGAACCCACCATCATCGCTGCCCTCAAAGAGCTGGATATACACGATAACATCTACAAACTGCAAAAGAAAGGAAACACCGTCACCTTCAAGGTGCCCCTTGATGACAACGTGTATGACCTCAATTTTGCCAATATGATTCTGAAAGGACGTGTGGAAAAAGCCGGAGGCAGATTTGTCTCTGCCAAGGAATCCCGCAAGACGCAAACCTTGGAATTTGCCCATGACAAGAGCGATACCAAGTGGAAGGTGGAGCTTTACTATGATGCCAAGCCCTATGCCCAGAAGGCTCCCACCAAGACCCTCGCCATTGTGGTGGATGATTTTGGCGAAATCGGCGGCAACCTGCTTAGTGGCTTTCTCGGCCTTCCCACTTCGGTCACCTTTGCCATCATGCCGGAATACAAGCACAGCGTTTATACCATGCAAAAAGCTCACGAACAGGGACGTGAATCCATCATTCATGTACCGATGGAACCCATTGGCTATCCTCAGACCAACCCCGGAAAGAATGCCATCTTGGTTCAGATGAAAGAAGCCGAAATCTCCAAGCTGCTCAACAAGCTGATAGACGGCCTCCCGCTCTGCATTGGCATCAACAACCACATGGGCAGCCTTGCCACAGCCGATACAGACGTGATGACATCGGTAATGAAGGTGCTCAAAGCCCGCAACAAGCTCTTTTTGGATAGCCGCACCTCAAACGTCTCCGTGGCATATCAACAGGCCCAACAAGCCCATATACCGGCTTTCAGAAACAGCATCTTCCTAGATTCCCCCGATATTAGCGAAGCCACCATGAATAAAAAACTGAGAGAGCTGGAAAGCCTCAGCCAAAGAAACCCCCATCTGGTAGCCATCACCCACTGTCACAATCAAGATAAGCTCAACTATTTAAAGAGGTTCATCCAGCGCGCCCAACAAGCAGGCTTCACGCTGGTACCCCTCTCCCAAAGCGGGAAATACAGCGTTCCAGCCATTTTATAGGGATAAAATATTATGACACTACTACAATCAATATTACTGGGCATTGTGCAGGGATTGACCGAGTTTCTACCCGTCAGCTCCTCTGGACACCTGGCTTTGGTGCAGCACTATTTTGGATTCCAGGGCAGCGAAGATCTCACCTTTGAGATATTCTTACATTTGGGCACCGTCTTAGCCGTTCTCATCTACTTCCGCAAAATGATCTTGGAGCTGTTTATATCGCTATTCAAATGGGGAGACAGCACTGAAAATAGACCTCATCGCTACCACCGCAACCTCATCTTTTATCTGATTGTGGCGACCTTTGCCACTGGCGTGGTATACTTGGTCGCCGGCAAATGGTTTGAAAGCCTGGAGAAATACCCCGTTGTGGTGGCTACCATGCTCATCATCACCGGCATCATCATCTTTATCTCAGACTACATCAAAAACGGCTCCATTCCCTCTGTCTCCATGGGCATCATCCGCTCTTTTGTGATTGGCATCGCCCAGGGAATTGCCATCATCCCCGGCATCTCCCGCTCTGGCTCCACCATTTCCGCTTCCCTATTTAGCGGGGTGCGCAGAAAAGACGCCGCCAGCTTTTCCTTTTTGCTTTCCATACCCGCCATCATGGCTGCAAATATCCTTAAATACAAGGAATTCACCTCCCTGGGCGCCAAACAGCTTTTCATCTACTTGGCGGGCTTCATTGCCTCTTTTGTGGTTGGCTATGCCGTGATTGCCCTCATGATCAGCCTCATCCAGCGGGCAAAGCTCAAATACTTTGCCATCTACTGTTGGGTTGTAGGTTTTGCCAGCATTATTTACTTCAGCGTGATAGGTTGATTGTTGTGGCAGTATCCACCATCGAAGCTCTCGATTTTGCCCCCAAGATGATCGATATTGGAAAGAGCTACCTGCTCTTGGGCACAGATGCCTGGCTCATAGATTCCGTCACCAACCCCATTCGTCAGAGGCTGAAAAGCAAATACGACGTGGATATCGTGCATATCTACGGAGATGATATCAAGGTGGCTCAGCTGAATGATATCTTGGATACCCTCTCCATATTTTCCACTCAAAAGCTGATAATCCTCAAGAATGCCGAGGCATTGGGCAAAAAGGAACTTGCCGCCCTGGCATCTTACGTGGAATCACCTTCCGACGCCCAAAGCTTGATCATAGTAACTGATAAGGCAGATTTCAGAACCTCCGGCTGGAAAGCCATCCGCAATTCAAGCCTCTTTATCAAGTGTGATCCTCCCCGCAGCAGCTTTGACCTCACCAAGTGGCTCAATGTGGTATTAGCCCAGCAAAACGTGCAAATGGATGCCCGCGCCAGAGCTCTATTCCTATCCAGAACAGAGCTGGATTATGCCAGCAGCTTCAGTGTACTACAAAAAATCATCATCCTCTTGGGCAACCGCAAAACCATCACCCAAGACGATGTGGGGCAAGCACTGGGTACCACCAGGGTGGGCACCATGATTGACTTTTATCGAGCACTGGGAAATCGTGATCTCCCTTCCATCCTCTCCACCATAGAGCGCATGTTGAGTTCTGATTGGGAAGCATTACAGATCTTTTTTCAGATGAACAAGGTCTTTACCATCATCCACAAAATCCTGCTCTTACGCCACAACCACCGCACCCCACAGGAAATCATTTCCAAACACCTGCCAGAGCTTTACGACAGCCAGCGCAAGGAGTTTGTCCAGTTCTCAGAAAAGTACAGCCTGCACAGCTTCCCAGATATCTATCAAATCCTGCTTGATACCGATAGCTCACTCAAATTAAGCAGGGCCACAGAACGCACCCTCCTGCAACTCTGTGCCATGAGGATTATGGCGTGTCGTTAAAACAGAAGGGAGTGCTACTCCATTTCAGCTCTCTCCCCGGAGATTTTGGCATTGGCGATCTGGGACCTGAAGCCCTCTCTTTTGCCCAATTTCTGAATGACCAAGGCTACACAATCTGGCAAACCCTGCCCCTCAATCATCGTGGCTATGGCAATTCCCCATACAATCCCATTTCCGCCTTTGCCCTGGACCCTCTGCTCATCAGTCCGGAGCTCTTGTATGAAAAAGGGCTGGTTGACGCTGCAGACTTGGAGGAAGCCACCATCCCTGCCACAGACAGGGTCTTTTTCGAGCATGTTTTTCGCAACAAATGCAAGCTCCTTGAAACTGCTGCCAACCGCTATCTGAAATCTAATAATATTGATGCTTTCATCAGCCAAAACGAAGCTTGGCTAAAGCCCTACCTCACTTTTTTGAGCCTCGACCGCCTCTATGATGAAATCCATTGGAGCCAGTGGCAAAGCCAGCATCTCCATTACACTCCTGAGCTGTGGCAGAGCCAGTTGCGTGATTTTGAGCCCTTCATCCTCAGCCAGGCAGCCATCCAAGCCATTCTGAGAGAACAACTGGCAGAGCTCAAAACCCAGCTGAAAGAGCTCAATATCGAGCTGTGGGGAGATTTGCCCATCTACCTCTCCTACCACTCTGCAGATGTGTGGGCAAACCCTCATCTTTTTGCCCTGGATGATGCCGGCAATAGGCTGCAGGTGGCAGGTGTTCCTCCCGATGCCTTCAGCGAGGAGGGTCAGCTGTGGGGCAATCCCATCTATCTCTGGCAAGAGCGTGAAACTGAGGTCTTTGAGCTGATTACCGCCCGCATCCGCGATGTACTCAGCTATGCAGACCGCATCCGCCTCGATCACTTCATCGGCTATGTGAATTATTGGAGTATTCCCTGCCCGCTTGACAATGACGGCAGCCCCATTTTGCCTCAGGATGCCAAGGCAGGAGAATGGATCAAAGCCCCAGCGCAAAAGCTGTTTGAGACCATCACGGCTGAATTTGGCAACAAACCCTTTATCGCAGAGGATTTGGGCATCCTTACCGAAGAGGTGAATAATATCAGAGCGCAATTTGGCTTTCCGGGGATGATTGTGCTGCAATTTTGCTGGCAGGATGGCGAACCGGATGTGGCCGCCTACCCTGCAGATAAAATCATCTATACCGGCACTCACGATAACCTCACCACCCGCCAGTGGTTTGAAGAGCTGGATCCTGAATCTGCCGAATACCAAAACTTCACTGCCTATGTAAATTCACGCCCCCACCTTATCTCCAATTCAGACGGCAAAGTAAATCTTACAAATGCCGCTGAAGCTATGATCAATATAGCCCAAAAGAGCGGTTGTGAGATCTGCATCTTCCCCATGCAAGACCTGCTCAATCTGGATGCAGCCGCAAGGATGAATATCCCCGGCACCCCGCTGGGAAATTGGGAATGGAGAATGCCGGAATAAATTATTAGCTATTGTGGCAACCATTGTATTAATCCTTCCATTCAACTATTCTCCACTTTTTTGTTTATCCAGTTTTGGAATATATGAACTCATTTATGACTTAATAACACCTTCACAATGCCCCAATTGACTATATCAAAGTTGATATTGATGAAAATTGCGCTTGACAAGGATCGAAGAAATGAAAATCCTGCAATTGAGAGTTAGTTTATAAATATGATATTAGAATTGACGATAGAAAGCATATCTACAATACCAAAATACAAAGAGTTGGAGTCACACTAACAGTTGAGGACAGCTTATGTTATGGAGAAAATTATGAACTTTAGCATGGATATTATAGAATCCATGAAGCAGTTAAATTGCCGACTGCAGGAGAAAAGCAATACGCTGAAACTTGAATTAGAAGAAGCTCAGAAAAAGAGTGTTTTAATTTCAGCTTTGCTCTCATACTTAGAACAGGGATGGTCAATGCACTTTGTAAACCTTGCTGAGAAAGAGGCTAAAATACTGAATAAGCTACGTAGTGATGGGATTACGCAAATCCAGAGACTTGAAGAAGCATACAGGCAAGCTAAAGAAGAATCTGATCGTATAATGAGACGATATCCATCTTTATTCGATGAAGCCTGCAAGGCATCCAACATTACGCTTGATAAAAATAGCCCCCACCCAAAATATAGCGTTAAAAACGGTTTCTTCAAAATTGAGATTAATGAGAATAAGCGTACTGCTAAAATCAGCAATTTAGAAGGGAAGCTCGCTGAACTACCTGCTGATTTAGAAGCCGTAATAGAAATAATTAGAATAGAATATAGACGTGTTTTTGACAGAAGGTTTCATGGTCCTAATTTCTTGAAAAAAATCAGAGCACAATACAAAAAGATTATTGAGAGAGAACATCTGAGCGATGGGGCTAGCGTCCCAATCAGAGAAATCACTAAGAACTTGAAGAAGAGGGATAAAGAATTTCGCATGGATGAATTTGTAGCAGATTTATCTGCTTTAGCAGAAAAAGGTCCTCATGAAGTAGACGGTAAATTTATAGACTTACAACAAACTAAAGATACAAGGCAAGGGGTTCTCCTAGCTGGAGCGGCTTCCAGGGGATACATTGGATTTATAATATTTAAGGAGACAACATGAATATCGATAATGCGTTATCGTCACAGATCGTTGAGTCACTTCGTACAGGTATTCCTCCTCAGAGAGGAGTAGAACTTTATTCTGTAGGAAATGAAAAGATAATCGAAGGGATCAAGAAATTACATTTCCCCGGTATGCAAAATCATGGGATTATCAGGTTTGTAAGTGGGCAATGGGGATCAGGAAAGACTCATTTCTTTAGGCTATTAAGGGAGGTTGCCCTACAAAACAACTGCTTGGTTTCAAATGTGGAACTGGAAAAAAGTAGTGCAGCACTGAATAAATTTCAGAGTGTTTTCGCGGCGATTGTCAGAATGGTTGCAACACCATCATATTATGCTGGAAACACTATCCAGGAGATTGCACCATTTGGCACTGTGATCAGTGAATCCTTATCATGGCTATCAACCGGAGTTCATGGCTCTGGATCTGAAGTGAACTACGACGGCTACCAAAAAGCTGTCGAGAAACTCATGTCTGATCATGGTATTGACATCGACTTCAAAAAAATGGTGAAGCAGTACTGGGAAACTTTTTTACCAGAAGCTCCAGATAAATCGATTACCGAACAAACTAGAGGAGAGATTCTGCAGTGGTTCGGTGGTGAGGGCAGCATTGGGGTTTACAGAAAAAAATTCGGAGTAAGTAAACTGGTATCCAAAGACAATGCTAAGATTATGCTACAATCCCTGGCTGGATTTGTTAGGCTTTCCGGCTACAATGGGTTGTTAATACTCTTTGATGAGGCTGAGCAGGCTTATTCTGTTATGCGTCAATCCACCCTTAGGGAAGCACATAATAACTTGTTATCCTTGATCAACAATATTGAGACCCTACCCGGGCTTTTCATGATTTATGCCACTACACCAGATTTCTACTCAGATCCAAAGTTTGGAATAGTTATTTATGGAGCGTTATCAGGAAGAATTGGTAAGCCAGATGATAATAAGTATCCAAGAGCGCTGGATACTATTTGGAACCTGGATGCTGTACAAACAGTTCTTGAAGATTACCAGAAAGCTGCAGTAAAGATCAAAAATATTTATCGTAGTGCATTTCCCAGTTCCGATGCTCTGTTACCGCAAGACTCAGATGTAGAGAAACGCGTTCGTGAGCTATTTCAACAACATTCACACTTGGCTGGGATACGGTTTTGGAGGCTATTGGTATCATCTATGATAGCCGATTTTGACGATCACCTCGAAGGGGAAGTAAGGTCTTCGGAGATCCTTTACGACGACATAATGGAGAGACTAAGAAACGAGTAGACAAGATGAATAATATTAAGGCACAAGTGATTATCGAGTCGCTTCGTAAAGGCATTCCACCTGAGGGATTCGTAAGATACTTTACGGTAGGTCGTAAGAATGAGATTAATGATCTGAGACAAAGATTGAATACTCATAATAGCACAGCTCTTTTACTTAAAGCTAATTATGGTTCAGGTAAAACTCACCTACTCAAATTTATTCGTGAAGAAGCCCTGGAACAGAACTATGCAGTTAGCTTAGTAACCTTAGATGCAAATTCGGGTGTAAGATTTAATCGAATGGACCAAATCATTGGGGCTGTATGCCGCAATATAGAAGTCCCGGGCATGATTGGGGAAAAAGGGTTGCCACCGCTGATGGATTTCTTAACAGAGGAGATAAATAAAGGAATTGCAGATAATCCCTTTTTTCAGAAATTGAGTAGTCAAGGCAAATGGGATCATTCTGAGGTTTTAGATTCAGATGCAATGTATGTGGCTATTAGGGCATGGTCTACTAAAATACAATCAGTGCAAAACACTATCTCTGATTGGTTTTACCATCCTTACGATTACAACAGCCAACGAAAGTTGCTCTTGAAAGCACTGATTACAGATTTGCGAAGTAAATTTAGAGATCCCAGATCAGATAGGAAATTCTACGCTGATGATGTTTTTGTAATGAACAGAAGTGGGCATGCACAAAGTTGGGCATTGCTTAGAGATATTAATACTCTCTGCAAAGAAGCTGGATTAAATGGTTTTGTCATCTTATTTGACGAATTTGAAGACGTAATTACGAATCTTAAAAACATTAATTACAAGGAAGCTGCTTTTTGGAACTTATTCCACTTTTACGCAGGTAAGGCGTTCCCTGGTAAAACCTTCTTCGCTGTAACTCCGGAGTTTGTGGATAAATGCAAAACTGAATTGTTCCTTAAGGAAAGAAGGGATTTTGATTATTCGAGATTTGATAAGTTGCCTATGTATGAAATGAGCCCCATAGAAACATCTGAAATGGAAGATCTCGCTTTATTGATATTAGAAGTACATGGGATAGCATACGCTTGGGAGCCAGATACTGTTATGCTGGATTCGCAGCTAAAGTCAATCGTTTGGAATGCAGCTTCAGTAAGAATCCAAGACAGAGTTAGAAAGGTCATTGTAACTGTAGTTGAAGCATTAGATAGTCTTTTACAGGAATCTATGTGACTCCGGTTGATCTATTAAACAAGAAGGTAGCTACAGCATTCTACGGTAGCTTCACCTCTGTTCGCCAATCTCAGCAGGATGTTATAGAACCACTTGTTAACGGAGACAATATTGTACTTTCATCAGGTACTGGTTCTGGCAAGACTGAGGCCGTTGTTGCTCCGATAATTAGTAGATACTATCATTACGCAGTAGTGAAAAATGAACTCTTCCTTGTCTATATATCTCCTACTAAGGCTTTGGTAAACGATCTTTTTAAGCGGCTATATCCTCCTCTCACTTCGTTGGGGTTGCATGTTGGAATCCGTCATGGTGACAGGGATGATCTAAAAACAAAAAGACTACCAAATATCTTGATTACTACTCCTGAATCTCTTGATGTTATTTTATTTAGGAAAGACCAATGTCTAAACAATGTGAAAGCCATTATTCTAGATGAAGTCCATATTTTGTATAATACTCAGAGAGGACTACAATTATCCTTATTGATAAAGAGGCTACAATCTGTAATAAGTCATAAGCTTCAATGGGCTGCTCTGTCAGCAACCGTAGGAGAAGTGTCATTTGTCAGAGATTTTCTAATGGGTCCAGAAGACAAAGCAGATTTCTTTAGCTATTCATCTGAAAGAAGTATAGATTGTGAGATAAGGCACATTAGACACCTATCAGAACTTCAGTATCTGCTAGAACGCTTAATGAAAAATAATAATCGAAAGCTTCTTCTCTTTGCAGACTCTCGCAAAGAATGTGAGCGTTTGTCTTCAAGTCTCAGCAGTTCAGACATCCTTGCACCTTTTCTCCTTGTACACTATTCTTCCCTATCACAACAAGTTAGGGTTGAAACAGAGAGAAAATTTGAATCTTCAAAATCAGCACTTTGCATTGCAACAAGTACACTGGAATTGGGCATTGACATTGGAGATATCGACGCTGTAATAATATGGGGGTGTCCAGATGGCGTTGAATCTTTTATGCAAAGAATTGGCAGAGGTAATCGACGGTCAAATAAAGTCAATGTTATTTGCCTAGTCCCTGATTACATTAAGACGGTTTTCTTGGAATTGTTAAAATTCTGTGTTCTATTAGATAGTTCCGTAAAGGGTGTAATGCCCAGAAAAGCACCTTATGAACTATACGGATCTGTTGCACAACAATGTCTTAGCATATTAGCATCAGACGAGGGATCATTCTTAAAAACATCTCATTTTTACGACCTAACAGAACACTTGCCACATGTATGTAGGTCGGCGATTGATGAGCTACTGAATGAGCTGGAGCAGAAAGACTATGTAAAAAAACACGATTTCAAATATAGGTATGCTGCATACGAGAAATTGCATAAGCTTAAAGATCTTAGGATGATTTATGGCAACATCAGCCTCGGTTCAAGGTATGTTCAGATTAACCACGAATCAAAAAACTTAGGTGAAGTGCCTGAAATCAATCTATTAAAGTTGCGAAGAGGCTGTGTAGTGCGATTTCAAGGACGATATTGGAGAGTAAAAAACCTGACGCCCAGTGTAATATATTTGAAACCGACAGATAGTAAGAAAAAACCTGTTGATTTTACTTACTATAGTGGCACCTGGATGGCTGATCCATTCATTCTTAATAATGTTTGGAAGATTCTTAATTCAGATCGAAATTACAATCATTTATTTGAAGAGAAGATAGGAGTTTTCTTCAATACTATTCGAACTCCATTAAGAAAATATATAGAAGAATCATCAATACCATATTATAGATCACATAACAGCATTTGCTATTTTACATTTGGAGGACAGCTAGTTAATCGTGCAATTGCTTTGATTCAGAACCATTGCAATTTTGAGATAAATGACATCTCCATTGTAGTCAGTTCTCCAGTCCATTGGGATCAATTATCAGATAATCCTCAAGAATATGAATCTATTTTTCCTAAACTGTTTGATAAAGCATTATCACAGTCATTATTTCAAATGCTTTTGCCTCTCAATATGCAACTTTATGAATACCTACAGTATTGGTTAAAGGATGAAGCTATATTCAGTATACTTTCAAGACTAAAAAACAGCACCCCAATTGAGATTAGCCAGGAGCAGGCAATATTATTTGGATTCGAACCACCCATTGAGTGACAACTTGAGAAAAATATGTTAATTTCCTATACGCCTTAAAATAATGAGTTGATGTTACATCAACCCTTGGGACTCAAATAACACATATTATTAAACATGAAAAAATACAATAAAACGAGGTATAACAATGGCTGTAAAATTGACAAAATATTCAAAGCACTTGATTAGATCAGTTGGATTAAACGAGAATTGGTTACAGGAACAAATTTTTGCTAACCCTGAAATGCTGCAATTGTCCGATAATCTGCAGCCTCTAAAAAGAGAAAAAAAGCAATCGAGCGGAGGAAGGTTTGATATGTTGCTCTTCGACCAGGATCAAAATGCCATGTATGAGGTGGAAGTAATGTTAGGCAGCACAGATCCATCTCACATTATTCGAACTTTGGAATATTGGGACATAGAAAGGAGAAGGTATCCCCAAAGACAACATTATGCAGTCCTGATTGCAGAAGTAATTACAAGAAGGTTTTATAATGTGATCCAACTATTAAGCATGAATTTCCCCTTGATTGCAATTCAGGTTGAACTGATTAAAGTAAATAAGGATTATCTTTTGAATTTTGTAAAAGTATTAGATGTCTATGAAGAACCTGATATTCAGGAAGAACAAGAAATTGTTAATGAAGAGTATTGGGGTAAGAATTATGAGTGGGTTCTACAAGGATCTAATACAGTAATGAATGCTTTGGCAGAAGAATTTAAACAAATAAGGGCTAATTATGTCAAAGCCTACATTGCTCTTACATATAATAGCAGGAACGTTATTTCATTTCATAAAAGAAAATATCCAAATTTCCTTATGGAAGTCAGCGTCAGGCAGTGTGAGGAATTAGTAGAATCTTTAAAGGATCTTTTAAACAAAAACAGTGTACCGTTCCAATATTTTGATCCCCATAAGAGATTCTCCTTTTTCTTGAATAATAAAAATTACAGGGCCTCAGAAAAACCTCTTAAAGAGCTTATGTCTAGAGTCTTGAGAGAACAAGATGCGGATAATACACTTTCAGAGGATTGACAAGCTTTATATAGATATAATAAATTAGTCTTATCGTAATCATAAGGAAGTCCACCAGTAAATATCCTGCTCATTGATCTATGATTCTGCCACTTCTTCCCTATGAGCCTCCTTTGTCTCTCCTTTGTCTACACAAGGGTGAGACAAGGGTGGTATAAGGGAGGCGAGCTGGCGCGGAGCGCCAAGGTGTCAGTGAACAGGTGCCAGTGAACAGGGGCTTCGCTACTGCCAAGTCTATTTTCAATTATTAAAATTCGTTTAATTAGAGTAATTAGTGGGAAAAAAGCCCATCTCAAGGCTCACACAGCGGGCATCATTCAGTTTTTCCTTGACATCCAAACACATCCGCATAAATTGTCTTAAGAAAATACAGGGCATCTGTTTTTAATCCCAATTTAATCTGTTCTTTCACAAGTATATATGGGGGTGACATGGTTTCGACAGGAAATCAGGATGCAAAAGATGCATGCCGGAGATGCTATCCACTCCGTCAAAAAGTAGCAAATTGCAAAATTAACTGCAAACAACAACTTACTCTTAGCAGCATAAGCTGCTAACGTCTGTCCATTTCGGGCCGCCGGATTTGAAACAGACGTCGTAACAGTGCGGACGCTGCAATGCTAATGCTCATAGGCATTGCCTAAGATTATGAGCTGGAACCTGGTGGGTCTGATCGTCTCTGCCACTTGGTTTAAGACTTAAAGACGACTAAGCATGTAGATTCTCCTGTTGCCGGTTTTTTGGACGCGGGTTCGATCCCCGCCACCTCCACCATTTTGATAGATTGTAGATGACCTCAGACTGCGTTGCGGGATGCGGTCATTTCTATTTTATGGGCAATATACTCTTATTTGATGTTGCTGATAACTGCGTCTTTTTTTAAGTTGACAACACATCCCTCCCCTATTTTTGGTTCATACATAGAGGTAAATAAACATTGAAAACCAAGATCATCATCAAAGGTGCTTCCGAGCATAACCTAAAGAATATAAATCTGGAGATTCCCCGCAATAAACTGATTGTTTTCACCGGTGTAAGCGGCTCTGGCAAATCATCCCTGGCATTTGATACCCTTTATGCGGAGGGTCAACGCCGCTATGTGGAATCCCTTTCCGCCTATGCCCGCCAGTTTTTGGGTCAGATGGATAAACCCAAGGTGGATTATATAGAAGGGCTATCCCCTGCCATTTCCATAGAGCAAAAAGCTGCCAGCAAAAACCCGCGTTCCACCGTGGGCACTGTGACGGAGATTTACGACTATTTGCGCGTGCTTTATGCCAGGATTGGGGAACAGCATTGCCCTATTTGTGGAGATAAAGTGGGCTCGCAGACGGTGGATCAGATGGTGGAACATCTGATGAGCTACCCCGAAGGCACCAAGCTGCAGATCCTCTCGCCTTTGGTGCAAAACCGTAAGGGAGAGCACAAGGATGAGCTTCAAAACCTGCGTATGCAGGGCTTTGTGCGTGTGCTGATCAATGGCGTGCAGCGGGAGCTGGAAGAGAATATCGTCCTGGATAAAAAGAGCAAGCACACCATAGACGTGGTGATTGATAGGATCGTGATCAAAGAAGGCGTACAATCCCGTCTGGCAGATTCTCTGGAGCTGGCACTGCGCATCACAGAAGGCTTTGTAAAGCTGCAATTTCCTGATACCAAGGAAGAGCAGACTCTCTCCGCTCAAAACGCCTGTCCCCGCTGCAATATCGGTTTTGAAGAGCTGAGCCCGCAGCACTTTTCTTTTAATAGCCCAGTGGGATCCTGCGTTGCCTGTAACGGATTGGGCTACAAGCTGGAATTTGATCCCGAACTGGTGGTGCCGGATCCCTCACGCAGCATCATGGATGGCGCTGTGGCACCCTGGGGCAGGCTGGAAGAAAAGAAAGACGGCTGGACTATGACCACGGTGCAAAACCTTGCCACTGCATACGGATTTTCGTTGGATAAACCCTGGAAAGACCTGCCCGAAAAGGTGAGGGAACTTATCCTTTCTGGCTCCAAGGGAAAGAGGGTGAAGGTGGCTTGGAAATCGGCAGCCGGATCCCGTGAATATATGATGCGCTATGAAGGCGTGATACCTCAATTGAAGCGCAGGATGCATCAAACCAGTTCCGAAGAGATGCAGCGCTATTATATGCAGTATATCAGCGATAAACCCTGTGATGAATGTGGAGGATTGAAGCTGAAGCCAGCCTCACTGGCTGTATATGTGGCTGGTAAGAATATCGGCGAAGTGACGGCTATGGATGTGCGCATGGCCCTTGGCTTTTTTAAAGAAGTGAAATTGGAAGGCAATCAAAAGCTGATAGCAGCAGAGGTTTTGAAGGAAATCCAAGCCAGACTGGGCTTTCTGGAAAGCGTGGGCTTGCATTACCTCAGCTTGGATAGACGCTCTCCCACGCTCTCTGGAGGAGAAAGCCAGCGCATTCGTCTGGCCAGCCAAATTGGCTCTCAACTGGTGGGCGTGATGTATATTCTGGATGAGCCATCCATTGGGCTGCATCAAAGGGATAACTCCCGCTTGGTGGAAATGCTGTTGCGCTTGCGGGATTTGGGCAATACCGTAATCGTGGTGGAACATGACGAAAATACCATCCGAGCCGCTGATGTGATAGTGGATTTTGGACCCCGCGCCGGAGTGAGCGGAGGTGAGATTGTAGCTGTGGGCAGCCTCAAAAAGATTATCTCCACTCCCCTATCTTTGACGGGGGCTTATATTGATGGCAGGCTGTGCATTCCCATCCCACCTCGCCGCGTGAAGCCGGATAAGCGAGTTATCGCCATCAAAGGCGCAAAGCATAATAACCTCAAGAATATCAACGTAAATATCCCCATTGGGCTCTTTGTATGTGTGACCGGGGTTTCCGGCAGCGGCAAGAGCTCTTTGATCAATCAAACTCTGGCTCCGTATCTGCAAAACCACTTTTACCGCAGCAGCCATAAGGTGGGGGCGCATCGTGCCATCGAAGGGATGGAACATATCGATAAGGTGATCACCATCGATCAACAGCCCATCGGCAGAACGCCACGCTCCAATCCCAGCACCTATGTGAAGCTATTTGATCCCATCCGCACTCTGTTTGCCGAATTGCCTGCTTCCAAGATGAAGGGCTATAAGCCGGGACGCTTTTCCTTCAACGTACGTGGCGGACGCTGTGAGGCCTGCGAAGGAGCGGGTGTGAAGCAGATTGAGATGCACTTTATGGCAGATATCTATGTGACCTGCGAAGTGTGCAAGGGCAAGCGCTATAATAAAGAAACGCTGGCTGTGCGCTATAAAGGGCGGAATATTGCCGATATATTGGATATGGACGTGCAGGAGGCGTATGATTTCTTTGAAAACATCCCCACGCTGAAACAAAAGCTGGGGCTCCTGAAACAGGTGGGCTTGGATTATATCAAGCTGGGACAGCCCTCCACCACTCTCTCCGGAGGCGAGGCACAACGCATCAAGCTATCGCGCGAGCTAAGCAAGGCCAATACTGGCAATACGCTGTACTTGTTGGATGAGCCCACCACCGGTCTGCATTTTGATGATATCAACAAGCTGCTAAAGGTATTGCAAAAGCTGGTGGCACTGGGAAATACCGTGGTGGTGATAGAGCATAATCTGGATGTAATCAAATCTGCAGATTGGGTGATAGATATGGGCCCTGATGGCGGTGATGGCGGTGGCAAGGTAATCAAAGCCGGCACTCCGGAGGCGATTGCCAAAAGCACAAAATCATTTACCGGAACCTATCTGAAGGAGCTCTTGCAGCGGCAAAATCCAAACTGTAAAGATAAAGATGAAAAGATGCTGGTATCCGGCATCAAGCCCAAGAAAGCAGCCAGCAAATAGAACCTATGCCCAATATCAGGTTTACCTATCAAGCACCCACAGCCGGCAGGCATGAAGTGGGCATTGCCGGGGATTTTAGCTCTTGGGATATTCTGGATTTGCAGGATTTTGGCGGTTTGTATGCCATCATCCTGCCCTTGGAAGCCGGGCATTATCGATATAAATTCATCGTGGATGGAGTGTGGATGGCAGATCCTGCCAATCCCCTGAAGGAGCCCGATCCTTTTGGCGGGGAAAACTCTATTTTAGTAGTAGAAACCTCGCAAGCCCAGCCTCTATCCTGGCAGCAGATATATCATGATACCTCTCTTTTGGCACAACGTTTGGGGCGTTATTTTGAGATCATTAAAACTGGGGATGATAGCTTTGAGCTGCGCATAGATTGGTATCCGGGCATTGATTGTGAGGTGCATCTGCTACTGGATGAAGCCTATCATGAGTGCTTTAAACTGGGTGTAACCGATAATAAAGAGGTGTATCACTGTATCTTCCAGCATACTGGGGATAGCTTCCAGGTGGCGCTGCGCTTTAGGCATCGTGATAAAGAGCTGTTTTATGGGGCACATGGTTTTGTGAAGGATCTGCAGGATTTGGCTGCAATTACTATCCAGGCAAGTCGTCTGCCCGTCTTTGCTGTTCCTGGCTGGGTTCAGGAAGGTATTATCTATCAGATATTTCCCGAAAGGTTCTGTAACGGCGATGCTTCCTTAAATCCTGATTTTACAGAGTGGTATTACCGGGATAGCAATACCCCTCCCCCATCTGGGCAGGTGTTGCCCAAGAATGTGGAATACTTTCACTTTGTGGATGATTGGTATGACACTGCCGGGTTAAGGCAAAGCCCCTGGCAAGGAGAGGGAACGCCGGATTGGTGGAGTTTTTATGGAGGGGATCTGCCGGGGATAATCTCCAAATTGGATTACCTAAGTGAATTGGGCGTGAATATCCTTTATTTCAATCCGCTGTGGCAGGCCAAATCCAATCATAAATATGATGCTGCGGATTATAAGAGCATTGATCCCCATTTTGGTGATGAGAGGCTGATGAAGGAGTTGTGTGATAAAGCCCATCAGCGTGGGATGAAGATTATAGTGGATGTGGCTTTCAATCATACAGGAGAGGCTTTTTGGGCTTTTGTGGATTGCGTTCAAAATGGGCCGGATTCTCCCTGGTGGAATTGGTATGATTGGCACAAGTGGCCGCTACCCAAGCCCTTGCCGCATGATTTTGATCCCAAAGCGTATTATCAGTGCTGGTGGGGCATCAAGGATATGCCCGATCTCAATTTTGACCTCAGCCGCAGCCATCCCGCGGAAAATTATGTGCGTGACATTCGCAAAGCCGTGGTAAATCAGAGCTTGGTGGATTATATCCTGGATAGCGTGAGATGGTGGCTGGTGGATATCGGCATAGACGGCTTTAGGCTGGATGTACCGGATGAAGTGCCATATTGGTTTTGGCAGCTTTTCAGACATCATGTAAAGCAAATCAAGCCGGATGCCTGGCTGGTTGGAGAAATCTGGCATAACGCAGAGGGCTGGGTGGATGGCCGCTACTTTGATTCTGTGATGAATTATGCTTCTTTCAAAGATCCTGTCTTGGAGTATTTTATCCTGCAGCTTATCGATGATGCCCAGTTCAAAGAGCGCATCGCTCAAGGATTGGCGCGATATCCGGCACATGCCACCAAAGCGATGATGAACCTGCTGGGCAGTCATGATACCCATCGCATCGCCACTCTTGCACAGGATAGCTGGAATAGGCTGCGTTTGGCACTTGTCTTTCAGATGTGTTTTATCGGAACCCCGCACATATATTATGGTGATGAAATCCTGATGCAGGGTGCATCAGATCCGGATAACCGCAGGCCTTTCAACTGGAAATGGGCTGATGATGAGGAGGCAGTTTTGCACCGGGATTTCCTCATCCAGCTTATCAGGCTGAGGAAGTGTTATCCCCTGTTGCAGGATGGTGAATTTGCCTGGAAGGACGCACCGTCTGATGTGCTTGCTTTCTCCCGTTATGATAAAGAATCTCAGATTGAGGTGTGGCTGAATCTATCTGGCAAAGAATATGTCTTCAACACTCCTGCATCCATGAAGCTTCTCTTTACCCACAATGATGCCACATTGCTGGATGATAAGATTATTCTGGGAAATGGCTCTGCTTGTGTTCTTTTATCCCGTGGTAAGGATGAGAAATGAGCTCTCTACTTTGTGATTGACATAATATGCGTATTTTACTTGTTTGTAAGATAGTTTAAAAAGAGGAGTTATGAGTAATATACTACTATTTGTAAGCGGTGGTATCGCCGCCTATAAAGCCATAGATTTGGCAAGCCAGCTGAAGAAAGCAGGGCACCGGGTGCGCACCATTCTCACGGCTAATGCCTGCGAATTTGTGCAACCCATCAATTTCAGTGCCATTACCGGCGAAAGCGTGCATACCAGCAATTTTGAGGATGCCGATCCCATCCCGCATATCACCCTTGCAGATTGGGCAGATTTGGTGGTGATTGCACCAGCCACAGCCAATATCATTGCCAAGGCGGTGCATGGGATGGCAGACGACCTTTGTTCCACCACTCTCTTGGCTCATACCAAGCCCAAACTCTGGATCCCGGCGATGAACGTGAATATGTATCAAAACCCTGCCACCCAGAGCAATCTTGCCATCCTCAAAGAACGGGGAGATTATCTCTTGGAGCCAGTGACAGGCCTTTTGGCATGCGGTTATGAGGGCAAGGGCAAATACCCTCCCAATGAAGAAGTGCTGGCTGCCGTTGATTGCTATTTGCAACATGGACGCGATCTGGAGGGAATCAAGGTATTGGTTACTGCCGGTGCCACGGAAGAGGCTATCGATCCCATGCGCAATATCACCAATGCTTCCACCGGAAAGATGGGGCTTGCCATCAGCAGAGCGCTGGCATTGCGAGGCGCACAAGTAACTCTGGTACATGGCAGGATGAGCCTTGCCCCACCTTACTACCTGCACGAGACCGTCTTTACCCCGGATGTACATTCCATGTTGGAAGAGGTAGTAGAGAGAAGCCAAAAGATGGATTGGATCATCAAAACTGCTGCTGTATCCGATTATACACCGGCGCAAAAGCATACACAGAAGCTGGAAAAAGGTGATAAACTAACCCTGGAGCTTGTTCCCACACCAGATATCCTGATGCGTTTGGGCTCTATCAAAGGTAAAGATCAAAAGCTGATTGGCTTTGCCGCTCAAAGCCACGACCTGATAGCAAAAGCCAGAGCCAAGCTGGAAAAGAAGAACCTGGATATGATCTGTGCCAACCTGCTGAGCACCGCTGGAGCTGATGATACAGAGATTACCCTAATACGCTCATCAGACAACAGTGAAGATGATTACACCATGCTATCTGGTGCAAAACATCAAGTAGCACATGCTATCATAGATAATATCAAAGCGTTATGAAACAAGGTTACCTCGTTATCACCGGCGCCAATGGGCAAGTAGGCTCTTACTTGGCACACTTTCCGCAGCTTGCCAAGTACCCACAGCTGCTTTTATATCACCAGCGACAGGATAGGCTGCAAGGCTTGGATAATGCGCCCGATCGCCTGCTAAAACAATGCAACTTGATGGATATAAACGCCCTGGCTGCCTGCATCCAAGAGGCAAACGATTATTTTGGCTGCCTCCCCACACGGCTGATCCATACAGCGGCTGTGCGTTCCAGCGATGCCACGAGCGTTGCGGAGTGTGATCCCAAAGTGTTTTCCCACACCTTAAATACAAATATAATGGCTGCCTTGAATGTCCTGCGCACCCTGCTGCCCCATTCCCGCAAGGCTGGCTTTGGCAGATATGTATTATACGGCTCGGTGGTTACTGCAACAGGCTTGGCAAATGGTGCTGCTTATGCCGCAGCCAAGGCCGCAATCGTGAATCTGGTAAAAAGCGCCGCCCTGGAGAATGCCGCCCATGATATCCTCATCAATTGCATCTCTCCGGGACCGATAGCCACTGATCTGGCATCCGATTATGAAGGGGAGTATCTGGAGTTTAGAGAGAGGTATTTTGAGGCTTACATTGCCAAATCTCCCACGCACAAACTAATCAGTGTGCAGGAACTGGCGGAGATGAGTGTATTATTGATTAGTGATGCCTTGGAAAACCTCACAGGGCAAGAAATAATTATCAATGGAGGCTCCTTATGAAACGCCTTATAATATGGCTTACCTTGATTGTTGCCATCCTGCCGCTGGGTGCAAATGTGGCATTCAGAGATGGCGAAAAGCTTGTTTTCACCGTTCGTTATGGCCTTGTGCATGCTGCGGAAGCTACTCTGGAGGCCAAATCCACCAGTTATGGAGGGAAATCAGCTTGGCTGCTGAGCACAGATGCCAAGACCTATCCCTTCTTTGATGTATTCTTCAAAGTGCGAGACAGGGTGGAATCCTATTGGGATAAAAGCACCCTTTTGCCTCATAAATTTACTAAAAACCTGCAGGAAGGCAACTACAGACAGAGACGCAATCATATCTTTGATCATGCCAACAACCTCACCACTTATCAAAAATGGAACTTCAAATCCAAGAAGTATGATTCCACAGAGATGGCTCTCTTGCCCAACAGCCAGGACGTGCTGAGCGCATTTTATTATGTGCGCAGCCAAACCCTCACTCCTGGTAAAAAGGTGAACATGAACATTACTTCGGATGGCAGATCTGTAAATACAGAGATCATAGTGCATAGGAGAGAATCCATTAAGACCATCTTTGGTAAGATAAACTGCCTGGTGATTGAACCAAAACTGAAGAGCGCTGCTGTGTTTAAGCAAAGCGGCACCATCTTGATCTGGGTGACGGATGATCAATACAAGATACCCGTCAAGATGACCAGCGCCGTCACCTTTGGTTCCTTCGTGGCAGAGCTGAAAGATGCATCCAACGTTCCTTATAAGATTAAATGACAGACCCTCTGGCTCTGGAAACCTATGACTATCATCTGCCGGAAGAGCTGATTGCTCAACACCCCTGCCAGCCTCGTGAAAACTCCAGACTGCTGAGGCTGGACCGTAATAGCGGGCTTATCGAGCATCTATCTTTTAGGCAGATTGTAGACCTTGTGCACCCCGATGATGTATTGGTGCTCAATGATAGCCGGGTGATCCCCGCTCGCTTGTTTGCCCACAAAGACAGCGGCAGCCAGGTGGAGCTACTTCTCTTGCACGAGCTCTCCCCCGGTGTATGGCAGTGTATGATGCGCCCCGGCAAAAGGGTTAAAGAGCCGCAATGGCTGAAGGTATCAGACACAATGCGCGCCCATGTATCCCTCTCTGATGAAGACGGCTTGAGGCAGGTAAGATTTGAAACAGATGGTGACTTTTGGCAAGAGCTGGAAAAGGTGGGACACATCCCCCTGCCGCCTTATATTAAACGTGAAGACCAATTGCAGGATAGGAATAGCTATCAAACGGTATATGCCAATCAACCAGGCTCTGCAGCCGCTCCCACTGCCGGATTGCACTTCAGTCCCCAAATCATCTCTGCCCTCCAAGGCAGGGGTGTACAGATAGTAAAGCTTACCCTGCATGTGGGCATGGGAACCTTTCTACCTGTCAAATCTCAACGCATAGACCAGCATAAGATGCATGCTGAATTTTGTACTATAGACCCCCAGAGCGCTGCCACCATCAATCAAGCCCGCAGCGCTGGACGCCGCATCATAGCTGTGGGCAGCACCAGTGCCCGCACCCTGGAAAGCTTTTATAATGGCAAAGAGATAGAGGCAGGCTCACGCTGGACGGATATCTTTATCTATCCGGGCAAGACCATGCAGGTGGTGGATGCCATGATTACCAACTTCCATCTGCCCAAATCCAGCCTCTTGATGATGATCTCCGCTTTTGCCGGCATAGACAATGTAAGACGGGCTTATGAAGAGGCCGTCCGGCTTCGCTATCGCTTTTTCAGCTATGGCGATGCCATGCTTATCGAGTGAGGCTTTTATGAAGGTAGCTTACCTATTTGCCAGCACCCAAAGCACGATGCAGGAATATGACAAACTGCAAAGCATCAGTGATGACAATACCCAGATCACCGTGCGAGCTCTCTCTCAATCCCAAGGCAGAGGCAGGGATAAACACTCCTGGTATTCCCCCACTGGTGGACTCTGGTTCACATTCGCTCTCAGCCACCCGGCGGTTGTGGAGTCTTTCGCCCTTTATGCCGGGCATTGCCTGCATCGCCTCCTATCAGATTTATACAATCTGCCACACCTAAAAGTGAAATGGACGAATGACGTTTATTACATGGATAAAAAGTTAGCAGGCGTGCTGTGCCGCCATAGCCTCCAAAAACAGCGCTACACGATAGGTTTGGGATTAAATACCAACAATACCTTTGCCAATAGCGAGCATGAGTTCAACGCAATCTCTTTGAGCGATATCCTCGGCTTTGAGGTTGCCAATCCACACCTGATGAGCCTCTATATTGATATCGTGAATGACTACAAGGAAGAGCTTTTCACTCCCGCTTCTTACCTGGGTTATTGCCGGGAACATCTCTATGGCATAGGCAAAGAAGTGCAGATAGAACAGGGCAAAAACATACAAACAGGAATCCTGAAGGGGATAGATGAACAGGGGTTTCTGCTGATAGATGATGGCGAGATCAAGACCATCAGCCACGGCTCCATCAGGATAATCAATCCTTAGCTCACCGTCCCGATCAAATCCTTTATCCCACTGCCTTTTGCCTTTAGATGTTCCAGCAAGCCGTCATATATCCTGGCAGGGGCGCCGGGATCAGTAAAATTAGAGGTTCCAACAGCCACCGCACTGGCTCCCGCATAGATAAATTCCAGGGCATCCTGCCAGCAGGAAATACCACCCATCGCCAAGATGGGAAGAGAGACCGCCTGCGCCGCCTGATAGGTGAGTGCCAAGGCTACCGGCTTGACCCCTTTGCCGCTGTAGCCACACACCTTGCGAGGGATTCTGGCTTTGCCCGTCTGCCAATCGATCGCCATTCCCCACAGGGTGTTGATAAGGGAAATCGAGCTGGCTCCCCCAGCTTCAGCCGCTTTTGCCATTCTGCCAATATCTGTCACATTGGGGCTCAGCTTCACTATCAGTTCCTTGTTGGTAAGAGGTGCCAGCCTGGAAACCAATTGATACAACACATCGCTATCCGCACCAAAGGCAATGCCCTCGTTCTCTACATTGGGGCATGATACGTTGATCTCATAGCCAGCTATCCCCTCGGCTTTCTCCAAGGTTTCCAACATCATGCAAAATTCATCCACACTACCCCCGGAAAAGCTCACTATCAGAGGGATGGATAGCTTTTCAAGGAGGATGGGCAATTCCTCATCAAGAAAGCACTGCAAACCAGGATTGGGCAAGCCGATGGAATTGAGCATGCCACACTCTGTCTCGTATATCCGTGGAGGGGGATTTCCCGCCTTGGGCAATGGCGTGATCGTCTTGCAAATGTATGCCCCCAGCTTGTCTTGAGGCAGGATGGGCGCATCAAAAACATCCATAATCTCAAAATACTCCATGCCAAAGGTTCCCGATGCCACCGTGATGGGCGAATCCAGCGCCAATCGCCCCAGCTTTGTCTTCATCATAATTGCCTCCAATCAATCAATTTGGCATCAAACACCGCACCCTCCTTACATACCCTTTGAAAGCCATCGCCCACGGGTATCACACATCCATGACACACGCCCACGCCACACGCCATATATGCCTCCATCGAGACAAAGTGAGGGATATCCCCACTCAGTTCAGTCAGCTTTTTCAGCATTCCCACGGGTCCACAGCTATAGATGAGGTTGATGCCATGTTCTTGGATGAGAGGCAGCACGAGGTCTGTCACCAAGCCCTGATGCCCCTCAGAGCCGTCCATGGTACAGCTAATATCACAATCAAAGATATCTTCAGAGCTGGCACCGCCATGCAAGTGGATGACCGTCGTGCCATCAGGGAGGTTAGCTTTGAGCCATGCCAAGGGAGGATAGCCCACACCACCGCTTACCAATAGAGCCTTTTTGCCGGCAAATACTGGGAACTTGTTGCCCAAGGGTCCCATCATTTCCAGAGTGTCTCCATCCTGAAGCGCACACAAGGCATCAGTGCCAAAGCCCACACTCTTGATGAAAAAGCTCAGCCTTGTACCCTCCACCCCGTAGATACTGATGGGCTTAAATTGCCTTCCCTCCTGGTTGGGAGCGCGCAGCTCGCAAAACATCCCCGGATGGCTGGCAGCGGCAAGGTCTTTATCTTCCACAGTCAACACGGTATATTGGGCATTCAGCCGCTGGGCATGCACGATGGGCAGTGTCTTGAGCCAAATCATCAATCCTCCTGCCAGCTTATCTTGCCATCCATGATGGTATAAATAATCTTACTTGCCAGTGTTTGATTGAGCCAGGGCGTATTCTTGCTTTTGGAAAGGATGAATTCTTCCGTGATAAAGCTCTCATCCTGCAGATCAACGATTGTGATATCCGCAGCATTGCCTCTTTTGATGTTATTATCCGGCAATCCCATCAGCTGAGCAGGGATCAGGGAATAGGCTTCAATGATGCGCTCCAACACCACGATTCCCGGCTTTACCAGATATTGATAAAGCGCAGGGAATGCCGTCTCAAAACCAATTATCCCAAAAGGAGCACGATCAAACTCCCGTGATTTCTCAAAATCAGCATGTGGAGCATGATCTGTGGCGATGCAATCGATGGTGCCATCTATCAATCCCCTGATACATGCCTGTCTATCTGCCTCTGTGCGCAAGGGCGGTTTCATCTTGGTATTGGTGTCATATCCCAAACAGGCTTCTTCTGTAAGGATAAGATGATGTGGCGTCACCTCACAGCTCACGTCCAATCCCCGTTCTTTGGCATCTCTCACCATTTCAATGCTGTGAGCCGTACTGATATGGGCAATATGCAATTTGGCTCCAGCTGCTTCTGCCAACATGATATCACGGGCAATGATGGTCTCTTCCGCCAGCCCTGTCAAGCCATTCAAGCCCAAGCGTGTAGCCACAATGCCGGCATTGATCTGCCCCCTGCCTGCCAGAGAATAATCCTCGGCATGGATGATTACCGGCAGGTCAAAATTGCGGGCATAACGCATACCATTGAGCATCAGCTTAGCGTCCTGCACGCAATTGCCATCATCGGAAACCCCCACAATGCCGCCCGCCTTCATCGTTGCCATCTCGCTGATTTCCTTGCCCAAGGATTCCTTTGTCATTGCCGCAATCACATACACTTTGGCATAGCCCAGGTCTTTGGCACGCCGCTGCACATAATCCACAGTGGCTATGTTATCAACCACCGGCTCTGTATTGGGCATGGCACATAAAGAGGTGACCCCTCCATGCGCTGCTGCATGAGTGCCGGAGACGATATCTTCTTTGTAGGTATGCCCCGGATCTCTCAGGTGGGCGTGGATATCCACAAATCCGGGAAAAACGTGTTTGCCCTTGGCATCTATCACCTTGCTCTCTTTATCTTCAATCAGACTGCCAACCTTGGAGATCAAAGTATCTTCGATGAGAATATCCAATTTGCGGATATGTCCCTCATGATAAACCATTCCATTCTTGATAAGTGTCTTCATTTTATCCTCCTCATGCCTTGCCGCCCAAGATTAGAAACATCAGCGCCATCCTGATTGCCACGCCGTTTGCCACCTGTTCCACGATGATGCTATGTTTTCCATCTGCTATTTCCGGCAGGATCTCCACGCCTCTGTTCATGGGTCCAGGATGCATGATCAGTGCATCATCTTTGGCATATTTGATGGTATCTTTGGAGAGCACATAGTATTTGCTATACTCTTCCAAACTGGGGAAAAGCCCGTCTGTCATGCGCTCCATCTGCATGCGCAAGCCCATCACCACGTCGGCATCAAGCAGGGCTTCGGCAAGCTGATATTCCACGCGACAGCCATACACCTCTTCGATACCGGTGGGCATCAGGGTGCGGGGCCCACACACAGTGATGCTGGCTCCCAGCTTGCGCATCCCGATCATGTTTGATCTCACCACTCTGCTGTTGAGAATATCGCCCACAATGGCTACTTTGAGCCCCTCCAAAGACCCCAGCTTTTCCCAAATGGAAAAGATATCCAAGAGCGCCTGCGTGGGGTGAGCGTGTCTTCCATCTCCCCCATTGATCACGGGTTTTCCAGAATACTTGTGCACCAATTGCGGGCTGCCGGGGCTGCTGTGACGGAAACAATAGAGATCAATGCCCATGGCATCCAGGGTGTAAATTGTATCCTGCAGGCTTTCACCTTTTCCCAAAGAGGATATCGGCGCTTCAAAACTCACCACATCCGCACTCAATCTGCTGGCAGCCAGTTCAAAACTCATCCGGGTGCGGGTGCTATTTTCCACAAATAGGGTACACACGGTTTTGCCGCGCAGGGTGGGGATTTTTTTGTACTCACGAAGGTTAATTTCTTTCATACCCTTGGCAGCTTCCAAGATATAGAGTATCTCGGCAGCAGAATAATCGTCAAGGTCAAAGAGGTTGCGTCCCAAAAACTGGGGTACATCAGTCATAGTTACTCCTTTCCGGCTCACTGGCACGGATTAAAGGTCGTTTGAGGTCAAACTATGAAACTGCATTCCAAAGTCAAGCACTTTTTATAGCCATCTCTTTAACCACTTATATTACAAGGGGCTTAAAGATGCATTTCATGCGCTTTGGCATGACATCATAGAGAAAAGGCTTGACTCCAACAGCAAATTGATAAAGTTGCGCTTTAGAATATAATAAATCTTAGGAGACAGATAATGAAACAACTGAGTATCATCGTTCTGGCCATCGCCTTGCTGCTTACAGCATGTGCAGGAAGCAGACAAAAGATCAGCCCCACCGCCAACGTTGCCCTTCGTACCGCCAATATGGAGAGAAATCAGGGAAACATTGAAGTGGCGCTCAAAAACTATGAGATTGTGCTTGCAGAACGCCCAGACCATGCCGAAGCACTTAACAATTCCGGCCGCATTTACTATAAAAACGCCTCTGATTTTCCAGATATTGCCTTGGAAAACTACACCCGCGCTTTTAATAACTTCACCGCTGCCATCGCGCAATACAATAGTTTTGACCCTGTCACCGAAGCAGATAAAAAAGAGATCAAACAACTGACAGATCTGCGCACCAGTGCCTGGACGCGTATCTTCCAGATGGGTGCAAAAGAACAGGAGGAAGGCAACACCAAGGAAGCAATCGAGATTTTTGAGCTTGCCATGCAACTGGACCCCAAGCGTGACGAACCCCTGCGCAAACTGTATGAGATCTATAAAGATGATGCCAGCAATCCGGAAAAAGCCGAAGAAATCCTGACCCAAATCTTTGAACAAGCCTCCGATGATATTACCGTGGTCAAATCCATGGGCGCCTTTTATTTCAACGATCGTCAAGATTATGCCAAGGCCATGGAGTTCTTTGAAATTGTAAAAGAAAAAGAGCCGCTGGATACCAATAACCTTTTGCTGCTCACCGTTTGCCAATATGAGCTCCATCTATATGATGAGGCTCTGGAAAACATCCAGATGGTGCTTTCTTTGGAGCCCAACAATACAGACGCTCTGGCAGATGCAAATTCCATTGCCTACCAAAAGGGAGATAAAGAGCTCTCTTTGCAATACATGAAGAGACTGCTCACCCTCAAGGAAGGTGAAGATGAGCTGCGCAGCATCAGCTATCTTTTGTACGAGCTGAAACAATACGAAGAATTGGTAGTTTATGCCGAAAAATGGCATGATTTTAGCCCCGAAGACCAGGAGCCTCTTCTCTTGATCATCAATGCTGCAAAAGAGCTCAAAAACAAAACTTTGGAAAAGAAATACACAGACATCTTCAAAAAACTTCAGTAAGATGCCATAGATATTAAGTGCGAGCCTGTCTTGTAGCCAAAGACAGGCTTGTTTTTTATAAGGATTTCCATCATGCGTGCTTCCCGCTTTGAACCTGCCTTTCTCTACGGAGCTTTTGCTGTTCTGTTGTGGTCTACCGTTTCCACAGCATTCAAGCTGAGCCTCAGATATCTCAGCCCCCTGGGCTTACTATTCTTCTCATCGCTGGTTTCCACGCTCTTTCTCTTTGCCTACCTCTTTGTTTTCCATCGCAACCTTATGGGCAAAGAGCACCTCAAAAACCTGACCTTATCCCTCAAAGCAGGCATCCTCAACCCATTTGTTTATTATCTGATGCTGTTTAATGCATACCACCGTTTGCCTGCCCAACAAGCCCAGGTGCTAAACTACACTTGGGCAATAGTATTGCCCCTGATGACCTTGGGCGTCAGAAAGGAAAAACTAAAGTGGCGAGATATCGGGGCACTGCTATTCAGCTTTGTGGGCGTGATCATTATCTCCACAAAAGGTAATCTGCGGCAGCTGGATTTCACTGATCCCATCGGGGTAATCATTGCCATCAGCACCTCAGTGGTTTGGGCAGGATATTGGATCATCAATATGCAAGACCAGCGCCCTGCCATCATCAAATTGAGCTATAACTTCCTGGTGGGAACTCTTTTGATAATGGTTTGGAGCATTGCCGCATGGGTCTTCATGGATGCCAGCTGGTTTGTTGCCAATACTTCAATTCATTGGGGTATTCTGGCTGCCGTGTGGGTGGGTATCTTTGAAATGGGATTCACCTTCCTAATCTGGTATAAAGCCCTGGAAAAAGCACCCAGCACCGCCTCCGTTTCCAATCTCATCTTTATCACGCCATTTCTGGCATTGGTTTTCATCCGCATTATCCTCAGGGAGCCCATCTTCCCCGCCACCATCATTGGTTTGATGATGATCATTGCCAGTAATATCCTGCAAAAGATTAAAAGATAAACTTTTGCCTCATTCATCGTTCATTATTCATGTTTCATCGCTCGCGCAGCCAGCACCTTAGAGGGTTTCACCAGAGATGGCAATATAGGTCAACTCAATATACAGCAATACGATACGAGTTTCAGGAAGACGGTGTTTCATGGCAAATTCAGGTATCCCTGTTCCCTGACCCCTAACCCCTGTGGCAAGCCGCCTCCCCTTGTTCCTTGTTAACCACCCTTGTCTCACCCTTGTCTCACCCTTGTCGAGACAAGGGTGAGACAAAGGTGGCTAATGGGGAAGAACTATGGAAACAGGCTTATGATCCACTGATAATGGCAGAGATTATGTTTTTGTTATCCACCTCTTTGAGGATGATATTGATGGCAGATGTAAGAGGCACGGAGATAAACATTCCCGGAATACCCCACAGCCATCCCCACACTATCAGCGAAACCAACACCATGATGGGGCTCAGATCCAATCTATCACCTTGCAGCTTGGGCTCCAGGATATTGCCAAGTAGCAGCTGGGTGGCTATGATCAAGATAGAAAAAGCAACCATCCGAAAGCCAAATCCATATTGAAGCAGACAAACCAGCATGGGGATTCCAGAGGCGATGATGGAACCGATATTGGGTATATAATTGAGGGCAAAAAGCAAGATGGCACCCACCAATACAAAATCCACTCCAAAGATCAACATCAAAATACCGCCTATAATACCGGTGATGACACTTATAATTGTTTTGGTCATCAAGTATTTCTGGATTTGGGCTTGGATACTGGTAACAGTGGCAACGTTGCGCTGTTGACGGTCTTCCCCCACGGCGTTTTTTAGCTTTGCCTCCAGGGAGGTGGCTCCACTAATGATAAAAAGCAAAAAGATAAGTGTCAGGAATATATTCCAGATCAGGCTGATAAAGCCACCCATCGTATCTGATGCCAGCTTGGTGAGGGAAAAACTGCCCGGGGTGAGCATCTTTTGTAAATCCAAGGCTGGGAAGGATCCAAAAGCCAAGTCCATCTTTTCGCCCCAGTTTTCCAACCAATCCACCAATTGGGAAACAAGCACGGTAAACTTTTCCTGATAACGGGGCAAACCTTCCACCAAGCTATTGCCAGCGCTATAAAGGAGCGACGAAAGTATGATAAAAAATAGGATCAGCACCATGATGACAATCAAGATAACAAGTGCTATGGGCACTTTCTTGCGTTTGAGCCAGTCGATTAACGGAGCAAATAAGAATGAGAGGAATATGGCAATCACCAGAGGGATGAACAATTCTCTAAGGCTTTTTAGAATAATTGCCACAATCGGCAATGCTATTAAAATCAATAAATAGCGAATCACGCGCAATTCTTGTTCTGCTGCTTTCATCTTCATCTCCTGTGTTATTAAAGTTGATGAGGTTCTAAAACCCAGCCATTGAACTGGGTTGCCACTTAGTTATATTTACAATAAAATCTAATTGCTGATATCAGTCAAGCCAAATATATTGGGGATATCAGAGTAAATATGCAAACTGGAGATAGAAATTGCTTGACTGAAAACGCAGGCTGGACAGCGATATACTTATGAAAAAGATTATTCATGTGGATATGGACGCCTATTTTGCCGCTATCGAGATCAGGGAAAACCCCTCTCTGAAGGGCAAATGCGTGATCGTGGGAGGCTTGCCCACCGGCAGAGGCGTGGTGAGCACCTGTTCCTACGAAGCTCGCCAATATGGCGTGCACAGCGGTATGCCCTCCCATCAGGCATGGAATCTGTGTCCACAGGGTATCTTCGTGCATTCCAATTTCCATCTATATAAAGAGGTTTCCGCCCAGATTAGAGAGGTCTTCCAGCGTTATACCGATGTGGTGGAGCCCGCCTCCCTGGATGAGGCATATTTGGATGTGACAGACAATAAGATTGATGAGCCAGATGCCAGTGTGATTGCCCGAAATATCAAAGCTGATATCTTGGCTGAAACGCAGCTTACATGCAGCGCCGGAGTATCATTTAACAAGTTTTTGGCAAAAATAGCCTCAGACATGAACAAACCGGATGGGCTGACCATAATTGACCATCATAACGCTCAGGATGTCCTCTTTG
>JAAYJN010000036.1 GCA_012522935.1 Candidatus Cloacimonadota bacterium | reverse complement strand
GATTTATGCTTGGTCTGATACCAAGCTGGGAGAAAGAGACCTCTGGGCGCAAAAGGTGGATGCCCAGGGCAATATGGTGTGGGGAAGCCCCGTCCTCATCGACGGCAAGCCCGACCGCCAGGAAGACCCCGTTATCACCCGCACCAGCGATAATAACTATATCATCGCCTGGATTGATTTTTATGATGATCAGGACGGCAACGTATATGCACAAAAGATAAATACCAATGGCGAGCTGCTGTGGCAGGAAGGCGGAAAGCCCGTATGTCTGATCCCCGGCGTTCAGCTCACCCTCAATATCGAAGCCGATAATGCCGGAGGAGCCTATATCGTGTGGATGGATTCCCGCAATCCCAGCAAAGACCTCTTTGGCCAACGCCTGGATGCCGATGGCAACCCCGTTTGGGCGGTGAATGGCATCGCCATCGCCGATGGCATTGGGGACGAGATTCAAAACACGATGCTGCCCGATGGTGAAGGCGGCCTGATGATAGCCTATACCCATACCTATAGCAGCCAGAATGACGTGTATGTGAAAAGATTCCTTCCCAATGGCACGATGGCATGGCCTGAAAAATTGCCCATCAGCACAGAGGGCGGAAACCAGAGCGCCGTGCGCATGGCATCCATTGGCAATGGTGAATTTATCCTCACATGGGAAGACCAGGTGGGGGCAGATCCCGATATCGCAGCCCAAAAGGTGAATATCAGCGGTCAAAGAGGATGGCCAAACAAGCTGATCGTTTATGGCGATTCCGGCTCTCCCACCTTTGCCCCGCAGGATAACCCCCGCATCGTGGGCACCAGCGATAACGCCGCCATCATCGCCTGGCAAGACAAACGCAACGATCCCTTGGCAGCAGACCTCTATGCCCAAAAGGTAAGCTCTGCCGGCACCCTGCTGTGGAATGCCGATGGCTTGCCGCTTTGCTTGGCAGATTTTGCCCAGAAAAACCCCAGGCTCTCCTCAGATGGAGCCGGTGGCGCATACATCGTGTGGGATGATTATCGCAATACAAACACCACCAAGGAAGACATTTTTGCCCAACACCTCAGCGCCTCGGGCGAAGCCCTGTGGGGCACTGATGGCAAGGCTATTTGCACGGCTGGCAACATCCAGGAAGGCAGCCTCATCAAAGCCGCTGGCAATCATGTGTTTGTGAATTGGGAAGACACCCGCACCGGCAGTGTGGGCATCTATTATCAGGTGTTGAACCCCGCCGGCGATCTGCTCTTGGAGCCGGATGGCATGCAGGTTTTCTGGGGTCTCAGCGGAGACGCTCCCCTCGGTGAATATCTGATGCTGCCCCGCAATGATGATATTGCCATTATCTGGGCGGATACCCGCTATGCAAACCTGGGTCATCAAATCTTTATGCAGTATGTGAATCCTGATGGCAGCATAGCCTTGGACGAAAACGGCAGATCTGTGACCATCCCCACCGGCTATGACCAATTGGAGCCCGCCGCTGCCGTCACTCCTGATGGACATATCCTCGTATTGTGGCAAGACAAGCGTCATGAATATCCCAAGATTTATATGCAATACCTCTCTCCTACTGGTGAAAGATTGTGGGATGAAACTGGCATTCCCCTCACGGATGCCACTCCTGTGGATCAAAAGGAAGTGAGAGTGGATTATGATGCCGCCACGGATAGCTTTTATATAGGCTGGTCAAATTATGACCAGATTGGTAACAACTTTTACTACCATGCATGGGGACAGAGAATCCATAACGGTGAAAAGATGTGGGGACCTGATGGCAAAAGAATATCAGACCTCATCGAGGAAGACCTGAACAATCAGTGCGAATTGCAGCAAATGCACGATGGATACTACATCTGGCAACGCTATATCCCCATGGAAGGCACGCAAAGCATCTATGCCGTGCGCATTGATCCCAGTGGCGCGCCTGCAGATGGCTGGCCTGCTGAAGGCGTGAAGCTTTCCACTCAACAGGATTATGACACCAACCAGGTGGCACCTGTATCCGTAACCACAGAACAGGGGCTGTTTGTGATGTGGAGAGACCAGCGTGAAGACTGGGTTCCCAACTATTTTGGTCAACACGTCTCCGGCTCTGGTGAAAGGCTGTGGGATCCCCTGGCTGTGAATCTGGCAGATTATGGCAGAGAACAGGAAATGGCTACCACCCTCAAAAACGGCCCCAAAGATGTGATCACCTTTGCCTGGGGCGAAAACATCGGCGGTTATCTGGATATCGTAGCTCATCGCTATAGCTTGGATGGCACCCCCATGTGGAATGATCTGGGCTATTATGTGGTGCAAAAGGATAGCACCCAATCCAATCCGAGCATGGCTGCCTTCCCCAACAAAGGAATGGTTGTGGCATGGACGGAATATATGGCTCTGGAATCCGACATCTATTACAGATACGTGAATGGTGATGGCAGCATGGTGGGCAGCCCTGAAG
>JAAYJN010000035.1 GCA_012522935.1 Candidatus Cloacimonadota bacterium | reverse complement strand
TTTCAATTTGGGAAACTACCATCTGTTTAAAGGATTCACTGTAACGATACGTAACTTTCCTGGGTCCTGTGTCTTTCACTTTTTTCTCCTTATATTTAGTCCGGAGTTTTCAGGACACCACACCCTGACCTCTGGTCTCTAACCCCTGGCCTCTGCTCGCGCAGCGAGCCAAATATGTCGTCTCTCCGAGACTCGTAACGTTAACTTATAGCGAGAGTTGACCTAAACTAACGTCTCTCCGAGACTTTTTAAGGGGCTTGCTGCGCAGGCAGGTGTTAAGAGAGGCGTCCGCCGCTCCTCCCCCTGTTCCCTGTCCCCTAAGCCAGCCACCAGCTGGCTTCCTGTCCCCTGAGCGCTCCGCGCTCACTACCCTCCCTTGCACCACCCTTGTCTCACCCTTGTCCAGGCAAAGGAGAGACAAGGGTGGTTAATAAGGAAGAAGCAGGTTAAGAGGCAATGTGTCCAAATTTATCGATTGACATAAACAGCCACTTTTATATAGTTGTTGAAAATACTATTATGCGGAATCGCAGAACCTCCAAGGAGGCGTAATGCCATATATTTCCAATACTCCGGAGGAAAGGCGGGCGATGCTGGAAAAGATTGGAGTTACCGATTTTGACCAGTTGATCACCGCAATTCCTCCCCAAATGCGTTTGGAGGGTCTCCTCGATATGGATGAACCCCTATCCGAACTTGAAATTACACGCCGGATACAAAAGCAGACCTGTGGTGACGTTTGCACCCAGGCGGTCAATTCATTCTTGGGCGCCGGCGTTTATGATCACTTTATCCCCGCAGCAGTGGATGCCATCATCTCCCGTCCGGAATTCCACACCGCCTATACACCCTATCAGGCGGAAGTGAGCCAGGGCACGCTGCAATTTATCTATGAATATCAGACGATGATCTGTGAATTGACGGGCATGGAAATCGCCAATGCCTCCATGTATGACGCTGCTTCGGCGATAGCGGAAGCCATCCTGATGGCGGTGCGCAAAAACAGGCTCACCAAAGCCATCCTGCCTGCCACCCTGCATCCGGAATACCTGAGGGTGATTCGGATTTATACGGAAGGCTTGGGGATAGAGCTGCTGACAGCCCCTGCCAAAGATGGGCTTATCGATTTGGACGCCTTGGAAGCCATGATGGATGACACCGTGGGTTCCGTGGTGCTGCAAACTCCCAATTTTTGGGGCAATATCGAAGACGGCGAGGCGATTGGCAGATTGGTGCGCAAAAACGAGAAAGCACTGTATATCGTGTGCGCCTCTCCCATCTCGCTGGCAATCTTGAAAGCTCCGGCTGCCTATGGTGCCGACATCGTGGTGGGTGAAGGACAGGCATTGGGCAACAACATGAACGTGGGCGGTCCGCTGTTTGGCTTTTTTGCCACCAAATTGGAGATGGCAAGGCAGATGCCGGGACGCATCGTGGGCGGAACCCTGGATAAGGAAGGCCGCCGCGCCTATGCCCTCACCCTGCAGGCCCGGGAACAGCATATCCGCCGCGCCAAGGCAACCTCCAATATCTGTTCCAACCAGAGCCTCTGCACCTTGGCGGCTTGTGTGTATATGAGCCTGATGGGGCGTGAAGGCATGGTGGAAGTGGCAACCCAGAGCGCACAAAAGGCACATTATCTGGCTCGTGAAATAGCCAGCATCAAGGGCTTTTCCCTTGCTTATCCCGATGCGCCTTTCTTTAATGAATTTGTGATCAATACCCCCATTCCGGCGGCTGAGATTATATCCCGACTGCTTCCCCAAGGCATCTATGCCGGGGTGGATATGGCACGCTGGGGCAATGACCACCAGCTGATGCTGGCAGTTACCGAAAAGAAGAGCAAGGCTGATCTGGATGCACTTGTAAAAGCACTACAGGAGGTGAGGGATGTCTAAGACTATATTTGAACTTTCCACAAAAGGACGCAAGGGCTATACCCTCCCTGCCAATGATGTGGATATCCCGCTGGATGAAATCATCCCCGCCCAATATAAACGAGAATCCAAGGCGCGTTTGCCGGAGGTGAGCGAGCTGGATGTGATGCGCCACTTTATCACGCTTTCCCACAAAAACCACTTTATCGAAAAAGGCCTGTATCCCCTGGGAAGCTGTACCATGAAGTATAACCCCAAGATACATGAGGTGATAGCCCGCTATTCCTGCTTTGCCAATGCCCATCCCTATCAGCCGGAAGAGACGATGCAGGGAGCACTAAGCGTGATGTGGGAACTCCAAAAAGACCTCAGTGAGATCTCCGGTATGGCACAGGTGACATTGCAGCCTGTGGCGGGAGCGCAGGGTGAATTTACCGGCATCAAGATCATTGAAGCCTATCACAAAGCCAAAGGCAACACCCACAAGGATACCATCATCGTGCCGGATAGCGCGCATGGCACCAATCCCGCTACCTGTTCATTGGTGGGCTACAAGGTGAAAGAGCTGAAGAGCGATGCCAACGGACGCTGTGATATAGAGCATCTGAAGACCCTGGTGGATGAGAATACGGCTGGCTTTATGCTCACTAATCCCAGCACCTTGGGCTTGTTTGAGACTCAGGTGGAAGAGATTTCCCGCATCTTCCACGATGTGGATGCCCTCATTTATATGGATGGAGCCAACCTGAATGCGCTGTTGGGCATAGTTCAGCCCGGCAAGACAGGCTTTGACGTGATCCACTTTAACCTCCACAAGACCTTTAGCACTCCGCATGGAGGCGGCGGTCCCGGAGCGGGTCCGGTTGGCGTGGTGGAAAAGCTGGTTCCCTATCTGCCCGTTCCCATCGTGAGTAAAAACGATAGTGGCTATTATCTGGATTATGGGCATGAGGATACCTCGATAGGCAAGGTGCATACCTTTTATGGCAATTTTGCCGTGCTGCTAAGAGCCTATGTGTATATCAAGATGTTGGGCGCCAAGGGCTTGCGCCGTGCCAGCGAAAACGCCATCATCAATGCCAATTACCTGATGGCACGCCTCAAAGATTACTATCACATCAAGCATCCGGAATACTGTATGCACGAATTTGTGGCGGATTCCAGCTGGCAAAAGAAAGCCAATGGTGTGAATACCCTGGATATAGCAAAGAGGCTGTTGGATAAGGGATTCCACGCCCCCACAGTATATTTCCCCCTCATAATTCCTGAGGCAATGATGATCGAGCCCACGGAGACGGAATCTCTGGACTCCCTGAATGCTTTTGCCGATGCCATGATAGAAATAGCGCAGGAAAGCAAGGAAAATCCAGAATTATTACATGAGGCTCCGCTTACCACTCCGGTGCGCCGTGTGGACGACGTGTTGGCAGTGAAAAAGCTCGATCCCATTTTCCCCATCAAGAATTAAGATATTTAGGAGACTAACGATGAAACGATTTGTATTGGTGTTGGCAGCCTTGTCCATGCTCACCCTGGGTATGGCACAGGCTGTGAAGATTGGCTATGTGGATACAGACAGGCTGCTGTTTGAAAGCAACGAAGCAATGGAAATCCAGCGTTTGTTCAATCTGGACAGGCAAAATTGGAGCAACCAACTGCGTGCCATCAACGAAGAAATTCGGAGCATGGAACAGGATTATGAGATAGACAGACTTACCAAAAATGAGGCGGCAAAGCGTGAGGCATTGGCGCGGATTGATACCAAGAAGGCGGAAGCCGGGCAGATGCTGAATGATTACTTTGGCGAAGGTGGCTTGGCGGAACAGCGGTATAACGAACTTATTGATCCCCTCACCGCCAAGATCAGGGAAGCCATCGATAAAGTGGCAAAGAATGAAAAATATACCATCATCTTCGACGTCAGCTATCCCACCGTGTTGTATGCCGCTCCATCCATAGATATCACGGATATCATCCTGATGGAAATCAACAAAGATACCATTGCACCCCAGATATTGGACGAAGAAGAACCCATACTGGATTTTGATGGGCTGAAAGACGAGGCCGAGCTGAAGCCGGAAGACATAGAGAACTTAGAAAAGAGCTAAGGATGAAGAAACTGGAACCCAGCCTGGGAATCGCCCAGTTTATCAATCTGCCCGGATGCCGCTATGAAGGGGATCCCCAGCTGCGCATCGATAGCGCCTCGGTGGCAAGCGATGCCACCGCCACCACGGTTATCTTTTTGGAGCAGGAAAGGCTGTTTGAAGAGGTGCAAAGCTCCTCCGCCGGTCTCATTATTACCACCCAGGATTTTGCCCAAAGGCTGCCCGGGCGTAATCTATTGATCTGTGACAAGCCCTATTTCACGATGATGGCATTGATCAGCCACTGGCTGGCGATGGCGCCTGATACACCTGCGGGCATCCATCCCACGGCGGTGATAGCGCCGGATGCAGATGTGTCCTCCAAGGCGTGCATCGCAGCAGGTGTTACCATCGGTTCACGCAGCGTGATAGGCGATGGTTGCCACCTCATGAGCGGTGTGCAGATTGGCGAGAATGTAAAGATAGGTGCTGGCACGGTGATGCATCCACATGCGGTGGTCTATGATGACTGTGTGGTGGGTAAAGAGGTGATTATCCACTCCTGTGCGGTGATAGGGGCGGATGGCTTTGGCTTTGCCCTCATAGGCGATGTGCAGCAAAAGATACCGCAGATTGGCAATGTGGAGATTCACGATTTTGTGGAGATCGGAGCCAATACCTGTGTGGATAGAGCCACCTTGGGCTCCACCGTGATCGGCGAAGGCAGCAAGCTGGATAACCTGGTGCAGATAGGGCATAATTGCGTGATTGGCAAACATTGCATCATCTGTGCCCAGGTAGGGCTGGCAGGCAGCACAACCTTGGGAGATTATGTGTATCTGGCAGGTCAGGTGGGCGCAGCGGGTCATCTCAAAATAGGTGACCGTGTCATGGTTGGCGCCCAATCCGGCATCACAAACGACATCCCTGAAGGCGCGCAATACTTGGGCACTCCGGCAATGGAAGCCGGTCTCATGAAACGCATCATGGCCAGCCAAAAGCGCCTTCCGGATATATATAGATTTTATATGAGGCAAATCAAAGGCTGAGCCTCACACCAATTATCTAAAGCACAAGGTAAGGATTATGAAAGAATACAAACATACAATTCAACGTGACGTGGCGTATACCGGTATAGGATTGCACACAGGTGAGATCACCACCATCCGCTTCAGACCGGCAGACAAGGATGAAGGCATTGTGTTTATCCGCACTGATCTGCCCAACAAGCCAGAGATTCCCGCCGATATAGACCACGTGGTGGATATCTCCCGCGGGACTACGATTGGCATCAATGGAGCCGTTGTGGGCACCATCGAGCACGTCCTTTCCGCCATCAAAGGGCTGAATATCGATAATATCCGCATCGAGATAGACGGTCCGGAAGCGCCCGTGGCGGATGGTTCCCCATTGCCATTCCTCACTCTTTTGCGCCAGGCAGGCTTGATCCAACAAGATTCAGAAAGGGTGTTTTTTGAGCTGGATGCCCCCATCAACTTCTCTGCACCGGAAGAAAACGTGGATGTGGTGATAGTGCCCTCCAACGAGCTGAAGGTGACTTTCATGATAGATTACAAGCATCCCAACCTGGGCACTCAATACACATGGCTGCCCAGCATGGATTATTATGAGAGTGAATTTGCCGGGGCGCGCACCTTCTGCTTTATCAACGAGATCCTCTATCTCAGGGAAAAGGGGCTGATCAAAGGCGGCTCTCTGGATAACGCTCTGGTAATCGCCGAGCCCAATATGAGCGAAGAGGAGCTGAAGCACCTGCAGGAAGCATTTGGCTATCACAAGCCGGTGAAGGTATCCGAAGAAGGCATCCTGAATACCAACAAGCTGCGTTATCACAACGAATTTGTGCGCCACAAGGTGGTTGATCTGATTGGCGATATGGCACTTTTGGGAATGCCCATCAAGGGACATATCTTAGCTGCACGCAGCGGCCACAAGACAAACGTGGAACTGGTGAAAAAGCTGAGACAGATCCAGAAAAAGAACGAGCTGCAGATGCTGTATCAAAAGAAGAAAGCAGAAGGCATAGTGTTTGACATCAATGCCATCATGCGCATCATCCCCCATCGTTATCCCTTCCTGCTGGTGGATAAGATCATCGATTTTGTACCCAATGAATCCATCACCGGCATCAAGAATGTGACGATGAATGAGCCTTTCTTCCAAGGGCACTTCCCCGGTCACCCCATCATGCCCGGCGTATTGATACTGGAGGCCATGGCACAGGCGGGAGGCATCATGCTGCTCAATCAGCTGGATAACCCGGAGGATTATGTGGCATACTTTGCTTCGATTGATAACGTCAAATTCCGCAAGCCTGTACTGCCGGGAGATACCCTGCGCTTTGAAATGAAGGTGATATCGCTCAGGCGCTCGCTCTCCAAGATGCATGGTGAAGCCTATGTGGATAACGAGAAAGTGGCGGAAGGAGACTTTATGGCAATGGTACAGGAAAAGAACAAATGAGTAACATCCATCCCACAGCCATCATCCATCCCGGTGCCCAGATAGGCAAGGATTGCACCATTGGTCCCCACTGCGTGATTGGCTCCCAGGTGAAGATGGGAGACCGCAACGAGCTGGCACCTTTCGTGATCATCGATGGAGACACCACCATTGGTGACGATAACCGCATCTTTAGCTTTGCCGTATTGGGAACCGAACCCCAAGACCTCAAGTTCAGCGGAGAACCCACCCGCCTCAGAGTGGGCTCCCGCAATAGAATCCGCGAATTTGTAACCCTCAACACTTCCACAGATATGCAGGAAGACACGGTGGTGGGAGACGATAACCTCCTGATGGAATACGTGCATGTGGCCCATAATTGCCGCGTGGGCAATGGCTGTGTGATAGCCAATGTGGTACAGCTTGCCGGCCATGTGGTGGTGTATGATCATGCCATCATCGGCGGTGCCACAGGCGTGCATCAGTTTGTGCATATCGGCACCCACAGCTTTGTGGGCGGAGCCTCTGCCATCAAAAAGGATATCGCCCCCTACACCCGCGGGCAGGGCAATCCCTACCGCACTGTGGGGCTGAATAGCGTGGGCTTGATGCGCAAAGGCTATTCCAGCGAAACAGTGGAAGCCATCAAACAGATTTACAACCTATTTTACCGCAAAGGGCTCAATACCACCCAGGCATTGGCTGCCGCTGATGCCATCCCTGATCTTGTGCCCGAACAGCGTAACTTCATAGAGTTTGTAAGAAACAGCGACAGAGGGCTATCCACCTGAACATAAAACCATTTACCATACCCAGGGAGCTTATTTATGGAAAATAGGATATATGAATACCTCAGCGTATTCATCATGTCCTGGCTGTTGGTTTACGGGCTCACGCCCTTCATCATGAAGCTGGCGCGTGCCATTAACCTTGTGGATAAACCCAATGCCCGCAAAGACCACCCCAAAATCACCCCCTTGATGGGAGGCGTGAGCGTATTCGTCGGGTTTTTCCTCTTGTGTCTTTATGATGTGGCAATCTCTCCCGGACGCTTTTTCGATGCGCCCATGCTGGGCTATCTGGCGGGTTCACTCTTGATTATGCTGATTGGACTCTTTGACGATAAATGTGCAATGTCGCCCCTGATAAAGATGTTTGGACAGATTATCGTGAGCCTCATCTTTATCTTCAGCAATTTCAGCCTGCAAGAGCTGAACCTGATGTTTGGCTGGATGTATATCTCCGTGCCGCTGATGGTGTTTTGGATGGTGGGATTGATGAACGCACTTAACTTTTTGGACAATATGGATGGTATCCTCAGCGGCATGGCGGGCATCTTAGGCTTGGGCTTCTTTGCTTTCAGCCTCACCAGTACTACCCAGACCAATCAGGATGCAATGGCTCTCATTGGGCTGATTTCGCTCAGCTTTGCCGGCTCCGCATTCGGCTTTTTGCCTTACAACTTCAACCCTGCCCGCATCTTTTTGGGTGATGCCGGCTCCATGTTTATCGGATACTTCCTCTCTTCAATGGGTATCCTGATGGCGCGCATGGCGGGCAATAGATACAACGACAAGATGTTTTTCCTGATGCCGGTGCTCCTCTTGAGCTATGCCATCTTTGATATCGCTTTGGTAAGCTATACCCGCAAAAGGGATGGCCGCCACGTGATGCAGGGTGGGCAAGACCATTCCACCCACCGCATCCGCAACGCCCTGGGTTCCGTGAAGGTGACAGCAATGATTGTCTATAGCCTTAATGTATTGATAGTGCTCACCTCCATCATCATCTTCATCATCGGTTCACGCCCGCTGCTTTTGATTACTGCGATATTCTTTTTGGCGTTCTTCCTTTTCTTTGGACGCAAGCTGGATCAGGTGCCAGTGGTGATACCGGAAAACCAAAAGAAAAGCCGAGGCAAGGGCTCGTGCAATTCATAATCTTGGGTTCCTCTCCCGGATTGCCCCAATTGGACAAACACCTCAGCAGCCTGTATGTGTGTCACCAAGGCACGCATCTGCTCTTTGATTGTGGAGAAGGCTGCAGCCGCCAGCTCTTGCGGTATTCCCTGGATAAAGACCTGCTGGATGCCATCATCATCAGCCACTATCATCCCGATCACTTTTCCGGCATCTTTATGCTGATCCAGATGCTTTATCTGCAGCAGCGGCAAAAGACTTTGCACCTCTATCTGCCGGAGCGTGAGGATGATTTTGAGGCGCTGCTAAATTTGCAATACACTTTTCGCAAGAGGCTCAGCTATCGCCTGGTGATCCATCCCATGGAGGATCTGCCTTTACATTATCCACAAATCATGATCCAGAGCACAAACCACCTGCATGGCTATAGCCAGATTATACAGGATTTACAGCTTTCCAACACAATGAAATCCTGGGCTTTTCAGATAGGGGAATCCCCCCACAGCCTGGTTTATACGTCTGATATCCAACAGACAGATTGCATCACCTCGTTTTTAGATTGTCATACCATTATCATCGATGCCCTCCACCCCGAGGCATCACAAATCACCTCCCTGGCAGAGCTTTCCATCCCCAGAGTGATCTTGACCCATGGCATCTCTGAGGAGCTATCCGAGTGGATGGCAGCCCAGGCTCCTGCCAGTTTTGAATTTGCCGAAGAAGGCAAGCATTATTATATCAATGACTAAGATTAGATACCTTATTTTACTTGGCATTCTGATGCTATTGGGCGCATGCGAAATGAATCGCCTGCGCAGCGTGGAAGAGCATTATGAAAAAGGGCGATATGCCGCCGCCATCCAAGAGACTGATGATATGATTCTCAAGACCAAAAACCGCGCTTTGGTGACACGTGCCGAACTGGTGAGATCAAACAGCTATCATCAATTGGGTTTGATTGCCCAGGAGCGCTCCACCGATCTCGCCATCCGCTTTTTCAAGCTTGCCAATTCTCCCGCTGCCGATAAAGACCTTGCCAAAATCTATAAAGCCCGGCTAATGGATGCCGCGCTCACAGATGATTATGAGACCCAGCTGGAATATATCAGCACCATTCTGAGAGAAATGCCAGCTTCCGAACTGGTGCCGGAGATGATGCAGCGGCGCATCAACATCTATCTGGATAGATTGGGTGATAGCGAAGCAGCTTGGCAAGACTATATGGATCTCTTTGATGGATATGAAGGGAACTCCCATGAAACCGTTGCCCGTAAAACCATTCAGCGCATCGTGCCAAACAAAATCGCCTATGGGAAGCGCCTGGCTGAGGCAAAATATTATAACGATGCCTTCACGGTTTATTTTGAACTGGCAAAATATCCAGTAATTGCCAGTGATGAGATCAACGAGATTATTGGCAACACCTACAGAGCACAGGCGGAAGACCTTCTGGAGGCGGGAAACTATTCTGAAGCCGAAATATTCCTGCGTATAGCTTTGCAATATGTCCCTCATCAACGTTCCCAGATTGAAGCTCGTATGAGAGGGATTGTGGATATCTTTATCGTTCAGGGAGATAACTACGTCAAACAGCGCAATTATGAGCAAGCCATCCAGAGTTACCAGCGTGTATTCGAGATAATTCCAGATTATAAGCCGGCTTTGGATGCCATCCAGCGGATGCATACAGCCCAAGATAATATTGCCCGTGCAGCCCAGCTTTTTGCCCAGGCAGAACGCGCAGAAGCCAGCGGCAAAGTGGCAGATGCCCTCTCGCTGTATCGACAGGCAGATGCTTTGGATAGCACCCAGGATACCCGAAATCGAATCGCGATCAGTCAAAACACCCTGGAAGCAGACCGCAACCCTCTGGCTTTTGCCAAAAAGATTGTGAATGAATATAGGGGCGGACTCCTCAATACCCGCATCAATAACCGTAAGCAAGAGCTGCAAACCCGGTATAAGAAAAATGAAATCCGCGATTCAGGCTGGAAGTTTTTACACTCTACCAGTCAGTATAAATATGAAGTGCGCTACGATTTGATTACTCCTCGTGAGACATTCCTTTACGTGTGGCAGGTGAATCTCAAAGACCGCAGCATCATCCCCCTAAACAAAATCTCTGAGGATTTGATGAAATGAAACGCTCGCTTTTAACACTAATTATATTGATGGTGGCATGTTTTGCCTTTGCCCAACGCTTTGATATCGAGGCTTTTTCAGACACCACCAAATATGGCTGGAAAGATTATAGTGATCGCAGTCTCTACCGCCAAGACTTCTTGGAGCGTCAGGAGCTGTTGCACATCTACGAAATGGAAGCCAATTCCATGTGGGATGCCCTCATCAAATCGGCAGTGGTTCCAGGATGGGGACAGTTTACAAACAAGGCTCCCACCAAAGGCTCCATCTTTTTGGCATCAGAATTGGCATTGGTGGGTGTATCACTCTATTTTTATGACCGCAGCCTCTATTATTATGATAAATACATGAATGCCACCCAGGTTGAAGATATTGAGAACTATTACAACCTCGCGCTGGCTCCCCGCCAATACTCCATGCTCTTTTTGGGCTCCGCCGCCCTGGTGTGGGCATACAATATCTTTGATGTGATTCAAGTGACGGGAGAGCATAACGCCCGAGTGTGGGAGCGTTTGATGGAAAAACACCGCAGCTCCCGCGTCAACTTCACCGCCAATGGCGTGGAAGTGAGGTTTTAAAAGAGGACACAATGAAAAGAGTAACTATTGTCACCATTTTGATCAGCATTGTCATCATCGTTGGCTCCTGTGGGCTGAAGCGTAAAAACCCGCTGGACCCTCTGTCAAACCCCACTATCGAGGTACCCAAAACCATTGCGGATTTGACAGTTTACACTTCCTCTGCAGGATCTACCAACAAATATGTGGAATTGCACTGGACTGCAAACCATATAAACAATACTGATGGTTATTTTATCTACCGCAGCCTGCAATATTATGGAACTTATACAAAGGTGGATACCACCTTCACAAACAATGCCAATCACGGCTCCAAACCTTGGCATAATGTACGTTCTGGCGAGTATTGGTACAAGGTATCCGCTTTCAAGGATTACAACTCTGGACGCCTGGAAGGGTATGCCTGTCAACCCCGCTGGGTGAGTATTCCCTAATTTGAGTTTCAGTTGATACCAATTCATGCTTTCCCACTCCTTGCCTATTAGCCTCCCTTGTCTCACCCTTGTCTCACCCTTGTCTCGACATGGGTGGTACAAGGGTGGTTAACGGGCTGGCAATAGGCAACAGGTGTGCGTAAACTGTTGTTCTATGGGAAGAATCCAGTAAAAACCCGATGAAACTAAGCTTTGAAGGCCTGCTGAATGAAGACCAGATGAAGGTGGCAACCCATATGGGTGGTCCCCTGTTGGTATTGGCTGGTGCCGGCAGTGGCAAAACACGCTCCATCATCTTCCGCTGTGCTCATCTGATCAAAAACCTCAATGTGGCACCCTGGAATATCCTGGTGGTCACCTTCACCAACAAAGCAGCCCAGGAATTGAAAGACCGGCTGCAAGATATATTGGGGTTTTCAGCCAATAACCTCACCGTGGGTACTTTTCACTCTGTTTGCCTCAATATCCTGCGCCGGGAGCATCGCCTCTTGCCCTTCAGTTCAAACTTTAGCATCTATGATGATGACGATCAGAAAGCTGTGTTGAAAAAGATTTATAAAGAGCATGGCTATGACCCCCAGAAATATAATATCAACCGGGTGTTGGGGCGCATCGGACGCTTCAAACACCGTCTGCAATTGCCACAGGATATTGCTCCACAGGGCTCCACGGATGGGGGAGGAGATCCATTTTTTAAGATGGTTTTGGATATTTATCACCACTATCAGCAAGCCCTGCTCATCAATCAGGCGATGGATTTTGATGATATCCTGCTTTATACGGCAAAAATGCTGCAGGATAACGAATCCGTGAGAATGTATTATGCAGATAAATTTCGCCATGTGATGATAGATGAATATCAGGATACAAACCACACCCAATTTGAGATCATCCGTCAAATAGCCCGGGATCACAGCCAAATCTGTGTGGTGGGCGATGATGCTCAGGCAATTTACAGCTTACGTGGCGCCACCATCCGCAATATTCTGGAATTTGCAAAGGATTATCCCGGCGTGCAATCGATCAGGCTGGAGCAAAACTATCGCAGCACCATGGGCATTCTGCATCTGGCAAATGCCATTATCCGCAGCAACAAACGACGTCATGCCAAAGACCTGTGGAGTATGCGCGGAGATGGCATCAAGCCCACGCTTTATATCTATGAGGATGAAAACGATGAGGCGGAAAAGGTGAGCCAGCAGGTGATGCTGTTGCAAAAACAAGGTTTGGCACTCAGCGAAATCGCCGTGCTCTACCGCACCAATGCCCAATCGCGCGTGTTTGAAAACGCCTTTTTGCAACACAGTATCCCGCATATCATTGTGGGCAGCCTGCACTTTTATCAACGCAAGGAAATCCGCGACTTTTTGGCATACCTCAATATGATTGTGAATCCGGCGGATTCGGAAAGTCTCTTAAGGGTGATTAATGAGCCTCCCCGGGGGATTGGCTCCGTCACCGTGGGCAAGGTGGTGAGCTATGCCAGTGGCATCCGCATCAGTGTTTCCAGTGCCTTGGGCAATGCCTCTGCCATTCCGGATTTAAACGCCGGCACCATCAAGAAACTAAGTGCCTTTTATGAATTGATCTCCGGCTGGAGGGAGGCGGCAAAGACGCTGCCTGCCGCGGAGATGGTGCAACAGGTGATGGATGATCTCCAGCTCTTGATACACTATCGCAAAGGCAACGATCCCAAGGAAATAGCCCGTGCGGAAAACCTGATGGAATTTGTGAATTCCGCCACGGAATACACGGAACGCTTCAAAGAGGAAAACCAGCGTGTGCCACTATTGGAAGACTTTTTGCCATTCATAGCCCTGCAGACAGATCTGGACCGCGTGCGCGATGGGGAAGATGCCCTGCGGCTGATGACTTTGCACAACGCCAAGGGATTGGAATTTGGGCATGTATTTATCGTGGGACTGGAAGATGAGCTGTTGCCCCATCGGATGAGCATGCAAAACAAAGAGGATATCGAAGAGGAACGCCGCCTGTTTTATGTGGGGGTTACACGTGCCAAAGATGGGCTTTCGCTCAGTTTTGCCCGGCAAAGAAGGCTGTATGGCACATTTAACCACAGCAAAGCCAGTATGTTTTTGCAAAGCCTTGATCCCTCCCTCTTTGATGAGGGTACAGATACGGTTTCCTATGCCGTGCGCCCCAGCCCCAAAAACATCTCCATACCCAGGGGGCGCCCCAAGTATAAGAGCAAATTTACGGATAAAGACAAAGCCTATCGCATCGGCCAAATGGTATGGCATGAGGAATTTGGCAGCGGCAGGATATTGGCGGTGAATGGGCTGGGTGAAAATGCTTTGGTATCAGTGTCCTTTGCCAATGGCAAGCTGCTGAAGATTGTGGGCAGCTTTTTGCACACGGAGCCTCCCTCCTCCTCATGATACTGCCCCTGATATTGGAAGATCTGGAACGGCAACCATTTGCCCAGCAGATCCTTGCCTCCTTGGATGGTGAGCGCATCATCCAGGCTCATCACTTGAACCAGAGTGCCCGTGCCCTGATGGCAGCGTGGCTGTGGCAAAAATTGGGCAAGGATATCCTGATCGTGAGCGTGGATGATATAGTGGCAGAGGATATCTGGGACGATTTGCAGGTGTTTATCGGAGCTGGCAATGCACGCTATCTGCCAGATTATGAGATACTTCCTTACGAAGAGCGCTCTCCCCACTATTCCATCCGTGCCACGCGGATGATGTGTTTGGCACAGAGCTTGCAGGGTTCGCCGGCGGTTTACAGCCTTTCCATCCGTGCGCTCACACGGCTGCTGCCAAAGCCGGAACAGATTGGCAAACATATCCTTAACCTGAAACCGGGGATGGAAATCCCCCCTGAGGAGTTAGCTGAAAAGCTCTTTAATATGGGCTATGAAAATGAATTTCAGCTTTCCAAAGTATTCCAATACTCGCGCCGGGGTGGCATCATGGATATCTTCAGCCCTCCCGCGCAAAAGCCTGCCAGGCTGGAGTTTTTTGGCGATCAGATAGTATCCATCCGCCACTTTTCCGCCAATACCCAGCGCTCCATCCCAGGGGAAATCGATAGCTATACCATCATCCCCTCCCGGGAATTGAACCTGCAGGATATTGATCCCAAACATCATTTTGCCCGGCAAATCCAGGAAAAAGGATTCTATGAGGGCATCGAAAGCCACTATGGTCAGCTGTTGCCCCAGCTGTGCACCTTTGCGGATTACTTTGCCTCCCCAGAGCGCCTGATTATATTCAATAACTACAAATATGTGATGGATGAATACGAAGAGCTGGCACTGCAAGTGCACACCCAATACCAAAAGGAGCTGGAGAGCAAGCCCGCCGTGAGGGTGACGGTGCCGGATAAGGTGATGGCAGATGAGCGATATCTGAGGAGCTTGGTGCGGCCCGGGGCAAGCATCTTGTTTTCTCAGAGCGAATTTGCCCTGCCGCTTTCCAATCTGCCCATCCAGACGGTGTTTGAACCACAGCCCTCTTTTGGGGGAGACTTGGATTTTCTGGCAGCCAGTTTGAGGGAAAACACCCGTGAAGGACGGCGGAATATCCTGCTCTTTGATAACCAGAGCCAAAGCCAGCGCACCCAGCTGCTCCTAAAGGATTATGACGTGACAGCAGAGCATCATATCGGCGTGCTCCATCACGGTTTTGGCATAGGCATCACGGGACCGGTGATGTGGACGGATCACGGTATCTTCAACCGTTACCGGCGCAAGCGTTATACCCCGCGCTTTTCTCCCGGAGAGGAGATTGTGGATTATCAATCCCTCAAACCCGGAGACTATGTGGTGCATCAGGAGCATGGCATTGGCGTGTTTGAAGGGCTTGCCATCATCCGGCTGGATGGTCAGGATACGGAATGTCTGATGCTGCGCTATGCCAATGACGACAAGGTGTATCTGCCCACCTATCAATTGCAGATGGTGAGCAAATACATCGCCGAGGAAGGCGCCAAACCCACCTTGCACCGCATCGGCTCTGCCCGCTGGCAAAACACCAAGCGCAAGGCGGCGCGGCAGATAGAATTGGTGGCGGCGGATATCGTGCGCCTGTATGCCCAAAGAGCGGGGAAGCAGGGCTTTGCCCACAAGGCGGACAGCTCTTGGCAAGAGGAGCTGGAAAGCTCTTTCATCTATGAGGATACGCCTGATCAATCACGAGCTACCAAAGAGATCAAGCTGGATATGGAATCCACTGTGCCCATGGAGAGGCTCTTGTGTGGAGACGTGGGTTTTGGCAAGACGGAGGTGGCAATCCGGGCAGCCTTTAAGGCGGTGAATTCCAATACGCAAGTGGCGGTATTGGTGCCCACCACCCTTTTGGCAGAACAACATTGGCGGGTATTCAAAGAGCGCTTTGCCCAATATCCGGTGCGGGTGGCGATGCTGAGTCGTTTCCGCGATAAAGCCCAAATCAAACAGGATTTGGAAGACCTGCGTCAGGGGCTGGTGGATATAGTGATCGGCACCCATCGCCTGCTTTCCAAAGACGTGAAATTCAAAAAACTGGGGCTTTTGATAATAGACGAGGAACACCGCTTTGGCGTGAGGCACAAAGACAAGCTGCGCAAGCTGCAAAGCAACGTGGATACGCTGTATATGAGCGCCACACCCATTCCCAGAACCTTGAATATGGCGCTGGCAAAGCTGAAGGAAATCTCCCTCATGCAGACCTCTCCCAAGGAGCGGCTGCCCATCCGCACCATCATCACAGCGCGGGATATGGAGGTAATTCGCGATGCCATCCGCCGGGAAACAGACCGTGGGGGACAGGTGTTTTTTATCCACAATCGCGTGCAAACCATAGAGCATGTGGCGGATGAACTCCGCAGCACGATGCCGGGTATCAGCTTTGCCGTGGGTCATGCCCAGATGAGTGAAAACAGTTTGGAAGATGTGATGCAGGCGTTTATAGCCAAGGAATTTCAGGTGTTGGTATCCACCACGATTGTGGAAAACGGCATCGATATCGCAAACGCCAATACCATCCTCATCGACCGTGCTGACACCTTCGGTTTGGCACAGCTGTATCAGATGCGGGGACGTGTGGGGCGCAGCAACCGGCGCGCCTATTGCTATCTATTGATGCCCAGTGGCAGCACAGCAGAGGCAAGAAGCAGGTTGGAGGCGCTCACGCAGTACGATTATCTGGGGGCGGGGTTCCAGGTAGCATTGCGTGATCTGGAGCTGCGAGGTGCAGGAGCCATCCTGGGCACCAAACAAAGCGGCATCATCCAGGCAATCGGTTTCAATTATTACAATTCCCTCTTGGAAAAGGCGGTCACCTATGGCAGCAGCGGGCAGGAGGTGTCTTTGGAAAACGACATCCAGCAAATCCCCGGCACCAAGGTCAAGACTGAGATTGACCTCTATTTCCCTCCGGAATATATAGATAACGATGAGCAACGCTTGGGCATCTATCGCCGTTTGAGCGAGTTTGGCACTTTGGATGAAATCACGCAGATGGAAGACGAGCTCAGCGATCGCTTTGGTCCGCTGCCCCAGCAAGCTCAGCTATTGCTGCTCTTTTTCAAGATGGATACCATTGCCAATCAGGCGGGTATGGCTACCTGTAAGGTGCAAAAGAATCAGCTGGTGTTGGAATGGAAGCCGGAGCGGGTTCCGGATAAGGCTGTGATCCTGGGCTTTATGTCCAAAACAGCGCAGCCGATGAGCATTGATAGTTCCAAAGGCTTGCGCCTCCTGATCGATTTGGAAGAGACGGGTGATTATGATGTGCAATTGAGCCAGAGCGTGGAAATCTTGGCAAACTGGGTGGCAGCTCCCACAAATAATGATGCAGGTTCTGATGATTTGCCAAGTATAACAGAATAGAATAATGGACCAAAAGGAGCAGCAGTGCCGTTATTATTAACTTTTCCAAGACAGACCTTTCAAATTAAGATTGACAGAATACTCTGCACCACAGTATTTGTATTTGCAAGTGACTATCAATTTAAAAGATTAAAAAAATGGAGGAACCAATGAAGTCCAAACAAGTGTTGTTTGTCTTACTGGCAATTCTTTTGCTGGTGGCTTTTTCCGCCTGTGGAAAAAATAAGACCCGTGTATCCCAAGTTGAAGGCGAAGTAATTAATTTCCCATCCTGGTGGAACACTCAGAAAGATGACGCCTATGTGTGTACATACGGCATTGGCACAAACGTAAAGCTGACCACATCCATTGATACTGCAAAAAACTCTGCTCTTTTTGAGGCAGCCCAATATGTGGAAACAGAAGTGATGGGCATGCTGAAGACCTATGAAGAAGAAGCAGGTGTGTTTGATCCTCAGCTTTTGGCTCTTACCCAGAAAGTGATCAAAACAGTATCAAACGCCACATTCTCCGGCGTGATCAATGGTCAGATGGAATCCCGCCAGGTAACCGAATATGGCGGACCGCGTGTAACCACTTATTTGCAGCTCAAGATTCCCAAAACGGAAGTTAAGAAACAGCTTTACAACAACATCCGCAACGAAGAAGCCCTTTATAACCAATTCAAGGCTTCCATGGCATTTGAAGAGCTGGAACGCACAGTAGGTCATTGATATTTACGCTTTTTGAAGATGACAAGCCCGGTATCACGCCGGGCTTTTTATTTTGACAATATCATTGATGGGAAGAAGTGGGATTCCGCACCATAATACTTGCAGGCTGCCACAATATGTGCGTGGTACCAAATATTATAACCTTTTTGTATCGGCATACCAGACAGATTGTTGTAAGAGGGTGATGAATGGTATTATAGCATTTGCATCCGCGTATCCCTATGTATTATAGAGGGGGTATATTGGTGGATGAAAAAAGGCTGGAATCAAATAGGGGGAAATGGGAATAGATTTGAGTTGACAGAATTATCCCCTTTGCATCAGATGAAACTACTAGAAATCTGGAGTATTGTATGAGTACACTTGCCATTCTCGGATGCTTGTGGGGTGATGAGGCAAAAGCCAAGGTGGTGGATTATTTGGGCGCATCTGCCGATGTGGTGGTGCGTTTTCAGGGCGGCGCCAATGCCGGCCATACCATCGTGGTGGAAGGGCGTAAATATGTGTTTCACAGCGTTCCTGCGGGGATACTTTATCCCAATTGCAATTGCGTGATAGGCTCTGGCGTGGTGGTGGATCCATTCCGCCTCAGAGACGAGATGCGTGCTTTGCAGGATTCTGGCATTAATTTTGAGGGCAGGCTATTTATTGATGAAAGAGCCTCCATGGTGTTGCCCCTCCATCAGGAATTGGATCAGCTGCAGGAGAAGAGACTGGGAGAGGCAAAGATAGGCACCACCGGGCGGGGCATTGGACCTGCTTATGCAGACAGGGTTTCACGACGGGCTTTGCGCCTGATAGATCTGGCTCATCCTGAATGGCAGGGCATGCGTTTGCAAGCGCTGTATGAACATCATCAGATCCAACTGGAGGATTTGGAGGCAAAGCTGGCGGATCTGCAGGACGTGTATGAATTTTTAAAACCATATTTGGCACAGACGGATGAGCTGTTGTGGGATTGGTATTTACAGGATAAGCATATCCTCTTTGAGGGTGCTCAGGGTACACTTTTGGACCTGGTGTATGGCAGCTATCCCTATGTGACATCCTCGCAAACCATCTCCGGCAGTATCAGCGTGGGAACAGGCTTGCCTCCGCGCTGTATCAACAAGATTATTGGAGTGTATAAAGCCTATGGAACGCGAGTGGGGGAGGGTCCTTTTCCCACAGAAATAGAAGGCGAAACAGGGGATCTGATCCGCAAGCAAGGCAATGAATATGGCGCCACCACCGGGCGTCCCAGAAGAGTGGGCTGGTTCGATGCCGTGGCGGCTGTTTATACGGCACGCCTCAATGGTTTGGACGGCATGGCGCTCACCTTGCTGGACGTCTTGGGCGGCATAGGCGAATTGAAGATATGCACCGGCTATTGGCTGGAGGGCAAGCGCGTGAAAGGCTTTTTATCCCATCATCTGGATTTGGCAAGGGTGCAACCGGAATATCTCACCCTTCCCGGCTGGGATGTGGATATCAGCTCCTGCACCAGTTTGGTAAGATTGCCCAAGGCTGCCAAAGACTATTTGGATGCCGTGCAAGACCTGGTGGGCACACAGATAGAGCTGGTCTCCGTGGGGCCAGACCGCAAGCAAACCATCGTGATAAAATAAAGTATTTGAGGTTTACCGATGAGAAAATTATACATATTAATCTTCCTGCTGATGGCAGTGGGATTGATGGCGCAGGCGCAAGACAGCCTGGGCATCAGCTTTGCCATGCCCCAAAATATGGATCCCGCATTTGATTATTTTAGTGTGAACTATGTGGGAGCCCAGGCTTTGGGACGCGGCAACAGCGGCGTGGCGCTGAAAGGCGAGGTGGAATCCATCCTTGTCAATCCAGCGGCATATCATCCCCAACGCAGTGCCATTTATGGCGAGATGCTGATCAAACCTCCTGTGAAGACGGATATCTATCACAGTGCGCGTGAATTCAGCTCTCCCGTGCCGTTTGGCATGATAGCTGCAGGAGGTCCGCTGGAAAATAGATTCCTCCCCGGAATGAACTGGGGAGTGGCATATAGCCTGCCCAAGAGCATAGTGTTGGATGCCTTTGTGGTGCCGATGAATTTTGGTGCCTATGAAATGGTACGTTATCCCATCTACAATCAACACCAGTTGACCGCCAATCTGGGCTGGCACCGGGGGGATTGGAATGTAGGCGTGAACCTGCACAACCAAATTCATTATATCAGCGATTTCACTGTGTTGCGCACCTTTGAGCATATCAGGGAATACAAGTATCTCTTGAGGCCAGAACTCGGTGTGTTGTGGACGAATCCGCAGCTGAATGTGGGGCTGAGCATCACTCCGCCTTCCCGCCTGGATTGGAAGCTCAAATACCTTGATTTTGACACCACCATGCCCACAGAGCTGACTGCTGGTATTGCCATCAAAAATGCCAATCAAAGGTATATTGTGGATGCACAATGGGAAAATGCCTCCGCTGTGCATGAGGATTATAAAGACCGCTTTAGCCTCAAGGCTGGCTTTGAATCAGACGTGCGCAGTTTTACCTATCGCGTGGGATATCTCTACCGTCCGGAAATCTGGCATGGCAGCTACAATTTGCCCATCAATACAACCGCAGATGCCGATACCGCGCTGTGGTGGAACTATATACCCACTTCCGGCAGCGTGAGTGAGAATGGCCAGCATCTGGTGAGCGCAGGCATTAGCTGGGCATTTAAATATGGCGTGATCAACGTGGGTGGGATGATTGGTTTGGGACAGCCTGATATGGCTCAGGTGAGCGCATCTCTGGGGCTTTACACTGATTATTTTCGCAGGAAACGCCACCCGGCAGAATTATGAACGCCAAAGTACAGATCCGCAAGATGGAAGGCTATGACCTGCAGCAATTGCAGGATGCGGTGGCCAGCTATCTGAAGAGTGTGCGCAATCCCAAGCTGAACAGGGCAAAAAGGGTTCTCATCAAGCCCAACCTATTGGGAGCATACCCTCCCCACAAGGCGGTGACCACCCATCCAATGGTGGTGGAGGCCATTATTCGCCACTTTTTGGACAAAGGCAAAGAGGTGTGGGTGGGAGACAGCCCGGGAGGCACGGTAGCGGTGGAATCTGTGTGGGAAACCTGTGGTTATAAAGACCTCGCCCGCCGCTATCCCATCAAGCTTGTAAACCTCTCCACCATGGGCTTTCGGGAAATCCAGAAAGGGGAAAACACTCTGCGCATATCTGAGGCGTTTTGGCGCTGTGGCATCATCATCAACGTAGCCAAATACAAAACCCACAGCCTGATGGCGTACACGGGTGCCCTCAAAAACCTCTATGGCTTGGTGCCGGGGCTCATCAAGAGCGATTATCACCGCCAACACCCTGATACCAATAGTTTTGCCAGGTTGCTATTGGATCTCTGGGAGATAACCCGCAAACGCATAACATACAACTTTATTGATGGGATCATGGGCATGGACGGAGCTGGTCCCTCCGCCGGCAATCCCCGCTATTTTGGGCTTTTCTTTGGTTCAGAGAGTGTGCCAGCCGTGGATTATATAGCTTCCAAGATGATGGGCTTCCGCCTGCATGACATACCCTATATGCACGATGCGCTGCACACGGAGGGGATTCTGCCATCCCGCATCCAGATACCCACCAGCTTCAAGGATTACCCTGTGTTTGATGCAGATTTGGGGGTGGTGAAATTGCGTAAGGACCTGCTAAAATATCTGCCCGAATTCGTGCGTAAGGGCTTTCACCAGCTGTATTACAAGCAGCCGGTGATTAGCGAAGATTGTAAACGTTGTGGCATCTGTGTGCGCAGCTGCCCCGTCAAAGCCATTGCCTGGCAGGAGGATGGCTTTCCCAAGATAGACGAGAAAGAGTGCATTCGCTGTATGTGTTGCCACGAGCTCTGTCCCCATCATGCAGTGTATATCAAACGCTCTTGGGTGGCAAGGATCAGCAGATTATGAAATCCCGCGCAGAACGCCCCAAGGCCATTATCCGGCTTCTCTTTTATGCCGCCATGCTTTTTTTATTATCTTGGATACTATTGTGGGGTGATAACAGCTTTCTGAATACCTGGAATATAGGACGGCGCGTGGAGGTCTTGGAAAAGGAAATGAAGGAGTTGAAAGCGCAAAACGAAGAGCTTAAACAAGAGAATGAACGGCTGAAGACAGATCCCATGGCGGCGGAAAAAGTGGCACGGGAAAAGTTTGGATTCACCAAAGAGGGTGAAAAGGTATTCCGTTTTGTGACTCCGGAGACCCAGGATAAATGATGCCCAAGCTTTCTACTTCATATTGGCCTGAAAACGCATCCCATCTCAGTAAGATTGATAGTAACGAGCAAATAGAGATTCGTGAACTGATGGACAGGCTGTTGCAGGAGGATGAGGAAGGGCGCAGGCGGTTGACTGGAGAGCTATCTGAAAAAGTGCGAATACAAAATGGCAATGAGGATCAGGAAGATAGGTTCAGGGCATATTGTGCGCTCTTTATAGACACTCTGGCAGAGCCCTTTACCAAGGGAAGCAGCTCCTACACCTCGCCCATGCTGCAATATCTGGAGCTGGTGAATTCCCTGCCGGTGCATTCCAAATCAAAGCGCTTTCCCATCCTGAAAAAAGCCTTGGAGGGGTTTTCGGAAGAACTGCCCCATATCTATAGTATCTTTGATCAAATCCAGCTTTTGTATCTGCTTGTGCAACTGACGGATTATCAAAACGCCAAGAGGCAGGCGGATTATTTGAAGGGGAGGGTGCCCCGCTCTCCTTCTTTGCACTATCTGATGTACCAGCTGGGGCTTGCTGAGGTTTTGTATCAGGAAAACAGGCATGTGGATTATGTGGCTTTGTGGCTGGAGCTAATCTCATATTTCTATCAGACGGAAGGGCTGGATGTATCCATTTATCTGCTTTTGGCGTGGATTCGCAGCATACGGTGGAATCGTGATACCATCCTGCAAAGTGCTCTTTTGGGCAAGATATACTGGGGAGTGCTGCGCAAAAACAATATCAATTCCGCCATCGCTCTCTTGGATATATATATGGCATTGGGCAGCAGAATGTTGGAAGCCAAAGATAAAATGAGGCTTACAGAACGGCTGACCACCCGGTTTACCCGCTATCTATCGCCCACACATCTGCATGATTTGTATTTCTTTGCCGGAAGCTACGCCACGGGTGCCAGCTCCAGCCTCAAAGACAGCATCCGCTACTTCAAGTTTTCAAACTTTTACCTCAACCGTTGCTGGAGAGAGCAGGGTGAAGTGGCTCGCTTTTTGCGTAAACACATGGAAGCAGAATGCTTTTGCAGAGCAATGCCTTTCATAGAACAGCGCATCATGGATATGGGAAACCAAATGAGTATGCACAGCAATGCATACGTGGAATCCCTGGAACAGAACTACGATAAAATCCAAGCCTTGCTCACAAAGGTGGAAGAGCTTTCCATCACAGACGGGCTTACCGGCCTCAAAAACCGTCGCTTTCTGGAGTATAACATCTTTGAAATCCTGCTCTTGGCGAGCCGTCACCGTGTGTCTTTCAACTTTGCAATGGTGGATATAGACTTTTTCAAGCAGGTGAATGACACTTGGGGGCATGCCGCAGGGGATTATGTGCTCAAAGAACTGGCACAGCTCCTCATCAGTGAATTCCGTAAAAGTGACGTGATAATACGCTTTGGCGGAGAGGAATTTTTGGTGATACTCTTCGATTCCTCTTTTGAGGATACCCTGGTAAAAATGGAAATGATGCGCGCCAAAGTGCAGGAGCATTCCTTTATGTATCAGGATCAGGAAATCAAGATTACGGTAAGTATCGGATTGAACCGTCAAACCGTGGTTGTTACTGGCGAAGAAGACCTTTGGAACAACATCGAAATAGCAGACAATGCACTTTACAAAGCCAAAAATCAAGGCCGCAACCAAGTACACTTGGGATAATTACAGTTTTACGCTTGACATGAATGGCACACCATAAAGCTTGAATCACAAAGGAGAAACCGCATGGCAAAGATCATCGTGAAAAACCTGAACAAGTATTACGACAACGGCTTTCATGCCGTCAAAGACATAAGTTTTGAGGCTGAAGACAAGGAGTTTATGGTGCTTGTGGGTCCTTCCGGATGTGGAAAGACCACGGCTCTGAGGCTCATTGCCGGCTTGGAGGAGATTTCCTCCGGTGAGATATGGATTGGCGATAGGATGGTAAACAAAGTCCATCCCAAGGATAGGGATATCGCCATGGTGTTTCAAAACTACGCATTGTATCCACATATGACTGTGTATGACAACATGGCTTTTGCCCTCAAATTGCGCAGGGAAGACAAAGTCACCATCCGCAAAAAAGTGGATCATGCGGCAGAGCTATTGGGTATAGAATCCATGCTCAAACGTCGTCCCGGCCAGCTTTCCGGAGGTCAGCGCCAGCGTGTGGCATTGGGACGTGCCATCGTGCGCAGCCCCAAGGTTTTCCTTTTTGACGAGCCCCTTTCCAACCTCGATGCCAAGCTGCGCGTGCAGATGCGCTCCGAGATAGTGAAGCTGCATCGTCAACTCCAGAATACCATGATCTATGTAACCCACGATCAGGTGGAAGCAATGACCATGGCAGACCGCATCGTGGTGATGAAGGATGGTGTGATCCATCAGATAGATACCCCCTTGAATATCTACAACCATCCCGCCAACGTGTTTGTGGCAGGCTTCATCGGCAGCCCCGCCATCAATCTTGTCCCCGGAAAACTGGTGGCAGAGGAAGGCGGCTTGGCATTTGTGGCAGATGGCATCAAGGTAAATCTGGGTGCTGAGATGGCAAAAAAACTGGCTGCTTACAAGGATAAGGAGATTATCTTTGGCATTCGGCCGGAGGATATCTATGATGCACGCTTTGATAGCATGGCAGAAAGTCCACAGTCTTTTGAAGCTCTCTGTGATATTGTGGAGCCCCTTGGCAATGAATACCACCTGCAGCTGAAGGTGAACTCCCACAATCTCACCGCCCGCTTTGATCCCAAGGAATTGCCCAAGGCAGGGGAGCGGCTGAAGGTGAGCGCCGATATGGTTCGCGCCCATTTCTTTGACCCCACCTCCGAGCTCAGCTTGGTTTAGTATTATTTGTCTTCCCGTGCAACGCTTCTTATGTCTGATCATATTCATGTGTGCTCTTCCCTATCAGGCGTTTGCAGATTTAAGCGAAGATAACGCCTCCGCAGCAGCATTGGCGGGCATCACCAGTTTATCAGACAGCCCTTCCAGCCTCACACTTTCGCCCCTTGTGTGGGGAAACGGCACCGTTTTTGGCTACCATCTGCCCTTTGGCGATAGCCAGTCTCAGGTGTGGGGCTTTCACACAGGCAGCGATGTGCCCCTGGGGCATGCCGGCTTTGGCGTCAATTGGCTCAATCATCCTCATTATCAGCATCGGGATTATTATGTCTGTTATGCTTTGGGGGATGAAAGCTTGGCGCTTGGATATACCCAACACCTTGTGTGGGAGGGCTTTTCCACCGGGGAAGCATATTTGGGCTGGCAATCAGATATGGCTTTAGGCGGTTCATATAACGAGTACGGCGCAGAATTTCGCTGGTTGAGGATTGGCAAGGGGGATGCCCAAATCCATATTTCTGCCATCTATCAACCCTATGAACACACCAAAATAGCCAGCGCATACGTATATCAACCCCGTGGCAGGGATAGTTTTCGCAGCGCCTGTACAGTGGAGGTTGCCAAGATGATGACGATTCTCAGCTCTTGGCAAAGCGAGCCCAGCCGTTTTGGCATTGGCATCCGGCTCAATCCCGGTGCAGGCAATATCACCTATGCCATCCGCACACATCCGGAATTGGCACTCAGTCATTTTATAGAAGTAGGATTTTCATGGTAAAACATATTATTTTTCTCATTTTATTGGCACTCCCCCTTTGCATATTTGCACAGGAAATACCGGAAATCATCGAGCTTGATTCCGAAACACTCAGCTACAACGCCTGGGAAGAGCTGTACAACCAGCTTATGTTGCCTGATACCCAGCTGGGGTTGGACAACCGGCTGTGGCTGGAAGACGATAGCTTTAGCCTCCATCAGGCATATTTTCAGCATGATGGGCAGGATCTCTTTGTAAACTATGGCAACGATTGGAAGAAGAACCTCTCCCACTTCAATTTTGGCATTGGCATCCGGCAGAATAAGCTTGTGGAAGATGTGGCTTTGGGCAATTACCGCCTCCATTTTGGCAGCGGCATCACCATGGGCAGCGGCTCCAAAAGCACAAAGGGCGATGTGTTTCGCATCCAACGTGCACCCCGGCCGGATTCTTACAGCCCCTTCGGATCTGCCATCAAGCTGCATTGGAGGGATTTTAGAGCTCTTGCCTTTGGCTCTGTCTTAAATCGCGAAATCACCCAAAACACAGATGGAGAGATCCTATCTTTGCCCAAAACCAGGAGCGGCCGTGCTGATATTACCCGTGAATCCCTGTGGGGCGGTGCGCTCAGCTATGAGGCTAAAGTTTTCAGGATGGCACTTTTGGGATATATCCAAGGCTATGACAGGGAATTTGCCTCTGCCGACATGGATTCCCAAACCAAGATCTTCTCGGCTTATGCAGGCGTGAGGCTCAATGAACACAGCGTGGATTGGGAAAGCGGACAGGCAGGAAAGAACCAACACCACTTTCTGGCATGGAATTTCAATCATCAACGGTTTAAACAAACCATCAGCTTTGCCATGGATCCGGATCACAAACAGATCACCTATTTCTCCTCGCGTGAAGCCTTGGGCAGGGATCCCGATACCGTGGAGATGGCATGGGATGCAAGCTTTCCGCTTTTAAAGGATACCAGCATGTTTTTGCGTGCTTCGGCAGATCAAAAGCGCAGGGATTATATTAGCAGCAAGGGCATGAAAAGCCGCCTCCTGGCAAGGTTTGGCTATCATCCCAAACACAGGAATCTAAACCTTACCATCAGTCATTTTGACAAAGAGATACTCACCAAAACCGGCGATGATCTGCATACCAGCAGACCCCAACACTGGCGGTTTGAATTGGATTATAAAGATAAAGTATTACCCACGCTTCAACTTATCCTCAATACCCGCTATCACTTGGAAGATAAGGAAGGCTGGGATAACAATACCTTCTATTGGCATAGCGGCATTAGATTTAATAAAAATAGATTTGGCGTACGGGGAGGCTTTCAGGGCTGGCATGGCGCCAAACGCGGAACTATTTATATGGACGACACACTGCTGGCATTTTCAGAAGCCAAACGAGACGATCAATTTATCTATTTGGGCGGTGATTTGGTGATGAATAATATGAAACTGGGAGTAGACCTGCGCCAATCCCTCAAAGATTCCAGCAATCAGCGCGCCATCCTGCGAGTGGGGACCTGGCTATGAAAAAACAACCTCTTGATGTAGAAAGCTTTGACATCTCGCTGTGCAAAACACGCCTCGCCCAGCCGAGGGATGCCTCAGACCTGGTAGCCATTGCCAAGACCATCTGGGGTGGCGAGGATTACCTGCCCAAGGTGTTGACGGCATGGATCAGCGAGCCCTGGTTCATAGTGTGTGAATACCAAAAGACAGTGGTGGCATGCATCAAGCTTACCCAGCTGCCACCCAATACTTTGTGGTTCGAAGGGATGCGCGTCCTCAAACCTTTGCAGGGTAAGGGACTGGGCAAATTAATGAATAAGGCAGCGATGGAGCTTGCCCTCCAAATCTCCAATCAGCAGCCAGGAATGCTGTTTGAATTCAGCACCTATTTTATGAACCAAGAGACTCCGCATCTCACCTCTAAGCTGGGCTTCAAGCAAGTGGCAGGATTTCATATCATGGATAAATATGGCGGGCGTATCTTGGAAGAACCAGAGCCGGTTGAGAATCCCGGAATGGATATCTTTGATCATTATCCCGCTTATTTGCCTGTGGGCTGGAAGGCTATCCGCAAAAGTGAGGAAGGTCTGGAATATATCCGCCAAAACGCCAGGATATACGCCAGCCCGGGAATGCGCTTTCTGATTGGAGGCATAGAAAATACAGATGTCACCCTCATCGATCCCATCCCTGCCAATTTGCAAAAAGAGCTTCCCTATATCCAATACCACATAGGATACAAGCGCAATTTCTCCATTATCTTCCCTCAAACGTATCCTTCAGTGATATTCAGTTTGGAATGCCAGAAATTCAGAGTGAGGGATCACAACCCCGAAAACGTACCGGAAATCCTTGTTTTCAGCAGGAGCGCCGAGCTTTAATTCGGATATCTCCCCGCCTTTTTCCCACCTCTTCCTTATTAACCACCCTTGTCTCTCCTTTGTCTGGACAAGGGTGAGACAAGGGTGGTACAAGGGTGGCTAATGGGCAAG
>JAAYJN010000034.1 GCA_012522935.1 Candidatus Cloacimonadota bacterium | reverse complement strand
GTTTCCGCATATTTGGCAATGAAATACCAGCGTTTGCCCAATCTAAAGGTCATCGCCAGATTTGCCTTGGTGCCGGGATCATAAAACTTCCTGATGGAGAGCCGTTCCTGTTTGGTACGGCTGTATCCCAGGGAAAAGTTTTCCAACCTGCCCCACTGCGTGTCCACCCACAGCTTCAGCCACAGAGACTTCCCGTTTTTATAGTCTTCACCGATGATGTTCTGCCATTTCACGGAGGTTTTCACCCGTCTTTTCACGTTTAATTCCACCTCGCCATTGATGCCATTTGCCGGTCCCAACCCTTTCACAAACTTCTTTTTGGTCATAAAATCATTCCGCTCATAATCGTAATACCCCCGCTCCTCCTCATAATCCTCATCAAAGAAAGAAGGCGTAAATGCGTTGCTATAACGCCGATATTCGAGGTTTATCTTCATCCCGCTATCGATCTTTGTAAACCAAAATGTGGTGGAAAGCCCCGGAATGATGAAGCCCGTGCCCAAGCCCCCAATATGGGCAAATTCGGTATAGGCATCCAGGGCAAATTTCTCCTGCTTCACCAGAGGTTGATTGATGGCAATTCCCATCACCGTCACACTGCGCCGAGGCAGCTCTCTCACCTCCGCCTGCAAGCTATCTGCTGCCAAATAACGCAAGTTTCCATATTGATTGCGGTCGTGAGCCAAGGTAAATCCCACCACCATATCATCCAAGACCGCCACTGTGGAATCCGGTATTGGCTTGAACCGCCCGGAAAAGGAGAGGATTTCATTTCTTTTGAGGTTGGAATCAAACAGTTCAAAGCTGGGTTGAGTGGGCACCATCGGCAGATTTGTCCCCAACATCAAGCCCAGATTGCGATACTGGGAATACAGCTCCATATTGGAATATTTTTGCATCACCAGCCCATGCCCGATGGTAAAATCCGGAAACCCACCCACGTGCACAAATACAGGCTCGTCCCGCTTGCCATATCTGATATAATAAAACTTGTCCAAGACATCCATCCAGTCGTCCCAATCCGAGGTGCGCAGACGGTAATTCCTATCAAACAGAAAGTCCAAATCCAAGCCCACACCTATCTTCCACACCTTAAATTCCTGAATCAAGCGCGCCCGATAGTATCTCAAAGAATCGATCGTTTCATACCCCACCATACCGGAAGAGGAAAAGCGGGTTTTATTTTTCACGGCAAAGGGCATATCCTGTGCCCACAGCCATAAGGGTATCAAGATTAAAACCAATAGTAGCGTCTTTTTCATCACATATCTCCTCTTCGATAGCTTTTCCACAGTGCGAGCGTGGCGGCATCCAACAAAGACCTGGCAGATAGTCTTCCAACACAATATCTTACATATCTTTTCATCATCTCATCCTCGCCTCATATCATTGGGGCGAGACCTCTCATTACCAAGAATATCCACCTGCAATCTGCTGTCAACCTTTTTGACACCTCCCCCATTCGCAATCCTAATAAACCTTGCTTTCTTTGGATATCGGGGCATTTTATTTCAGAGCGTTAGATTCATGAATATCAGTTACCGTCCCCCGGCAACCCATTTTTCCAAAGGCAGGCACGTCCTTGCCCTGCTCCTCATGTATCTTTCGTTTTCAGCGCTCTTTGCCGCTCAGCCCTTCAGCGCCCGGGCATACCTTGTCTCCTATCCCCAGTCCGTGGTTACCGCCGTCAAAGAACCTTTAACATGTGAAGCCCAGGATTGGTTAAAAGCAGGTGCCGTGCTGGCTGTCTCCACAGCCCTTTATTTCACGGAAGAGGAGATTAGGGATTGGGCTATGGATCAGCAAAACACGTGGATGGATGATGCGGCAGATGTATTCCGTCAGCCCGGAGAGGTGTTGATCATGCTTCCCGCCACAGCCCTCACGGCATTGGGAGGCTATCTCTGGCAAGATTCTCACACCATGGATACAGGCCTCCTCAGCTTCAAAAGCCTCTTTCTGGCAGCAGCCGCCACGGGTACCCTGCAATTCCTCTCCCAAAAGCCCAGACCAGAAGACGGCATGGGCAATCAGTTTCACAGCAGTAGTGGCTTCAAATGGAGCCGGGATTCCTTCCCTTCCGGTCATGCCACAGTGGTCTGGAGCATCGCCCCCATCCTCAGCCACCAATATCCCCATCAAAAATGGCTGCCTCCCCTCGTATATTCCATCGCCACCCTCACCTCGCTTTCCCGCATTTATGAGGATAAACATTGGAGCAGTGACGTCTTTACCGGCGCCGTCATTGGCTGGCTGTCAGCCCGGCTCACCCTCAAATCCACCCCCACAGCCTATCTTGCCCCCACCGCCTCGGGCAGGGGAATAGCCCTGGGATTTGAATTTTAGCCCCCTCTCTTTACACCCCAAATACCTTCACACAGCGCTCAAACACACCCTGCACCTTGGTGATTGCCAGCCCGTAATTGGTGATGGGCACGTTGCGGCGATGGGCTTCCATGATGCGGCGTCCCATCTCTGCCTGATTCAGCATGCAGGCTCCGCAATGGATGATCAGGGCATAATCCTCCAGGTTTTCGGGAAAGTCAAACCCCGCCTTCACCTCATAATTGGGATGTTCTCCCAAATAATCATTTATCCAGCGCGGAATCTTTACCCTGCCGATATCATCTTCCTGGGCATGATGGGAACACGCCTCGGCTATCAAAACGCGGTCTGCAGCCTCCAGCCGGTCTATCTGTCTCACGCCCCGCGCCAAGATTTCCAGCTCTCCCTTATAGCGGGCAAAGAGTATGGAAAAGGTGTTGAGGGGGATGGCTTCCGGCACAATCTGCGCCACTTCCTGCACCACTTGCGAATCTGTAATCACCAGCTGGGGAGGCGTGGCAAAAGATGCCAGGGTGCGCTCCAATTCCGTATCTTTGGTAAAGGTGACGATGGCGTTGTGATCCAGGAGGTCTCGCAATACCTGCACCTGGGGCAGGATGATCCTCCCCTTGGGAGCGGATTGATCGATGGGCGTCACCAATACCACCCTGTCTCCGGGTTTCACCAAATCACCCACCAAGATGCGCGCTTCCGCCTGTTTGGAAGGCGACAGATCAATCAGCATCTGGGAGAGCCCCTTCATGCTCTTTTCATCAGCCGCCGAAACGCTGATAAAGGGAAGCTTATGCTCCTCACAAAACTTTATATTCTCCGGCGCAGGCTGCCTCAGATCACTCTTATTAAACACCACCAGATGGGGTATTTTCATCTCCTGCAGCCGCTTCACCAGTTCCAATTCTCCCTGGCCAAAGGGCGTGCCATCATTCACAAAGATAGCCATATCGGTGCGGAAAAGCACTTTGTTGGTAGCTTGAATGCGCTTTGCCCCCAATTCTCCAATATCGTCCAAACCGGCTGTGTCATAAAAGGTGACAGGACCGATGGGAACCAGCTCAAAACGCTTGTCCACAGGATCGGTGGTGGTGCCCGGCAGGTCGGAAACGATTGCCGTCTCCTGACCGGTGATGGCATTGATCAGGCTGGATTTGCCCACATTACGCTTGCCCAAAAGGGTGATGACGAGTCTTTCGCCACGGATGCTGGCACTCATTTATCCTCCAGGAATTGTGTTTACAGGTACCATCCCCAATACACGGATTGCTTGTCAAGAAAAACAAGCGTTTTGGCTTCTGAAACCTCTTTCTTCCCTGTTAACCACCCTTGTCTCTCCTTTGTCTCGACAAGGGAGAGACAAGGGTGGTACAAGGGTGGTTAATGGGGAAGGTTAGGTTGCAGTGGTACCCCCTGGCTTCAGCCGGGCGTTTCACCGACTTCAGTCGGTTTTAAATCTCATATTATCAATGAGTTACACGTATTGATAAATTTGGCTTTAAAGATAAATATGGATTGTTGTTTTTGTATTTTATGCTATGTTAAAAAAGGAGGTAAGTCCTTGATCTAAAACCGGTTAAAACCGGTGAAACACCCGGCTAAAAGCCAGGGGGTACAAGAGCCGGCGAGCCTACCGGCTAAAGCCTGTGTTTCCAAAGGGTTGTATTATTTGCTGTATTCATTTTATCCTAATACTTCATATAATTAGCTAAATTTGTGTAATTAGTGGTTCAAAACCCCAGCCACAACCCCTGCTCCCACATCCATACAGAAGCTTCGTTCTCGATCTTTTCCAGTTGTTTGGCGCTCAGGCTCTTTTTAATCCTATCCCGCTCTGATGAATATTCTTCCCTATTATCATCGGTGGCATTAACCGCGGCAATAAAGTACCAGTAATATGCCTTTTCTTTATCCTTGGTCACGCCTCTGCCCTTTTCATAGATCTGTCCCAAAGCGTATTGGGATGGGGCATGCCCTTGCTCTGCCGCATAAAGATACCATGTCCGCGCTTCCTTATAGTTTTTCTTTGTGCCTTTGCCAGATTCATACAGCAGAGCCAGATTATTTTGGGCATACATATGCCCCTGCTCCGCAGCCATCATGCTCCATTTTAGGGCTTCCTTATAATCCACCTTCACGCCCTCTCCATTTGTATACAGCAGAGCCAAACCATATTGGGCGCCGGCGTGCCATTTTTCTGCAGCCATCAGCCACCATCCCAAAGCTTTCTGAAAGTCTTGCTTTACGCCATCCCCATTGTAAAACATGGAGCCCAAGGCAAATTGGTCTTCTGTGAAATTCCTGTTATTTGCCACATCCATCCACTTATAGGGGAATCCAGGGATTAACTCGGGCTTATATATCTTTTCCAAATAATCCACGGCATCCAAGTATCCTTGTTTTGCCGCCAAGATATACCACCTGTAAGCCTCATCAAGGTTCTGTTCAACACCAGCCCCATATTCATACAGCATCGCCAAAGCGTTTTGGGATTGGGCAATTCCTTTTCTGGCAGCCATCTGGTACCATTTATATGCCTCATCCATATCCCTTTCCACGCCGGTCCCATATTCATACTTTATTCCCAAATAGTTATAGGCGTTTGGATTGCCTTGCTCGGCAGCCATCAGCAGCCATCTCAGAGCTTCTTGATGGTCTTTTTGCACGCCTTCACCATTGTCATACATTTGTCCCAAATTGAATTGGGCTTCCGCATGCCCTTGATCTGCGGCAATCCGGTACCATTTATAGGCTTCATGGAAATCTATCTCAACGCCCTCACCATGCCTATATATTGCACCCAGGCTGGATTGGGCATCTGCAAATCCCTGTTCTGCTGCCATCTGATACCATTTGGCTGCTTCTTTGTAATCCTGTTTTACATGGAATCCATGGGCATAAAATACACCCATCTTAAATTGAGCCTCCGCCAGCTCTTGATTTGCCGCCATGGAATACCAATTATAAGCCTCTTTATAGTTTTGAGCAACCCCCTCGCCCGTCTCATACATCACGCCCAGGCTGTATTGAGCAGGCGCATGACCCTGCTGTGCTGCCGCCAGATACAATTCATGAGCCCCTTCAAAATCCTGCGCTCCGCCGTTACCCTCGGCATACATCACTCCCAGGTTGTACTGGGCGCCTGCATGCCCTTGCTGGGATGCATAATAATACCATTTCAGTGCTTCCTGAAAGTCTTGCTCCACGCCCACGCCGGTGTCATACATCAGCCCCAGCTTGTTCTGGGCATCTGCATTTCCCTGATTGGCAGCCATCAGCCACCACCCATATGCCTCAGCATAGTTTCGCTCAACGCCAATGCCCTCGAAATAGATGTTTCCCAAATGCAATTGTGCAGCGGCGTTGTTATGTTGTGCCATCATGATGAGGTCATCAATTAGAATGGAATCATAATCATTTGCCTGCAAAACAGTCATGCTGAGGCAGGCAAGCGCTATACGCATCAGTCTAAAAAGATTCTCCATTTCATCCTCCTTTTGGATGTTTTACATTTAATTGGCCAGATGATTTTTTGTCAACATTAAATGCCGCTTTGGCCATTCTGTTCATTTCGGAACTTGGCATGTTTGTAAATTCGAAAATACTTATTGACACGAAAACGAAGATGTAAAACAATGTTCTACGATATATGATAGCATATACGGTGTTTATAAGCGAGGATAAATAAGTTCCTCAACAAATTAAAAAAAAGATAAGATAGGTTTTACTAAACCGCTAAAACTATTCATTATAGTATGCATCTCTTGTTGGAGGAATGATGAAAAGGACAAATTCATATCTGCCTGCGATAATAGTAATTTTGGGGCTGTTGTTTTCCAGTTGTGCTTCTAACTACAATTTGAACACCAGTTCAGGAAGGGCTGAAGTGATCATTTATAATGTGGAAAAAAAGGATGTCGTCAATGTGATAATTAATTCTTTACTGTCAGCTGGATATTCTCTTAAGTCACAGAATGAATACAACCTTGTTATGACAAAAAGATACGACAATCCTAAGGATGTAGGAGTAGCCCTGCTTATGGGTTCTCAGTATGATCCTTTCCCTGAACACAGGGTTTCGTTTAATCTACTAAACTACTCAAACGGTATCCGAATCATTACAGACGTATGGATGGTAACAAATCCTGGAAGTGCATTTGAAAGAATCACCAATTTAAGCACAAACTCTAGAATGGCATATGAATACCAAATTTATTTGAACGAAATCAAGAGCTCTTTGGAGAAGTCAGCAGAATTGCGGAGGCGAGGGAAGATCGGGGTATCAGTAGAAAAGAATCAAATAGTCAATGTGGTAGAGGGTAGTAATGCAGAGCAAGCTGGTCTGTTGATGGGGGATATAATTCTTTTTATAGACGGAGTACCTATCACCGAGAGTACAAGTGATTATATGATGACAATGATGATAACCGGTGAGCCAGGAACTACCGTTTCATTTATTATACAAAGGGGCAAACAGAAAATGGAGATCAGTGTTGTACGAGGACAGCCGTAGACATCACAATCTGCTGTTCTATTTTTAAAGGCTATAAAGAACGGGAACAAATAGCGATACTGCTTGATAATGATGTCACCGTTTCTATCTTTTCAGATATGCTCCATTTTAAATCAACTCAACTTGTTTAAGTATCCTCGTTGGAAAAGCAAGCCTATGCTCGCTGTGGCAATCTTACGATAGCCATTCCCTCTTACGCCCGAGAGACTATTCATTTCAGCCATTTTTTGCAATTTTTAAGATTGAGTTTACAGTTATTGTCGACTGTCCATAGTTTTGAAACAAAAAACAGCTACACATGATTGCTCACAAATCCCTTGACAAATATCCCGTATTTTTGGATACTATCCATCAGTGACTAAAATACGATAATGGAGGAAATACGATGGTTTTTTCCGTAAATGAAATCATTGAAATGGCAGTTCAGATCGAGCGCAATGGCTATGCCTTTTATCATGAGGCATCCAAACGCAAGGATTTGGACGATGCCACCAAAGAGTTGATCATCAGCCTGCGTGATGCGGAGCTGAGCCATGAAAAGACGTTTTTGAATCTCAGAGACGAGCTTGATTTGCAGGTGTTGGAGCTTTCCGGGGATTGGGAGCTGGTGGCAAGCTATCTGAAGACAATCGTGGATGGCAGGATCTTTAACGACGAAGCCTCCGCCATCAAACGCGCCACCGAAGCCAAAGACATCATGGGCGTGCTCAATAACGCCATCGCCTTTGAAAAAGACACCCTGCTCTATTTTCACGCTATCAATGATAGCATCACCGATGAAAGGGCAAACAAAGCTCTGCGCCAAATCATTCATGAGGAAGTGTCTCACGTTTTGGCTTTGAGCGATTTTAAGAAGCAGATTTCCTAATCAATGGGCACCAAAGCCCGCAAGAAACCAGGCACCAAAAGCAGGAAAAGACGCCTGCTCTGGCTGTTGTCCATCCTGATTCTGGTGTTTTTGGTTTTGCTTTACAATCCCATATCTGTGCGTCTGATGACCGTGGGCGTGGCAGTGTGGCACGGGCTTGATCCCGTTTATTTCTACAAACTGATACGCACGGAAAGCTCTTTCCGCAGCTTTGCCGTTTCTCCGCGCAATGCCATGGGTTTGGGACAAATCCGGGAATCCACCGCCTTTTATATCCGTGAGAATCATCGGCGGGGGCTGCTCTTTGTGCCCATTTACAATCTCAACCTCTCCGCCCGCTATATCAAGTATCTGCGGGCACGATATGATGGCAATTGGAGCCTCACCCTGGCGGCATACAACTGGGGCGAAACAAACGTTTCCCGGCGCATCAGGGAGATCCAAATAGACAGCGATGCAGACTATCGTCATATCTTTAGAGACATCCCGGAAACCTACAATTACATCACAAAAATCATGGGACCCGCAAAAAAGGCTTGACGAGAATGCCTTGCCGTAAAAGCGTGATAAAAGAAACCATTCAGGAGTTACTTATGTTGCGAAACCAAAAAGGAATCTCGGTGTATTGGATACTGAGTGCCATCCTCTTTGTCGCCTTGATTATTATTTTGGCGCTACCCCACTTTTTTAATCTGGATAAAGAGAAAAACGTGGATGACTGCACAAACAATATGAAGAGTATTTGGGTAGCCACCACCGATTATATTAGAGATCACGGGCATGATTTTGGCGGTGATCTGGAGCTATTGCGCAATACACCAGAGGTTACAGACTCCAAAAATACCTACCTCACCAGCATCAGCTATTGCCCGGAAATCCAGCATGAAAAGACAAGCTACATTGTATATGGAAAATACGTGGAAGAAAAGCTTGAAAGCGGTGAATTGAAACAAAACATGGGTGTTATCGTGGTGTGTCCGGATTTGGAAAAGCACGCCAAACACTTTTTGGACAAGAATTTCTATGAAAACATGAGCCCCACGGTGTTGCAAAACTATATGACCGATGATTTGGATTATATCGATCAGCAAACCAAATCCAACGGCAGCCGCAAGATGGAGCTTGTAAAGCAATACATCCAACTGTGGAAGACTGATGCCAACGCCTTCAACCAGCGCAAGGCAGACAAGGATTATCTCAAGAGAAAGCTCTTTCCGGAAGCTTTCCAATCCACACCCGATTTTGATTAAACCCACTTTTTAAATAGTGTGCGGGGTAAGCGACAGGTGCGCTTACCCTTGTTTTTTTATCCAAAACATCCGTTTATTACCAAGGAAGGGGTAAATGCGCTATCAGGAATTTCTGGAGCATGTCTATAAACGCTATTCGGGCAATGTGAAACTGGGTTTGGAGCGGATGGAAGGGCTGCTGATGGATCTGGGCAATCCCCAACATCAGCTCACCGGCTTCCATGTGGCTGGCACCAACGGCAAAGGCAGCGTATGCGCCACCCTGGAATCCCTGGCATTGGCGCACGGGCTGAAAACAGGCCTCAATACCTCCCCTCATCTGGTGGATTATAGCGAGCGCTTCCGCATCAATGGCAAACAGCCAGAGTTTGAGCTGATTCTACAAATCTTTTTGGAGCATGAAGAGCTCTTTAATAAGTGGGAAGCATCCTTCTTTGAAATCAGCACGGCCATCGCCCTTATCCTCTTTGTCAGAAACCAGGTGGATTGTGCCGTCATCGAGGTGGGGCTGGGCGGAAGGCTGGATGCCACCAACCTCTTTACCCCGGATGTGGCTGCCATCACCAATATCGGGCTGGACCACGTGAAGACCCTGGGCGGCAGCCTGGAGCTGATTGCCGCAGAAAAGGCAGGCATGATCAAGGCAAACGTGCCCCTGGTGTTGGGTGATATGGAACAGCAGCCCTTCAAGGTGATCAGCGATAAAGCCTCCCAGCTGAATGCCCCGCTTAGCATCTGGGACCGGGATTATCAGGCAACAAACCTCCACAACAATATCGCCGGCATCATGTTCGATTACCACTATCAGGATTATCACTTCAGAGGCGTGCAAGCCAACCTTTTGGGCGAACACCAGGCCACCAATCTGGCGATGGCGCTCACCGCCTTCATTATCTATGCCAATAAACATGGGATACAGGTAAACGAGACCGCCGTGCGCAAGGGGCTTTCCCAGATAAATTGGAAAGGACGCATGCAGCTACTCTCCAAATCCCCTGCCATCATCCTGGATGGGGCGCATAACCTGCATGGAGTGAAGGCGTTAATCCGTACTCTCGATCTCACCTTCCCTGGTGTTAAACCCCACTTTCTGATATCCATCCTGGCAGATAAGGATTTTAGTGCCATGTTAGGCTTGATGGCATCCCGCGCCGCCCATATCTATTTGGCAAAGAACAATTCTGAACGGGCAGCCACCATTGAAGAACAGATGGCTGTGTTAAAAGACTATCCCGTGGCTGTCAGCACCCATCCATCCGTGGCAGAGGCATGGGACGTAGCCAGGACGGAATTGAAGCAGGAAGACCTCCTCGTGTGTGGTGGTTCCCTCTTTACCGTGGGGGAATTGCTGGCACATCTGGATGGCAATAAACAGCCTTGATACTTCACCCAAAAAAAAGGCTTTACAGATTCCGGCTGCAAAATAATCTGCCAATCTGAGTAGATTATGTATTTGAACAAATTTATAAAGCACTATAAGGAAAAGCGATGAGAAAACTATTGCTCTTGTTGCTGGCGCTGTTTGCCATTGGCTGGTTGGCTGCTAAGGTGGATTTGAATACCGCCCAGTACAGCGAATTGAGACAATTGGGACTCAGCGAAAAACAGGCACGTGACATCCTCGATTATCGGGATTACGTAGCCCATTTTGCCAGCATTTACGATTTGCGTCAAATCCCATCCATCGACCAACGTACGCTGTTGCGCCTCAAAGACGCGGTGGTGGTATCTTTCCGTCAGGAGATAGATGATGCCGAAGCCCGCCGCCAAGAGATACGCGACCTTCTGGAACGCTTGGATAGCAATGAAGGCGCATCCGAAGGCATGGCAGACGTTTGGGAAGATTATCTGATGACCCCGCAAAACGTTAACCGTATGCACTTTGACGATTTGGTGAGCCTTCCCAACGTTTCTGCCGTGGATGCAGCTGCTATCCTCACCAGGCTGGCAAGAGGCGATACCATAGCCGATATGCGAGACCTGCGCAACACCGTGGGCCTCTCCCACTATGGCTACACAAACCTCCGCAGCTATGTGTATTACAAGGAACCGCCCATCAAAAACCGCATGTTTTACGACGCTCAAATGCAGTTTTACACCCGCTATTTTGAAGAAGGTGCCCATGATATGTTCCACGAGCCCTTCCTCCGCAGCAATTATGGCAATGCCGGCATCGTCATCCCCCACGATAAGAGGCTTTCCTATTGGGGACGCTTCAATCTGGATCAGGTGGATCCCGATCTCATCTACAAGCTGCGCATCCGCTATGGCAATCATCTCAAACTGGGCTTCATGAACCACACTGGCAAGGCTGAGACTGGCTTGACTGATAAGACCGCCCGCCAGATTATCAACGATTCCAAGTGGTATGCCGGTTATGAGAATGAAAAGCTACCCTGGCTGGGTAATACACGGATGAAGCTATATCTGGGGCATTACCGCGCCACCTATGGCGAGGGTCTGGTGATGGAGAATACAGACTTTTATAGCGCCCGCAAGACTGGCTTTGGCTTTAGCAAGCGCATCTTGGGCATTACCCCAGACCTCTCCAGAACCCAGGAATATGCCCTGCGCGGTGGAGCTGTGGAGCTTTCCCATCCAAAGTTTGGAGCATCATTCTGGGCATCTGATGATTATAAGGATGCCATCGTGTATGTGGATGAAAACGGAGACCCCAAGCTGCAGGATGGCAAAAAGAAGCTGTTTTCCTATGTGGTGCCCACCATCCGCTTTGATAATGACGAGATGCAACTGGCAGAGGCCGCCTTCAATACCGAGATTCAATCCGGAACCACATACGCCATGCCCTACCTCAATCTCGCTTACCGCAAGGATGCCTTCCGCGAAAAACTGTGGGGCACCCACCTGCAATACAATCCCTTTGTGGGCACCCGCCTGGGCTTTACCACCTATACCGCCCTCTATGATGATGCCCACTTTATGGTGCCCGATTATTATGGATTGCAGTCTTTATTGGTGCGCGATTCCTACTACTATCCCAAGTTCAAAATGATGGATGCCGAAATTGCCGGGCTTTACAGCACCCACGTGGATGGCAAATACTCCCGTGACTATCGCCGTGTGATTGGCTTTGACGCCGGCACCGTGATTGGCAATACCGCCATCCAAGGTGAATATGCAGAGCTGAGCGTGGATGGCAGCGATTTCAAATTGGGAGACGATCCCAGCGCCCTCTTGATTAGCGCCAATACCCAGTTTGAAAACCTCTATCTCATTGCCCTGTACAGGGATTATGATATTGATTTTGACAATCCTTACAGCAATGCCTTCTCGGAGCACGAACGCTTTGACGATACCATCCTGGAAAAGAACGTCTATGCGCTCACCAATCCCATCCTCTCCGATATTTACCTGGGCTCCACCCAAGCCCAGCCGGAAAAAGGTATCTACTTTGAAACTCGCTACAAATTCAATAACTACTTCACCGTGGGGCGCAGCTATCTGGATATCTTCCAGCGCAAGACCGATGGACGCCGCACCGCCAGATTCCAAAGCGAACTGGAATTCCGCCCCCTCTTCCAATTGGGATTGCGCCTGCGCTACAAAAACCAGGTGAACCGCATTGAAGACTTTGCAGATCGAGGCGTATCCAAGACAAACGAATACACCGCCAGCATCCGCACCTTCCTCTCCAACCGAGACTTTCTGGAATTTGAATATCGTTACAACACGGTACTCAGCCCTCCCTATACCTCTCTCACAAACCCTGGCCAACCCGGCGAAAACACCATGGCGGCTGCCATGACACTCATGACTGGAGACTATATCGGCGTCAATTATACGCACAACTTCAACGAAAACCTGAAGCTGCAGGGCTCCTTCATCTATTGGTTCAGCCACGGCATCAGTCACTGGGATTGGGAGGATATGGAGATAGACTTTATGGGTGATAAAGGCTCCAAAGCTTGGATTGCCCTCCATAGCCGCATCTCCCAAAACATGTATCTAAACCTCAAATTCCGCAACAAAACCTACCAGACTCAAGAATACTCCATCCGCAAATACAACGAACCCGTTGAGGGCGAAAACTACTTCCCGCGCGTGGAGCGTAAAGAAAATACAATCAGAATCTCCCTTGATTACCGCTTTTAAGCTGGAGGAACACCAATGAATAAATACAGCAAAATTGTTCTGACCGCCGCCATCTTGGTCCTTGTGGCCACCGGCTTGGCAGCTTGGTCTATCACAGACACATATTTTGGAAACAAGCAAGGCGGCTATGAGGCTCGCAGCTTTTCCATGGGCGCTGCCGGCACCTTCAACGACCTCCGTCCCTTTGGCATAGCCGCAAACCCTGCCAACCTCACTCTCTTGGATCAAAGGCTTGCCTTCCAAGGCGGTGCTCTCATCACCCGCAACGAAGATAACCGCCACATCCCCCTTTACAATTCATTTGATAACTACATCGACGACGCCGTTTATGCATCCAATATCAATTTCTTTGATGATTATGCCATTGCCGGCATGGGAGCCTTACAGTTTGGCGCTTTCAAGATGGGATTGGGCATCTACCGCAAGCCGCTGCTGGATTTTGGCGGATATTACCATGAGGAAATCCGTAACAACCGCAATACAGACAACGACGGCTATCCGGAAAAGCTGGCGATCAACAAGATTGAAAACACCGGCAATCTGATGCAAAATGCAGGAGTTCTCAGCTTTGGCTTTGATCTTTTAGATTGTGCTCAGATGAATTTTGGCGCCGAGCTTTCCCTCCTCCAAGGCAAGCAGGAATACAGCAAGACCATCCGCTGGAGCCAATGGGCGATAGATACCTTTGCTGATGCCGTCAATAACGCCAGCAAGGTATTGCCAAATTATGAAATCAGCTCTGACACCGAGCTGGATGGGATGCAGCTGAAAGCAGGCACCGCCATCAGATTCAACAAGCGTTTTGGCTTGGCTGCCACCTACACTCCCAAAGCCACTTTGGATAGAACCGGCAGCATCAAGGAACATCGCGAAGCCTATTATAATGCTGATGCCATCGATAACACCCTCACCATTGATGAGGATTATATCCTGCCCGCAGAAATCCGCCTGGGCATCCTCTATCAGCCGCAAAACATCATGCGCACCTGGTTCAACCTGGATGCGGAATACGTGCAATGGAGCCAGATCAGCTCCCATTATGAAGACCAGTTCAACCTCTATGCCGGTGTGGAACACTGGGTGGAAAATCGCTTCCCCTTACGCCTGGGCTTCCAGGCTCAAAACGGCTACCTCAGAGAGGTGGAAACCGATGGATCCGTCATTGCCAAGCGCATCCTCACCCCCATGCTCACGGCTGGCAGCAGCTTCCAGCTCACCAGTTTCCTCACCATTGATCTGGGCTTTGGCTATAGCTGGCGTGAGTATGAAGCCATTGACCTCTTTGGCGATGCCTATTATAATGACAGAATATACAGTGGATCCTCCACTTACGCTCTCTGGCCAAACTCCCATATCACCCTCATCAATAGGGGTTGGGAGAATCCGGACAAGGTGCGCGAAAACAACATCAGCCTCAATACAGGCATAACCTTTACATGGTGATATCATGAAACAGACCTCTTTTCTGACCCTGACGGCAGTCCTATTGGGTCTGCTGCTTCTGGGCAGTATCCCGGCTTTGCGGGCGGAAGACCTCAGGTTGGACATCATGTTTTCAAACGACGTCCATGGAGGGATAGACCGCGCTCAAGCCACCTTTATGAACCCGGAGTTTCCTCCCCAATTGGGCGGAGGAGGCTCAGCTGCCACCCTCATCAAACAGGTGCGCTCCCTTTCCCACAAAAAAAGGGATAGCCTGCTTTTGGATGCCGGAGATTTCTTTCAAGGCAGACCTGTGGGCACCGTTACCCAAGGCCGTGCCGTGATTGAATATATGAATGCCATCGGCTATGATGCAATGACATTGGGCAACCATGAATTTGACATCATCAATGAAGACCTCATCGAAACGCTTAGGCTGGCGGATTTCCCCATCCTCAGCTGCAATATCCGCGATCGCCGCAGTGGTGATTTTCCCTGGTATGTAAGGCCCTATTATGTGGTTAGCCGCATGGGCGTGCGCATCGGCATCGTGGGCTTTACCACCACCGATACAGAAAAAATGAGCTTCCCGGAGAATATCCGCAACCTCGAATTCCTCAGCGAAAAAGAGGCAGTCCAACACTGGGTGAACGTGGTGCGCGATGAAGAAAAGGTGGATATCGTGATCGTTTTGGGACACGCCGGTTTGCCCTATGACGTGGAAGAAGGCTATTTGAGCCGTTACGATGCCAGCGGCAACCCCCTCTTTGAAGAGCGAATTGCCGTGTGGGGCTACGATGCCCAGGAGATTGCCCGGGAAGTATCCGGCATCGATCTCCTTCTTGGCGGACACATCCACAAGGGAATCCCCAAACCCTGGATTGATCCCCATACCCACACAATGGTTATCCAGGGCTATGCCTATGGCTCCAACCTTGGCTGGATTACGCTTACCATAGATCCGGAAACCCGCACCATTACGGGATATGAAACGCCTGCCCTGCGTGAAGGCAGCATGATCACCCTCTTTGAGGATCAATTTATACCAGATCCCACAATCAGCAGGACCATCGAAGATCAGGTGGCAATCGCCGAAGAGGGTATGGACGAAGTGATAGGACACACCTCCGTATATCTTTCCCGCATTAATGTGGACGCCCAAAGCCTGATGGGAAATACCATCACAGACGCAATGCGCCACGAGGTGAATGCAGATTTTGCCTTCCTGAACCTGGGTGGAGTGCGCGCCGATATCAAGAGCGGCCCCGTCACCTACCGCAATATATTTGAAGTGATGCCCTTTGATAACATGGTGGTTTCCTTCAAATGCACGGGCGAATTCTTGCGCAGAATCATCGAAACCCGTGTGGAAGGCGGACGCCATGGATTGGTGGTCTCCGGTGTGAACGTGATATATTCCAAGAAAAGACCCAATTTCGACCGCGTAACTTCCCTCAAAATTGGCGGCAAACCTTGGGAAAAAGATAAAATCTACACCTGCGTTACCACAGACTTTCTGATGCAGGGCAATGCCGGACTCAATCTCCTCATCCATGTTCCCGAAGAGGATATCACCCATCACCAAATCAACCTGCGTGATGCCATCGTGAATTACTTCCGTAAAAACAGCCCCATCAAAACCAGAATTGACGACCGCTGGAGCAGAAATGATAATGCCAGGCCCACAGCAGAAATGATGCAATAGCCTCCGTCATACAATTATAAAATATCTGCCCGGTGATTACAATTTGCCGGGCTTTTTTGTGCTTTGTATGCGCTTGCCCATTAGCCACCCTTGTACCACCCTTGTCTC
>JAAYJN010000033.1 GCA_012522935.1 Candidatus Cloacimonadota bacterium | reverse complement strand
CGCTGCACCATCATCACCAGATTCCCAGATGTATGCATGAAGGGCGTGGTGAGGGGAATCAGAATCTCATTTTGCCAACAGGGGAAATCCACATTGCCTTCAAACACCATGGAGAGCTGGCTGGCAGGGATATAACCGCCCCAGAGATCTGACAGGTTTGTGGATCCCAGCCAGATCCTGGTGGGGCTGCCCTGGATATCAGACACAAATTGGTTATATAGCTTCACGGCGGTGATGGTGCCAGAGGTAAAGCCCAATTCATTCTGCAGATAAATACACTGATAGAGGGAGTTTTGGTTGCTGAAATTGATGGGATGGCGGGCGGTTTGATCTCCTTCGCCGATGGTTGTCACCTGGATATCTTCCGGTTGGACCACGATATCGAGGGGGTGGGAGTGGTTATTGTGTTCAAACTCATCACCAGCCAGTACCACTTTGGCATAAACGCTGATAGGTCCAGCTTGGGAAGGTGTCCAGTTTATATTTATAGGCAGCATTTGCATGGACTGGATGGGAGGACCATCCAAAGCCGCCAGCTCGCCTCCATTCTCCTGCATCAGCTTGATCTGATAGTTGCTTTGGGGATTGATGCCGCCGTTGTGGATATTGACCATATAAGTGGCGGGCATCCCCACGGTGGGCATGGTATTGCCTACAAGATGGGTACAGCCCAGGTCATTTTGCAGGGCATTGGAATTGTAATAGATGGTAAGGCGGGGATACAATCCGGTGGGCTCGCCATTGGGGGGATTGGAGGGATTATAGACGATGCTATTGCTGTAAACGTTGCGGGCGCGGTTGCTATCTCCCGTTTGGCACCTAAAACCATTGGAGTTAAAATGGTAAACGCTATCCATGGGGCGCTGTACCATCATCACCAGATTGCCGTCCAGATACAGATAGGGGGTCTGGAGGTCGATAAGGATGTGATTTTGCCCACCACCGAGAAGATGCAGGCTATCAGCATATACCAAGGTGAGCTGATCTGCAGAGATATATCCTCCGGAGAGGTCCGACAGGTGTGAGGTGCCCAACCAGATCTTGGTGGCGCCATTGAGGTAAAATGATTCAAAGTCACTATATAACTTTAGGGCTGTGATCTCACGTGCTGTAAACCCCAATTCAGCTTGATAGTACAAACACTGATAAAGGGAGTTTTTATAATAGAAATCCATGGGAACGCGTCCCCATTGTGAGCCGTCACCGATGGTTACACTGGCTTCATCCTCACGAGTGGCGCCCACATCCATAGTGTGGGTATCAGCAAAAACAAGTGTTGCCAAAAATAAAAACAAGGTGGCGAGTATGAGCTTCTTCATGGTATCTCCTCTATACTTGATAAAACAAAGTCACAGCCACGTTGGTAGCCCGATGCTATCAAACGCTACGGGGGGTTAAACTGACAAGCCTCCGGCTCATCACATGATGAAATGGGCTCATCTAAAACCACTTTATTAAACATGCAATTATTGTTCCTCAATAATGGGAATGTTGCCTTCGTTGGGTGGGAGGGCAAAGGTTTAGGGGTCAGGGGGCTCGCTACGCGAGCGTTGAGAGGCGCCGAGGCGCCAGTTGAGTGTTCGCTTCGCTCACGGTTGAGCGTGCTTCGCACTGTTGAGAAGCGGCTGAAACCTTATTTTACCACGAATTATTAGGATAAAACGAATACACATAAAGACCATATTTATTTGAAATTATATGCTTTAGACGGTCGGTTCGCAGACTGTGTACTCCCTGGCTTTAGCCGGGCGTTTCGCCGACTTCAGTCTGTCTTTAAAGCACGAAGATAAAAGTGTATAACAACATGGTAACATTAGTCTTACGCAAGAACAACCCCATCGGTTTTTAACCTGTTTATGAAACACCTGTAAACTTAGGAGACAGGCATTTGTTTTAAGGAAAACAAGGTGATAGTTTTGAGAGATATTGTGACTGCGATCTATCAATAATATGGAATTGTTGTTATTATTAAAAAAACCGACTGAAGTCGGCGAAACACCCGGCTAAAGCCAGGGGATACAAGGACTTGCAGCTTCTTGCCCATTAGCCACCCTTGTACCACCCTTGTCTCACCCTTGTCGAGACAAAGGAGAGACAAGGGTGGTTAGCGGGCGCGGCGCACGCTGCACGGGCAGTAACACAGGCTTCAGCCGGTGGTTCCACCGGTTTTAATCGGTTGTTAAATAAGGGCTTACAGTATTTAGGGATCAGGTTCCAGGAGGTCTGGGTGGTTAGCTGCGTTCGATGGTGGCTCGCTTTGCTTGCTGGATAGTGTAATAAAAGCCGACTAAAGTCAGCGAAACCACCGGCTAAAGCCTGTGTTGCCATGTAGTTACAGCTGTGATTAGATTTCTGGGCTTCGCTAAAGCCGAGTCTATTCTAAGGTCCCCATCATTCGTCATTCATTATTCTTTATTCATAGCGAGCGTAGCGAGCCCCTGTTCTCTGGCCTCTGGCCTCTAACCTCAAAAAAAAGCCCCAGCATCACGCCGGGGCTTTTTTCGTCAGATATAATCCTACTGGCTCAACACCATCTTGCGCACCTGACGATAACCGGGAGCTGTGAGACGGTAGTAATAAATACCGCTGCTGCAGGCTCTGCCTGATGCGTCCTTACCGCTCCAGACGGCTTTGTAGTGGCCGGTGGATTGGTCTTGGTGGACGAGGGTGGTGACCAATTGTCCTTTGATATTATAGATTTCCAGGCTCACGGCACCAGCTTCCTTGATGCTGTAGCTGATGGTGGTTTCTGGATTGAAGGGATTGGGATAGTTGCCATTGAGTGCGGTGGCTGTGACAGGCAATACGTTGTCATCGCTATCCGTTCCCACCACCATGACAAAGTTGACAGTGGTGGATTGGTTGAAGGCAACTGCCACGTTATCTATGGTTTGGGTGATGAATCCAGTGGCGGAGGCGGTTACGCTGTGGGTTCCCACGGGAACTATCAACGTATAGGCTCCGGCTGCGTTGGTGGTGGCAGTTACTCCGGAAGCGGAAACTGTGGCGCCAGAAATGGGGGCGTTGGTTTCACGACGTACCAATCCCACGATCATTCCCGTCTGCATATATTTTTCCAGGGTATTGGAGAAGGAGGGCACGGATTCCACACCATTGGTGTAAACAGCGCGTACAGCCCAGCGATAGAAGCCGTTGGGCAGGTTTGCCCAGGCATCGTCACCGGCTGAAAGGCCTGTTACTTCTTCAGGGGTTATCAGAGTCCATGCGGATTGGTTTGCCTCCTGGCCTTCGGTCAAGCGCCATACCTTGTAGCCGGTCAACACTCTTTGCGGGTGGGAGCGGTTGCTCTCTGCCAGAGGCATGGCATGGCTGGGCTCCGTTCTGGGAGAGCCAAGCTCGCGGTCTCTGGAGATGGCACGCATGGGCATGGCGGTGCTCCAGGCGCTTTGGGCGGAATCTCCATAGGATACGGAGCGCATCTCATCGGCGTTGAAGCTGATGGTGGTGATGATATTGCCGATATAGACGTTATCGATGAACCACACATACCAGAGGCCGGAATCATCGGGACCATCCACGGCTTGGAAAGCCAGTTTGATCTGCTGTCCGGAATAAGCGCTGAGATCCACGGTGATGGGGAAGTAATAATGGTTCCATCCTCCCTGCTGCTCGCTGGCATCCCAGAGGGTGGTCCAGGTACTGCCGTTGTCGTTGGAGATGTTTACCTTGTAATGGTCTTCGTTTGTGGAGCCCAAAAATACGTAGGTATCAAACTTGAGGTAGGCGGAGGGTGGGCAGTTGAAGCTGGGGGTGATCAGCCATTCATCCTGATGGTTGTAATCCCACTGTAATCCGGCTTGGAATGAGCCTTCGGTGGGCACCACGTTTGTATCTGCGGATACGAGTCCCACTCTGCACCAGGTGGGGTAAACTCCTTGAGCATTGGCTGTGCCGGTGTTGGTTACCGTGTTGCCCCAATCTGCAGGCGGGAAGGTGTTGCCTTCAAAGCCTTCTGTGATTTCCAGGGCGTTGGGATCGGGGGCATACCAGGTGATATCCACGCTGGAATTGGTTGCATTGGCTGCGGCAAGCACTCCCACGGGGGCATAAGCCACTTCGTTGAGGGTGATATCGCCCATATCGTAGTTTGAGCTGCCCACGGTGATGTTTCCGTTTTGGGAGGTGTAGCCCGCGGCGGAGATGTTGTATTCATAAGTGTGACCTGCATACACGGCAGCAAAGCTGAACGCTCCGGTGGCGGTAGTATTGGTCATATAATCTTCATAGCCAAAGAGATAGATGGCGGCTCCGGGAATGCCGGCGCCGGTGTCGCTGGCATGAATGGTTCCACTCACCACCACTTGGGGAAGGAGTTCCATGGTGATCTGCAGTTCCAGCGTCTGATCCTCTTCCAAGCTGATGGTCTGGGTGTGATCTGTATAACCGTGGACGCTGCAGGTGAGGGTGTAATCATCGGGCAGCACGTTGATGAGGCTAAATTCTCCGGCGGTATTGGTGGTGGCAGAGTATAAGCCTTGGTTCAGGGTTACATTCACGCCGCCCAAGGGCTGGTTTCCTACACCTCTCACCACACCGTTGATATGCCCCACTCCACCGGGAATCACAAAGAATGTGGTCTTGGGGAATTGGCCGCTGAGCGTGCCAGCAGGAGGGGCCAAGGGGTTGTAATCCTCACTGTCACTATAGGCGTTGCGGGCGCGGTTGCTGCCCACAGTTTGGCTCTTAAAATAGTTTGTGGAGGTGTACCAATCGGCATCATCATATTTTACCATCAAGACCAGATTTTCGCCATTCAAATACAGATAGTGATCATTGAAGGGAACCATGATGTCGTTTGTGCCAGAGGGTAAATCCAAGTTGCCGTCAAATACCAAGGTAAGCTGATCAGCAGTGATGTATCCGGTATCCAGTGATGTTTGGGTGGTGGTCCCCAGCCACATTTTCACGCTGGCATTCATCACGCCGGTGTTGAAGTTGTTATAAAGCTGCAAGCCGGTGATTTGCCCCAAAAACCCGTTCAGTTCATCCGGGTAGTAGAGGGTTTGGTACATGGAGTGTCTGTAATAGGTATCAATGGGCATGCGGGCATTCTGGCTGCCGTCTCCCACGGTGAAGGTAAAGACTCCGGCGGGATTCACATATACATTGAAGTTTGCCGTGCGGTTGTTCTGCTCAATTTCATCATCGTCCATCACCACCGTGGCATAGATATAGGTGTTGCCATCGGTAGTGGGTGTCCAGTTCAAGGTCACCTGCAGGGTCTGCAAGGAGTTGATGGCAGGTCCGGGCACGGAGGCTACTTCGATATCGCCTTGGGTAAAGAGCTTTACCAGATAGTCGTCCTGAGCGTTGAGACCGTTATTTTTGATATTAACTGTGTAGACGGAAGCAGCGCCGGCTGTGGGGGTGGTATTGCCGGTGAGTCCGGAAATGCCGAGGTCGTTATCGATGGGTTCACCGCTATAGAAGATGGCTATTTTGGGGAATTGTCCGGAGAGCGTTCCGGCAGGCGGAGAGTTGGGGTCATATTCAACAGAATCGCTATAGGTGTTGCGGGCACGGTTTGTGCCGATAGTTTGGCATTTAAAGTAATCTGAAGAGCTGTAATAGACAGCATCCAAGGGGCGTTGTATCATCATCACCAGGTTGCCGGGAGTGTGCATATAGGGGCTCTGGAGGGGGATCATGATGTCGTTTTCACCGGATGGCAGCTGCAGATTGCCGTCAAACACCAGAGTCATCTCGGTGGCAGGGATATAGCCGCTGGAGAGGTCTTGCAAGGTTGTGCTGCCCAACCATATTTTGGCGGCTCCGTTGGGGTTGTTTGTGGCAAAGTTGTTATACAGCTGCAAAGAGGTGATGGTGCCGGATATAAAGTTCAATTCGTCTTCATAATAGAGGCACTGATACAGTGATGATTTGTAATAGTAATCCATGGGGATGCGGGCGTTTTGGCTGCCATCACCTATTACTGTCACCTGCACGCCTTCCGGCTGCACTGTGATATCCAGGCGGTTGGTTTCGTTGTTTTGTGCAAATTCATCGCCAGTCAAGACCACCGTGGCATAAATGGTAAGGGGGCCAGGCGTGGTGGGAGTCCAGGTCAGGTTCACAGATAGGGTTTGCAGGGTTTCGATGGTGGGACCATCCACAGAGAGCAATTCACCGCCGCCTTCCTGCATCAGCTTGATCTGATAGTCAGTCTGGGTGTTTACGCCGTTGTTTTTGATATTGACGGTATAGTTTGTAGCTATCCCCACGGTGGGGGTGGTGTTGCCTGCAAGAGCGAAACAGCTGAGGTCGTTTTCAATGGCTTCACCGCTGTAGAAGAAGCTGGTTTTGGGGAATTGTCCAATGAGCGTGCCTGCGGGTGGGCTATTGGGGTTGTAGCTTTCACTATCGCTATAGGCATAGCGGGCGCGGTTGCTGCCGATGGTCTGACATTTGAAGAAATCCGAAGAGCTGTAGTATTGACCATCCATCGGGCGCTGCACCATCATTACGAGGTTGCCCGGAGTGTGTATATAGGGGACTTGCAGGGGAATCAAGATCTCATTCTGGCCACTGGGGTAGGTTACGTTGCCATCAAATACCAGGGAGAGCTGGCTGGCAGGGATATAGCCGCCTGAGAGGTCTTGCAGGTCTGTACTTCCCAGCCAGATCTTGGTGGCGCCGTTGGGGTTGTTTGTAACAAACTGGTTATACAGCTGGATGGCGGTGATGGTGCCGGATACAAATCCCAATTCATCCTCCATGTAAATACATTCATAGAGGGAGTTTTTCCACCAGAAATCCATGGGATAGCGGGCAGTTTCATTTCCATCACCGATGGTGGTCACCTGCACGCCTTCCGGCTGTACCATTACATCCAGACGGTTGGTTTCGTTGTTCGTATCTATTTCATCACCATTCAAAACCACCATGGCATAAATGGTGATGGGGCCCTGCTGGGCGGGGGTCCAGCTTATGTTTACAGCTAAGGTTTGCAGGGATTGGATGGTGGGACCGTTCACAGAGAGCAATTCGCCGCCGCCTTCCTGCATCAGCTTCACCTGATAGTTGCTCTGGGCGTTTTGACCGTTGTTTTTGATATTGACTGTATAGTTGGCAGCCACTCCCACGGTGGGGGTCTGGTTGCCTGTAAGGTTATAACAGCTGAGGTCGTTTAATATGGGATCATCAGAGTAGCTGATGGATATTTTGGGGAATTGTCCGCTGAGCGTGCCTGTAGGAGGGGTGGCGGGGTTGTAGCTTTCGCTATCGCTCATAGCATAGCGGGCGCGGTTGGTGCCCACGGTCTGGCATTGGAAATAATCCAGGGAGCTGTAATATTGAGTATCCATGGGGCGTTGCACCATCAGCACCAGATTACCGGGGGTGTGCATATAGGGGGTATCCAGGGGGATCAAGATTTGGTTTTGGCCTACAGGAAGCTCCAGGGTGCCATCATATACCAGCGTCAATTCATTGGCGGAGATAAAGCCGTTTTGCAGGTCTTGCTGGGTTGTGCTTCCCAGCCAAATCTTGACGGCGCCGTTGGGGCGGTCTGTAGAAAAGTTGTTATACAATTGCAAGGACGTGATGGTGCCAGATACAAAGCTGAGCTCGTTTTCATAGTAGAGACACTGATAGAGGGAGTTTTTGTAAAAGAAATCCATTGGGTAGCGGGCGTTTTGGCTGCCATCACCGATGGTCACAAAGCCCGCAGGATGGGTGGTAAAGCTCCAGACGGGGCAGTTTGTGGCTTCACCAAAATCGTTGTAAGGCACTATCTGCCAATAATAAGTGGTCTCTATTTCCAGAGGGGTTGTAAGGGTATGGCTGGTCACATTGCCCACATCCACTCCATTCATAATATTGGAAGGAGGGTTGTTGGTGCCCAAGTTCAGCCTGTATCCATCAGGCCACACATTGCCATACATCCAGCGTAATTCTGGCTGCAGGGAGACGTGGGTGGCGCCATCTGCAGGGGCAACCACCACGGCTGCATCCGGAGGAGTGGTGGTGGGGGGTCACAAACTGGATATTGGGGCGGTTGTAAGTCCTGGTGCCAACCACACCGGAGGGGAAATTGGCATCCAAAGGCTTATAGACAGCCATATACTCCGGTGAGGTGCTGGTATAATTGAATGTGGGGTAACCAGACACCCAGGCGCCATCCCAGTTTTCAAAGAGGAATTCAATGTTTTGATTGCCATCCCAATCCAAAGGTTCGCTGAGTACGATGTAATACCAGCCCCCACCATCGTAGGTGAGGTTTCCTTGGAAGAGAAGCTGGAATTCGTTGAAATTGGGGTGGTTATCTTCTCCAACATCATACATACTTGCAGTGGTATGCCTAAAGTACACACGCTGATCCAGCATGGTGTAGTCATTTGGCGTATTTCCAACATAGAAACCGATGCCGTTGAAAGAGGCTGCCTGGTTTAGGCCGGCGGCGTTGATTTCTGCACGGGTGTAAATAACCTTACTCCAGCTATAATTATATAGTCCATTAAAGGGGAGCGTGTAGGATGCAGTTGTACCTGTACCAATGGTATAGACATCGGCTAACACAAACGCTGCCAAGAGTAAGAATACTGTAAAAAGTGTGAGTTTCTTCATTGTATCTCCTTTTACACTTATGAATATAAAATCATGGTTTGGCTGACATCTTTAACGCTTCATCTTGAGCGTAACCCAGCTCATAGCTGCAAATTACACTATGTGATGAGGCCTATTCACCAACCAGATTACCAATATGCAATTATCAAGCCTAAAACAAATTATAGTTAGCACACACTTACCTGTTCCTCATCAATAGGGAAACCCACAGATACAAAAAAGCGCCCCAGGAGTGTTCCCAGGGCGCAGTGTATGGGTCTTGATAAAGTAGGTCTTACTTCATCAGGATCATTTTCTTGGTGCTGCTGTATTTGCCGGCATTCATCTTGTAATAATACACACCGGAAGAGACAGAGCGGTTGTTCTTATCTTTACCATTCCAGACCACGCTGTGGTTGCCGGCTTCCTTGGCTTCATTTACCAGGGTGTTGACCAGCTGACCTTTCAGGTTGTAGATCTGGATGCTTACAGGACCAGCTTCGCGGAGGCTGTAGCGGATGGTGGTCTCAGGATTGAATGGGTTGGGATAGTTATCCTGCAGATTGGTGCTGATGGCGGGGATACCCGTATCATCAGAGCTCACCAAATAACCGCCATCGCTATGCACGCTAAAGTCATCCACGTAGAATACGAAGGAATCGTCGCTGATGCAGCGGATGGCAATGCGCACCGCCTGGTTGTCATAAGCGCTGAGGTCGAAGATATATTCAGTCCAGTTGGCAGGAGCTTCACTGAAAGCACCATTCACCCACTGGAAGCCTTGCTGCACGATGGTGGGAAGGAGGGACACGCCCACGCGGAATCTCTCCAAACCATAAGTGGTAGTGTGGCTGCGGGCATAGAACTTGATGGCGCTGCCGGTTCCCATCTGGATTCTGGGGGTGATCATCCAGTCGTTATTGGGAGGGTTGACAGCGGCAAAGCTGGCTGCCATCTTGCTGCCAGCGTGAGGATCAAGCCCGGTAATGGGAGGCACTGTGGCGCTGGGGTTGAAGATGATGTAGGCAAAGGCGCTGCCGGAATTCGGGAATTGAATATCGCTGAAGCCATAGGTCTCAGAGAGATCAACGTCCAGAAGAGTCCAGGGAGCAAACAAGGTGGCAAAGTCATCATAGTTTTCAAAGCCATCTTCAAAGACAACCTCTGCCATCTGCAGGTCCACAGTCACCTGGATGGTGGCCTGAGGAGACTCACCGGTGGTATGGACGGCAGATACGCCGTAGGTGTAGGTGCCATTGGGCACTTCCAGCTCGGTATAGGTGGTGGCAAGGGGATCGTTCAAAGTGGCGATCAGCACGTTGTCACGATACACTTTGAAGCCAGCCACGGCACGGTCGGAAGCGGGAAGGTCTTTGTGCATTACATCAAAGACAGCCCTATCCATGGTGATCTGAGGAGCTTCCACGATGGGGGTAAGCGGGATATTCTTCATACCGCTGCCCGTGGCGACGAAGGTCTCGATCAACCAGTTGTAGGTGAGGGAAGCGGCGATGTTGGTGAGGGTATCCCAAGCACCATTGAGGTACATCATATTGCCTTTGCCTTCGATGGGAGGACCAGCATCACAGCCGGCGGGATAGCCAGTCTGGGTGGCAGCCTCATAACCAATGTACACATCACCGGTGGTGGGGATGGGCACGGGGGTATTGAGGACCACGGTGTTCCATTCATCGAGGATGAAATTGGGCACCAACTGGGAGGAAACAAGCGTTCCGGCATTGGATGCACTGCCACCAGTCCAGACCTTGGCGGTATATACACAGTTTTGCTCGTTGGGGACAAAACGCAACTGAGAAATGGTGCCGCCTGCCACGCTGGCAAGATCGGCCTGGGTAAAGCGGTGAGCCACGGCAAAGGTGGCGGCGCCGCCGGTACCGATGGAGTTGCCCAGCACGTCGTTACACCAGGTGATCCACTCGCCCTGTTGCGGGGCTTCCGGGCTTTCCCAGTTCAAGGTAACGTCACGGCCTTCCACATCGGCGGTAAGGTTGATGGGGGGTGCCGTTTCACCATGGATGGTGGCGGTGGCGGGGCCTGCGGGCTCGGATTCACCGGCAGCATAAACAGCGGTAACTGTGTAGCTGTAGGTTCCCAGTGCAAGACCGGCATCGCTATAGGTGGTGGTGGCAGGGTTGGTGATGGTATGGATGAGGTTGCCATCACGATATACTTTAAAGCCAGTGTGGTTGCGCAGCTGGGTGTGTTGAGGTGTCACCTCGGTATGCGCCACGGAGAGGCTGGCTTTGGGATAGATGGGGCGGGGAGCTTCTGCGATGGGAGCCAGCTCGATCTTTCTCAGATTGGCGCCGCTGCCCACGTAGGTCTCGATCAGCCAGTTATAGGTAAGGCTGGAGGCAAGGTTCGTGAGGGTATCCCATTCACCTTGGAAATACATCATATTGCCTTTGCCTTCGATTTGGGGACCAGCATCGCAACCTGCGGGGTGGCCGCCCTGGGTATTGGATTCATAACCAATATACACATCACCAGTGGTGGGGATGGGTACGGGGGTATTCAGCACTACTGTGTTCCACTGGTTGATGGTAAAGGTGGGCACTACCTGTGAGGAAACAAGGGTTCCTGCACTGCTGGCACTGCCGCCTGTCCATACCTTTACGGTATAAACGCAAGCTTCGTGATTGGGCACGAATTTAACCTGGGTGATGGTGCCGCCTGCCACGCTGGCAAGGTCTGCCTGGGTAAAGCGGTGAGCCACATCAAAGGTGACCACGCCGCCGGTGCCCACGCTATTGCCAAGCACGTCGTTGCACCAGGTGATCCATTGTCCTTCCGGAGGAGGGGGAACGTCGCCGGGGGCGGTCCAGTTCAGCTCCACGGTGTTGGCGCCCACTACTTCTGCGGTGAGGTTGGTGGGGGGATCAAGCTGAGGAGCCACAGTGGCGGTGACGGGGCCTGCGGGATCGGATTCGCCGGAAGTGTAGACGGCGGTCACAGTGTAGCTGTAGGTGCCGATATCAAGGCCGAGATCGTCATAAGCCAGGGTGCCGGCATTGTTGATGGTATTGATCAACACGCCATCACGATACACCTTGTAACCAAGCAGGTCACGGGTGCCGGTGGTGCTGGCGATGCCGGGCACAGGGATGCCGGTGGTGCGGGTGAGATTACCCATAAAGGCGCCGGCATAGGGTCCCTGATAGATATTGGAGGAAGGTGTGCCAAGGCTCACGTCGTCCACCAGGAAGAAGAAAGCGTCATCGGACACACATTGGATGCCCACGCGCACTTCCTGACCTGCATAAGCGCTGAGATCGTAGCTGTAAAGCGTCCATGCCTCAGGAGCCGAGACATAGCTGCCGGCACTGATGATATTGAAGCTTGCAGGGGCGGTGCCGCCATTGGATACACCAACCTTAAATCTCTCCAATCCATACTGAGCGGTATAGCTGCGAGCCCAGAAGTTGAAGGATTGTCCGGCTTGAGGCTCCAAAATGGGGCTGATCAGCCAGTCGTTATT
>JAAYJN010000032.1 GCA_012522935.1 Candidatus Cloacimonadota bacterium | reverse complement strand
TATATCTGCCATTGGCTCAAGAATTGCATTATCATAAAGATACAAATACACATATCAAGGAGCTGATTATGAAACGCATCATTATTTTAATCTTTCTAAGCGTATTAGTTTTCATCGGCTTGTATGCCCAGGAATTTCCTTTGCGCCAAACATCGGATGTTATTTGGAATGGTGTGCAGGTGCATACCGCTGATAACTGTCAGATTGTTTTTTGGTCGGATAACAGTTTGGGCAGTTCGGGTATCTACGCCCAAAAGTTCACCCCTTTTGGTGTCACAGTATGGAATCAGCCCCAATTGATAGTAAGTGGTGCCATCAATGAAAGAGCCCTGTGTGCTACTTTAAGTTCGGATCAGAATATAGTTCTGCTTTGGGAGGAATACGCCTTTGGCAATCAAGCGCGGCTAATGGCGCAAAAGCTTACCAGCAACGGCCTCACACTGTGGGGAGAAGAGGGTGTTCATGTGAATACAGATAGAGAGGACCTCGCAGAAGTGCAATTGGTGGCAAACCAGACCGGGGGAGCGTTTGTTATTTCTTACAACTGGTATCGCAATGTTCTCTTTGCTCAACAATTGGATATGTGGGGCAACAAGCTTTGGGAAATGGATGGCATCTCGCTTGCCAATGGCAATATCATCAAGCTAAAAAACTCCTTTAAGGATGGTGCAGGTGGATTTGTGGTACAATACACCCAGCACACCACGATTGATAATATACCCAGCTATTTCTTGCGTATATCGGCATCCGGAGAAGTGGTGGGCAATAATCCCCTGTTGGGTGCAGGGCAGTTCCCGCGGAGTAACGTCACCTCATTTCCCACCTCGGATGGCAATTTTATCCTCTGCCACTATAACGATACAAGTGCCAACTCTTTGGTCTTGGGCAAGTTTGACGCTTCCGGCAATAGCCTCCTGCCAGCCCTTGTAAACTATGCACTGCCCAGCGTGGGTTATATGGAAGCTATTAAATTTGCGGAATATGCCGATGGAGGGGTGGCGATTGCGACCAAACAGGGCACAGGTGAGAATATAACCAGGCACATCCAACGCTTTGGGGCAGATTTGGATGTGATGTGGAGCCCGGAGGGTGTGCAGCTATCAAATACGGGTTATGAGGGAAGAGAGCTGAGCCTTGCCGTGAGTGCAAACGATGTGGCATGGATATGCTGGAATAGCGGTGGGTTTGGCGACCTACCGCAGCAAATCATAGCTCAGGCTGTGGATACAGATGGCAACCTCTTGTGGGGAGAGGATGGCAAGCAATTGTGTAACAATCTTGGTATCCACAGCATCTTTGCTTATCCGGAACACGCCTTTTTTGTGTGGAATTCCACATCTTTAGGATATAAATACTTGAAACGTCAGGTTTTTAACCAGCATGGCAATGCATTTGTTTACCCTACAAATGAGACTATATCCCAAACTCTGGCAGGCTCCACCAGCGGCACCTTGGTGCTGTCTGTTGGTGATAAATTCTTTACTTTCTGGAAAGACAGCCGCTATGGCAAAGCACAAACCTATTATCAGATCTCGGATGCGGCAGGCAATAACATCTTGCCCTCCAATGGATTTGCCCTGGTGCCCAGCATTGTGTATGATGATTATCTGATCAAAGCCACGAAGATGGATGACACAAACGTTGCCTTGTTATACTCCGTGCGTGGAGAGGATGGCACCACCGTTCACTATCTGCAAGTAGTGGATAACAGTGGCTATCGCCGCTATCCCGGTTTTGGATTGCCCATCATGACGGGTGGACACTCCATTAGGGATATGGAAGTGCATGAATCCGGTATTTATCTGATTTGGAAGCAACATTACGGGACGGTGCATAATATATGGGGGCAGCGCATCGCGGATGGAGAAATGATGTGGGGATCTGAGGGACGGCATATTGCAAACGTCACCGCTGGCACTTTCCCCGGCTCCTGCTATGTAAAGGGGAGATACTTTTTGTGGACCTACACTCACACTCAACACGATTGGATCCGCACCAACGTTCTGTTGGTGGATGAAGACGGCAATCCGGCACAGGGATGGCTTGCCAGCGGAATCGGCGTCTTTTTGGGGCAGGGCAGTGATTTGGTGTTTGTGCGTGACTTGGGCTTGGATGGTGAGGACCTGCTGGTATTTGGTGATCTTCAGATTACCTCCAGTATAGAACGGGGATTGGTGCAACGCATCAATAGCGATCAAACACGCCCTTGGGGCAACCATGGCAAAGCCATCCGCCCTCTGCAGCCTTTTCAAAATCAACGCGTATCCCACGTGAAGTTTGCCGATGATGGGATGTATTGTGTGGTAAAGGATTATGATAATCTGCGTCTTTACTGTGATTACACTGTGCAAAAGATGGATTATGAAGGCAACAGACTGTGGGGAGATATGGGCTGCACCGTGTTGTATAATAGAATTCCCAGCAATACTGAGCAGTTGGCTGTCTTTGCGGATGGTGCGGTGATGTATTTGTATATGGATAGCTTAAATGATAGTGGGGATCATAGCTTGTTTTACCGCAGCATATCTCCAGCTGGAGTGGCGGATGATGCAGGACCACAACTGCTTTTGGACAATCAATACAGCCAAGCCAATGTGCGGGTGGATACATGGCAAAACACCGCATTTGTGGCATGGAACTATGATCAGGATAGCAGTGGTTATTTCCCTGGAGAATCTGATCATACCAGCGTGTGGGCAATGCTTTACAATCATCAGCCCACCTCCGGTGATGCGCCTGTGTTGCAACCACGTGCCGCCCTCTCTTTATCCGGCAATTACCCCAATCCCTTCAACCCCTCCACCACCATCAGTATGGATTTGGGATCTGCCCAAAGCGTGAGCTTGGAAATCTATAACATCAAGGGGCAGCTGGTGCGCAGATTAGCTCAAAACCAAACCTTCCCTGCCGGAACACACAAGATTGTGTGGGATGGCTGTGACGATGGAGGCAGGCAGGCTGCCAGCGGCTTGTATTTCTGCCGTGCCTCTTCCCAACAGGGCATATCAACCCTGAAGATGATAATGTGTAAGTAAGATTATCTTATAAATAAGGAAAGCACCGGTACAAGTGAATGTCGCCGGTGCTTTTTGGATTTGAGGGGATGAAGACTATCGGATGTAGTGTATTTGTGCAGTCTTAGATAAAGAGCATCTTGGTGGTCTTGAGGTATTGCTTTTCCAATACCTTGCTAAACTGTTTCATGAGGTTGCGGCGTATCTCCAGGTCTTTGGGCAGGGCGGGGTCTTGGTGGGCTTCGTTGATTTTGGTTCCCACCACAAATTCTATGATATCGCTATCCATCAGCAGACGCATGAGGCGCTTCACTGCGTTATCCGGCATATCGTCTATGGAGGCGTTTTCTTCCAGTGCACGCAGGGTGCGGGAAAGGGTGATGGTGCCTTCGCTCACCAGGTCAAAGCCTTCCATATTGGCTGTGGGAGGGATGTCTCCACTATTGCGCACCTCTTTGAGGTTCACCTTGATGGGTATGCCCATCTCGCGGGAGATGATGGCGGCGGTGGTGCCTCCACAGATTATCTTGCGGCCGGTGAATTGGGAGGCGATATCTGCAAATACGGAGTCATGTTCCTTTTTGTAAGGAGGACCAGTGAGCAGGAGGGTGCGGCGTGGGTTTCTGAGATAGAGCGCCGCGCAGGTGCTATCATCGGCGGGGAGGTTGTTATCATATTCCCGTGCTTTGCGCACCACTCTTTTGGAGAGTTCACGGGCAGACATATAGTTGTTTTGGCGCAAGAGGCTCAGGATAAATTCTTCCACGCCCTTTTCTTGCCAGCCCAAGGGCAGGTGGGGCACGCCGATGCCTGCCTGGGTGATGCCATCTGAATAGTAAATAAGGCGGTCTTCGGGCTGCAATTGAATCTCGGAATAGTAGAGGTGGCTTTTGCGGAAGGTTTTGATGGGTATTTCCTGTTTCTCCACCTCCACCACCTGTTGGTTGCGGATGAGCACGTAAGGGGGATTGTCGTGTTCGATGATGCGCACAAAGCCGTCGTGACGGGCATCGATGATGGTGAAAGTGCTGTATCCTATATGGCGGTAGGAACATACGGGCAGGGTCTCCAAGATGATCTCTGCCACCCGCTTGATATCCATTTTGGCAGTGATAAATCCTGCTGCCATCGTGGTGGTGAGGGTTGCCAATACGCTGGCTTTGATGCCGCTGCCCAAGCCGTCTGCCAAGATGCAAATGATGCCATCCTCGTTTTTGACGCTGTAATAGCTATCTCCACAGGATTGGTAACCGTGTTTGCAGTGTTGGTAGTAATCGGCTTCCAGAAAGTATTGCATGAGGGCTAATCCTTTTTGCCAAAGCTCTTTACGATTGAGGAGAGCAATACCTCGCTATCGGCGGCGTTTTCGCCCAAGAGGAAGGCAATCTGTTGCACGGTGGAGAGGTTTTTGCGCATCACCTCGTTTGCCTTTTCGATGATCTGTTCCTGTTGGATGACGGGCTCTGTGATATCCTGGAGGATACCGCCCAAGATGTGATGCTTTTGGATGGAGAAAAGGGTGAGGCGGATGATCTTGCCACGCTGGCGGATATCCTGTATCTGCACCTCGGTTCCTTCTTCCAGGGCTTTGGAAAAGAGATCGTGAAAATCTATGATGCGATCCAGGTATGCCCCTTCCAGATCCGGATTGGCTTCCGAAACGATGCAGGCATCTGCGCCGGCAAGTTCTGCAAAGCGATGGTTGGATTCGATGATGCGCAGGTTTTCATCCACGATCACCACTCCGGAGGGCATTGCCTTGATGAGGGCGGATGCTTTGTTCTGAGCCAGTTTGCGCAACCAGGATACACACATGGCGGGCTCTGCCTTCTCCTCGATGAGGGCGGCGGCAAATTCCTTGCAGGTGTCATAGCCGCAACCGCCACATTTCAGCTCGTCCTCGCCTCTCTTTTTGCCAATCTTGAGCAGGGCGGCAGCTATTTCTGCCTTGCTGTGAGTCTGCTGTTTCACCTGGCGGGAGCGGAATTGCTTGCTGAAGTCCAAAGGTTTTTCATCCCTTTCCTTTGGTGCAGGCGGGGTGAGGGTTTGGATCTTATAACGCTTTTGCGCTGTGGAACCACGATTGCTGACGCCGGGGCCATTCACACAGCCACCGGGACAGGCGAGGGTCTCGATAAATACGGGATGATCAAAATTGCCGGTATCTATCTCATCCAGAGCTTCCACCACGTCTTTCACGCCGGAAAACGCCATAAAGAGGGTATTCTCCGGGGGATTATAAAACTTGATGCCATCTATCATGCCCCCGTCTATCGGGTAAAGTCCGCCTTCCTCGGCAGCACCCAAGATAAACTCTTCTTCACTGGATAATCCAGCCCAATCGATATTGCTGAGATTGAACCAGCGCCTCAGATCGGTGAAGGTGAGGGCAATATCAAAGCTATCTTCAAATTCGTTTTTCTTTGCCACACAGGGGCCGATGAAGACGATGCCGATATCTTCCGAGATGGCTGCTCTCAACATCTTGGCATGAGCCTGCATGGGGGAATCCACAGGTGTGATGTGGGGAACCAGATTGGGATAGTATTGCTCTATGAGGTGCACGATGCTGGGGCAGGCGGAGGAGATGAGAAGCGGATTATTGCCTTCAGAAAGCATCTGCGCACAGGCAGCCGAAACTTCCTGTGCGCCCAATGCGGTTTCCGATACACCGGCAAAACCGAGGCTTTTGATGGCTGCAATCAGCTTTCCGCTATCCAAGCCGGCAAATTCGGTTCTGAAGGTGGGTGCCAAAGACACATATACCTGGTCTTTTTCTGTGAGCAGTGCCATGGCATCGCCCAGATCATCCCGTATCTTTTTGGCGCCCACAGGGCATACTTGGGTGCAGGTTCCACACAGGATGCAGGCTTCCGGCATCACTTGGGCACTGCCATCAATCACCATAATGGCTTTTACCGGGCATTCTCGCACACATTTGTAGCAATCCTGACATTCGGTCTTTTCGGTGTAAATCGGTTTACTCATATTTCTATCAATTCTTTCTTTAGTATCTCCGGCAGGATATCGCTGCTAACTTCGTGATATTCGTTGCCGTTGATGGTGATATTGGGACCTTGTGCACAGTTTCCCATGCACAAGGACCCTTCTATGCGAACGCTGTCGCTAAGTCCTTGATTTCGCAGGAACTCTTCAATTATTTGCAGGTTTTCACGATTGTCCCGTGCGAAACAAGAGCTTCCCATGCAAATCAGGATCTTTTTCATTGCATTCTTCTTTCTGCTTCTTCAGTGATTAATTCTTTGATTTGATCCAAGCTTGCCTTGTGGATTACATTGTCACCCACAGCCACGTTGGGTCCTTTGTCACACTTTTCACTGCAGAAGGTGGCACCAATGTCAAAGTAATTGCCCCAGGCGTTTTCTTCCACCAGTTGCAGGGTCTTTGCCAGGATATCCTGAGAGCCTCTGAGGTAGCAGGAGGTTCCCACGCAGACACGCACTTTGCAGCGGTCTTCGGCATCGCCCACGCTGATGCTCAGTTCATCGTCGTCGATGCGTCTGCGGTGTCTGTATGCAGTGTGGAGGAGCTCATGTGCTTTTTCGCTGTTGGGCTCGCCCAAAAGTGTCTCATAAAGTTCATGGATAAAGGGGTTGTCTTGAGCGCGGTGCATCGGCATGCTTCTATCGGCATGGTAGAGGGAGGAGGTGCGCTTTTGACGTTGTTTTTGAGTGTGAACGATGGGTTGTCCCGCTCCACCAGCGCATCCGCCGGGGCACGCCATCACTTCGATGATGTCATAATCCACTTCACCGTTTACCACTTTGTCGCACAGCTCCTGTGCTCTGCGCAATCCGTGTACCACGGCGATCTTCAGGTTTCCATCTGCCAGGATGGCTTCACGCATTCCGGAGGTGCCGCGCACTTCCTGCAGCACTATGCTTTCGGGAACGGGGATGTCAAATTTATCGGCTGCATAGCGCAGGACGGCTTCAGACACGCCACCGCTATTGCCAAAGATGATTCCCGCACCGGTGGCAAAGCCCAGGGGCAGATCCATTGATTCGGGTTCCAGGGATTCAAAATCGATGCCTGCTTCCTTGATCATGCGGCCGATTTCCTGGGTGGTGATTGCCAAATCCACGTCGGCGATTCCGTCATGGACAAATTCTGGACGTTTGCATTCAAACTTCTTGGCGGTACAGGGCATGATGGAGACCACCACCAAGTCTTTCTTATCTACGTTCAATGTTTCCGGCAGATTCTCTTTGGCAATGGCGCCAAACATCTGCTGGGGAGAGCGACAGGTGGAGAGGTTTTCCAAGAGGGAGGGATAGCTCTGTTCAGCATATTTTACCCAGGCAGGACAGCAGGAGGTAAAGATGGGCAGTTTCCCACCCTTGGATTTGCGGTTGATGAATTCATTGGCTTCTTCCACCACGGTGAGGTCTGCCGCAAAAGCGGTGTCATACACTTGGTCAAAGCCAATCATACGCAGGGCGGCAGTGAGCTTGCCGGCATTCAAATCGCTGGCGGGCACGTTGAACATTTCGCCCAACGCCACACGCACTGCCGGTGCAATCTGAGCCACCACCACTTTGTTGGGATCGTGGATGGCTTCCCAGCATTCGCCGATGTCGCTCTTGATCACGATGGCGCCGGTGGGACACACTGCTGCGCATTGGCCACAATTCACACAATCCACCTGTTGCAAGCTCTTGCCATAGGCGGCTGCCACGTTCACTTCCTGCCCACGGCAGGCAAAATCTATCGCGCCGATGCCTTGGATTTCGTCACAGAAACGGACGCAATCTCCGCAAAGTACGCATTTGTTGGGGTCTCTCACCAAGCACACGCTGCCCAGATCCATGGGTTTGAATTCACGGGTTCTGCGAAAGCGAACATCTTCGATGCTTAGTCTGTTGGAGAGATCACGCAATTTACAATCGTTGGCGCGGCTGCATTTGGGGCATTCCTGATCGTGGTTTGCCAACAGCATTTCCACGATGGTCTTGCGCAGCTGCAAAATCTGGTCGGTATGGGTCTTGATCCTCATTCCTTCCCAAGGCTCGGTGGAGCAGGAGGTCACCAGCCCACGGCCTTCCACTTCCACCATACACAGGCGACAGGCACCGTAGATGCTCAGCTCGCTGTGATAGCAGAAGGTGGGGATTTCGATGTGTGCCTTGCGGGCAAGATCCAAAAGGTTGGTCTCGCCTTCCCAAAGCACGGGACGGTCATTTATATATACGTATTTTTCCATTTTCTTATTCCTCATTAGCTGATTGCTTTAAATTTGCAGGCTGCGATACAGGCGCCACACTTGATACAGATCATGGGATCAATCACGTGGGTCTGCTTCACTTCACCGGTAATGGCTCCCACGGGGCACACTCTCTTACACAGGGTGCATCCGCGGCAAAGCTCGGGATCGATATAAATGGGAGTGAGGGCCTTACAATTCTTCGTGGGGCAATACTTTGCCTTCACGTGGGCTTCATATTCATCCCTAAAGTAACGCATGGTGGAAAGCACAGGATTGGGGGCTGTTTTGCCCAGACCGCAGAGGGAGGTCAGCTTCACTGTGTTGCCCACTTCCTGCAGCAGTTCCAAGGTCTCTTCCGTGCCTTCGCCCTGGGTGATGTCTTCCAAAAGCTCCAGCATTTGGCGTGTGCCTTCGCGGCAGGGCACGCATTTGCCACAGGATTCGTGTTGGGTGAAGGTCATGAAATAGCGTGCGGTTTCCACCATACATGTGCTATCGTTCATCACCACCATTCCGCCGGAACCAACCATGGCGCCGATGGAACCCAGGGAATCGAAATCCAAGGGCAAATCCAGGTGTTCGCTGGTGAGACATCCGCCGCTGGGACCGCCTATCTGAACGGCTTTGAAGGCATCGTTGTTGATCTTGCCATCCTTATCCAACACTCCGCCGCCGATCTCAAACACAATCTCGCGGATGGTGGTGCCAAAGGGAACTTCGATGAGTCCGGTATTGGCAACGTGGCCGGTGAGGGCAAAGGTCTTGGTGCCGGGGGATTTGGCAGAGCCCACTTTGCGGAAGTTTTCCGGTCCTTGCTGCATCACTACGGGCACCAAGGCCAGGGTTTCTACATTGTTGATCACGGTGGGTTTGCCAAAGAGGCCTTTCTGGGCAGGGAAGGGAGGCTTGGGATTGGGCATTCCGCGTTTGCCTTCGATGGAGGCAAGCAGGGCGGTTTCTTCGCCGCATACAAATGCTCCGGCGCCTTCCATCACTTGGATATTAAAGCTCTTGCCGCTGCCAAATACATTGTCTCCCAAGATTCCCAGGTCTTCAGCCACCTTGATGGCTTCACGGATGCGGGAGCATGCCAGGGGATATTCCATGCGCACATACACATAGCCTTCATCGGCATCAATGGCGCGGGCTGCAATCAGCATTCCCTCGATCACGCTGTGGGGGTTTCCTTCCAGGATGGAGCGGTCCATAAAGGCGCCGGGGTCTCCCTCGTCACCGTTACACACCACATATTTCTTGTCGCTGTCTTCTTTGCGGGCAAAATCCCACTTCAGACCGGTGGAGAATCCTCCGCCGCCACGACCGCGCAAGCCGCTATCCTGATACAGCTTACAGATTCCTTCCGCATTGTAATTGGTAAAGGCATCACGGGCTGCAAAATAGCCGCCATGGGCGATGTATTCATTTATATTTTGAGGATCCACGTGGCCGCAATCCTTGAGGCCGGTACGGGATTGTTTGGTATAAAAGGGGATTTCATCGGGTCCCTTATAAGCTTCGCCGGTAAGCGGGTCTTGATAAAGGAGACGATCGATGATTTCGTCTTTCACCACACTGCGAGAGACGATTTCTGCGGCATCTTCGGGCTTCACGTGTCCATACATGATGCCGTTGGGCTCGATGGTTACCAGAGGTCCCACCTGGCAAAAGCCCTGACAGCCGCTGCCAATCATATATACGTCATGCGGTTTGTGGCTGGCGGGATCTTCGCTTTTCAAAGATACCGTGATATCCAGACCGCTGAGGGCAATGGCGTTTTTGAGGGCTTCAAACACCTTCAAAGATCCATTGGCGATGCAGCCGGTTCCGGCACAAACCACTATTCTCTTCTTACACAGCTCGCGGGCTGCATTATATCTATCTCTGATATCTTCCAGTTTAGGCATTTTCCTTTTCCTCCGCATCAATTTTGTCCAAGATTTCCAGAGCCTGTTCAGGTGTCACCTGTCCGTGAATCTCTTCATCCACTACCAAAACCGGCGCCAAACCACAGGCTCCCAGGCAGGAAACGGTTTCGAAAGTATACATCATGTCATCCGTAGTGATCTTTTTATCGCTCAATTTGAGGCGGTCGCGGATGGCATCGATCACAGCGGTTGATCCTCTCACGTGGCAGGCGGTGCCATCACACATCTTGAGGATGTGTTTGCCCTTGGGTTCCAAGGAAAAATGGCTGTAAAAAGTGGCAACTCCATACAACCTCGCCGGGGATACCCCCAAAGAGGTGGCAATGAAAGTGAGCACTTCCTGAGGAAGATAACGATATTCCTCTTGCACTGCCTGAAGAATAGGGATGATCTTGGTCTCGCATCTATCATAGCGATCCAGGATTTCCATCACCTTGTTAAAACTGTGTGCTGCTGAGTGTTGTGTACTCATTTTTACCCCTGTTTCTATTTTTATTATTGTTGTTTTCATGTCTTTCAGTCTCCTTGGAAGCTTCACTTTCCAAACGCTCGGCAACGCGCCTGGATAAAACTGCCAAAGATGAGCTCATATCTATGTTCTCCACTATTATCTCCTGGGGAACATTCAAAATGGCGGAGGTGAAATTCCAGATCGCCAAAATGCCATTTGCTATCATCTCGTCACAGATGGCTTGGGCATCTGCCGCTGGAACTGTGAGGATGCCGATATGAACGTGCAGACGGCTGAGGAGATTGCCCAGCTTGTCCAAACTGTGGATGGGGATGCCGTTGAAGCTGGCACCCATCACCTGGGGATCATTGTCAAAAGCGGCAATGATACGCATTCCCTTTTGGCTGAGACCGGTGTAACCCATGATGGCCTTGCCCAAATGCCCGGCTCCCACCAAAAAACAGGAGGATAAATCGTTCCAATTCAAAGTGCGCTCGATGGCACGGATCAATTCGTCGATGTTGTGCCCCACCTTTGGGGTTCCCACCGCCTTGGTAAAAGCCAAATCTTTACGAACTTGAGTCATATGCACATCCGTTATTTCTGCTATCTTGGTGGCAGATACCATCTTCAGCCCGGATTCCTTGAATCTCTGCAAAGCCTCCAAGTACTGAGGCAGGCGTCTGAGGGTAAGTAGCGGTATGGCTTCCATTTATAAACTCCTTTTATGGTGTTCGTCTTATCTGGAATCAATAAAATAATATCGATATAATCTGTCAAGATAAATCTACTCTATTTTTATCGATATAAATGTATTGACTTGCAGAGTAAGCGCTTATAGCTTAGTTTTAACCACGGAAAGGGCGCAGCTTTAGAGGATAGAGACCAGAGGCCAGAGACCAGAGGCCAGAGGCCAGAGACCAGAGGCCAGAGACCAGAGGCCAGGGGTCAGGGGTCAGGGGCTGCTAAAGCCAAGTCTATTTTGAGTTGGTGGTAAAAAAGGTGATAGGTGTTAGTGTTAGGTCTTAGGGCAAGACCGTAACATCTTGGTAACAATGGCTTTTACCGGTCGTTTCGCTGACTTTAGTCGGCTTTTATTAAACTATCCAGCGAGTAAAGCGAGCTACCTTAACATAGAAATATTGTTTTAATTATATAATCGACTGAAGTCGGAAAAACGCCTGGCTAAAGCCAGGGTACAGCCACTTACCTCTTTCTGCCTTGCTCTTGCCCATTAACCACCCTTGTACCACCCTTGTCTCACCCTTGCCTAGACAAAGGAGAGACAAGGGAGGCTAATGGGCAAGAATAACCCAAATTGCCGATAAATCTTGACAAAAATCCCCACTTTATTCCTGATGATGACCATAGCAAATTTGAACAAGAGGAGAGACTTATGATCCAAGAAAAACTGATTCCCTATCTTGTAGATTCGATTAAAAACTATTGGGATTTGCCTGCGTTTACAGATTACCCCGGCAAGGCATCCACTTATGGGGATGTGGGCAAGCGCATGCTGTGGCTGCATCGCCTTTTTGAGGCAAGCAAATTGGGCAAAGGCGGCAAGGTGGCTCTGGTGGGCAAAAACAGTGGCAACTGGGCATCCCTGTATTTTTCCACCATCACCTATGGCGGCAGCATCGTCCCCATATTGATCAATTTCTCTCCCGAAGAGATGACCTATATCATCAATCATTCCGATGCGCAGATTCTCTTTATTTCACGGGACAAATTCGATAGCATCGATCCCGAACAGCTGCGCCGGGTGCAACACATCTTTTCCTTGGACGATTTTACCCTGCTGTATTCCCACAATGAAAGCCTTTTTAAAACTATCAAGCCCCTGCAGGAATCAACGGACTTGCAAAACCTGCGCCCGGAAGGTATGCAGGTGAAGGATGTGTGTGACAACGAAGATACCGCCGCCATCATCTACACATCGGGCACCACCGGTTTTTCCAAGGGTGTGATGCTGCCCCATCGCAGCCTCTTGGCAAACCTGATCGTGGCGCGGGAGATGCTGCTCTTTAAGGAAGGTGCCAAGGTGTTGGCATTCCTGCCTTTGGCTCATGCCTATGCCTGCAGTTTTGACCTCCTCTATCCCTTCACCCGCGGCAATCACATCAATTTTATGGACAAACTGCCCGCCCCCAAGGTGCTCTTGGGAGCCATGCAGGATCTGAAGCCCAACGTGGTTTTGGCAGTTCCGCTGTTGATAGAAAAGATATTCAAACGCCAGATCCAGCCCACCATCGAAAAGCCGGCGATGAAGGTGATGCTCAAGATTCCCGGAGTGAAGAGCATGATTGGCAAAAAGATACGGGATTCCCTGCTCACCGCCTTTGGAGGCTCCCTCACCGAACTGGTGGTGGGTGGAGCGCCGATGAATGCCGAGGTGGAGCTCTTTATGAAAAAGATCCGCTTCCCCGTCACCATAGGTTATGGCATGACGGAGTGCGGACCCCTGATCTCCTATTGCAGGTGGTTTGAACACCGCTTTGAATCCAGCGGCAAACTGGTGAAATACATCAAATGCAAGATAGACAGCCCGGATCCCGTCAAGATCCCCGGCGAGGTGTTAATAGCTGGAGAACAGGTCTTTACCGGTTATTACAAGAATGACGAAGCCACCGCGGATACCATCAAAAGAGGCTGGCTGTATACCGGAGATATCGGCACCCTGGACAAGGATAAATTCATCTATCTGAAAGGGCGCAGCAAAAACGTGATCCTGGGTCCCAGCGGCGAAAACATCTATCCGGAGCTGGTGGAACAAAAGCTGGATAACCTCCCCTACGTGATGGAAGCCCTTGTCTTGGAGAGGGATAGAAGGCTGCATGCCCTGGTTTATCCCGATCTGGAAGCTTTGGATAAAGAAGGGATTCCCGAATCCCGCATCCCGCAATTGATGGAAGAGAACCGCATGGAAGTAAATAAATCCCTGGCGGATTTTAGCCGCATCGCCAAGATTCAGATTGTGAACGAGCCCTTCCAAAAGACGCCCACACAAAAGATTAAGAGGTATCTGTACAGCTAAGTCTTTTGGGGTGTGATACATAAGCCAAGGTGGTGGATTCACCTCCTTCGCCCAGATGCACGCAAACAATCCCTTTGACACAAAAGCCACCTTCAAACAAGTGGTTTTAGAAGCTAAATATTTGGAGTATTATATGAATATCAATATACAAGACCTACTTACGTTTTTGGACGAATCGCCCTCCGCATTTCAGGCATCCTTGGCAATCAAAACCCGCTTGGAAGCTGCCGGATTTGGCGAACTGGACGAAACCAAAAGCTGGAAGCTCTCTCCCGGTGGAAAGTACTTTATCCGCCGTGCAGATACAGCCATCATCGCCTTTGTGGTGGGCTCATCGCCCCTCACGGATGCTGGTTTTCAGATTGCCGCCTCCCATATCGACAGCCCTGCGCTGAAGCTGAAGCCCGAAACGGTGAAAACCGAAAAAGGCGTCACCCGGGTGGGCGTGGAAGTGTATGGCGGTCCCATCATCAGCACTTGGCTGGATAGGGAGATGGGCATAGCCGGACGCGTGAGCATCCAAACCGATGAGGGCATCAAATCCCTGCCCCTCAATATCAATTGCCCCATCGCCATCATCCCCAATGCCGCCATTCACATGAATCGTGAGATCAACAGCGGCTTTCAATATAACAAACAGACCCACCTGCAAGCCATTATGGCAACGGGCAGCGATGCCGGCAATCCCCTCTTGGCGGCGGTTGCCACCCACTTGGATATGAGCGTGGAAAGCATCCGCGAGATGGAGCTTTACCTATATGATCTGGCAAATGCCTCTCTGGCTGGCACCGATGATAGTCTCTTGATTAGCGGCAGATTGGATAATCTGGCAATGACCCACGCCATCCTGGCAGCCATCCTGGAAACCGACAACCCCCAGGGCACATCCGTGGCAGCCTTCTTTGATCATGAAGAGATTGGCAGCACCACCATGCAGGGTGCTGATTCCTCCCTCTTGGGCGAACTCCTGGAGCGCATCGGCATGGCGCTCAAGCTCTCCCGTGAAGAGCAAATCCGTGCCCTGCGCAGCTCTTTTGCCATCTCTGCCGATATGGCACACGCCTTCCACCCCGCCTATCCGGAAAAATATGATCCAAGCTATTCGCCGATGATGAATGGCGGCCCTGTGATCAAGATCAATGGCAACTACCGCTATACCAGCACTTCCCAAAGCAGCCTGCGCTTTATCGATCTCTGTGAAAAAGCCGGCGTGCCTTACCAAAAGTTTATGGTGCGCAGCGATATGCCCTGCGGCAGCACCGTGGGTCCCACCATGTCTGCCACTCTGGGCATCGAAGCGGTGGATATAGGCAACCCCATGTGGGCAATGCACTCTGTGCGTGAAACTTGCGGCACCTGCGACCACAAGTTTCTCATCAAAGTATTAAAACAATATTATAGATAAATAAGAGGAGAAACAATGGCAGTATTCAAGCCTTTCAAAGCTATTCGTCCCCTTCCGGAGTATGCAGCGCAAATCGCTTCACCTCCCTACGACGTGATGGATTCCGACGAAGCCCGCATCTTGGCGGAAAAACAACCCCTTAGCTATATCCACGTGGAAAAAGCTGAAATTGATCTACCCCCTGAAACCGATCTTTACGATGACAGCGTGTATGCCAAAGCCAAGGAAAACTTGGATTCCTACACCACCCGCGGTCTCATGAAACAAGACGCAAAACCCATGTTTTATGTGTACCAGCAAACCATGCACGGTCGTCCCCAAGTGGGCTTGGTGGGCTTGGCTTCCATTGATGACTATATGGAAGACAGGATCAAAAAACACGAGCTCACCCGCGCCGATAAAGAGGCAGACCGCATCCGCCACGTTGATACCTGCAATGCCCATGCCTCCCCAGTCTTCTTTACCTACCGTCATCAGGATGTGATAGACAGCGTGGTGAACAAGGTGAGGGAAAAGGCTCCGGAGTATGACTTTGTGAGCGACGACGGCATTGGTCACACCCTGTGGCTGATGGATGATCCCGCAGATATCGCCACCATCGAAGAGGCGTTTGGCAAATTGCCCCATCTGTATGTGGCAGATGGACATCACCGCACCGCCAGCGCCGTGAGAGTGGGGCTGATGCGCCGTGAGAAATACCCTGATTATACCGGCACAGAAGAGTTCAATTATATTATGACGGTGATCTTCCCGGATAATCAGCTCAAGATATACGACTATAACCGCGTGGTGCAAGACCTGCATGGACACAGCAAGGATGAATTTATGGCATTGGTGGAAAAATCCTTTACCATCACCCCTGCCCCCGCAGGCGAGCCTTACCGTCCGCAGCAGTTGCACGAATTTGGCATGTATATCGATGGCAAGTGGTACATCCTGAACGCCCGCCAAGGCACCTGGAACGAAGGCAACGTGGTGGACAACCTGGATGTCTCCATCATGCAAAACAACCTCTTGCATCCCATCCTCGGCATTGGCGATCCCCGTAGGGATCAGCGCATCGATTTTGTGGGCGGCATCCGCGGTTTGGAAGAGCTGGAGCGCCGTGTGGATAGCGGCAGAGACGTGGTGGCTTTTTCCATGTATCCCACCTCGATGGATGAATTGATTGGCATTGCCGATGCCGGCGAAATCATGCCTCCCAAATCCACCTGGTTCGAGCCCAAGCTCCGTTCCGGGCTCTTTATCCATCCCCTTTACTAATGTTATATTTCCTGGAAAGCCTCGGCTGTGCCAAAAACTTGGTGGATAGCGAGGTCTTTGCCCAGATCCTGGAAAGCGCAGGCTATCAGCGTACAGACCTGATACTGGAAGCAGACCTGGTGCTGGTAAATACCTGCGCTTTTTTGGAGGATGCCTTGGCGGAGGCAGATGCCGTGCTCACCACCATCTCTGAATTTCTGGTGGGCGAAAAACCCCGCCTGCTGTGGGTGACAGGCTGCCTGATGAACAGGGTTTATGAGGAATTCAAAGGCTTGTTTTCCGAAGTGGATGCCTGGATTGGGCTCAAGGATTTTGAAGGCTTCCGCCAGCTGGTAGCCCAAACCGTGGCAAATATGCCTCCCGCCGCCGCTCAATCCTTTCATCCCCGCAGCAGGCTCACGGGAACAGGCTTTGCCTACCTCCGCATCAGCGATGGCTGTTCAAACAATTGCAGCTATTGCACCATCCCCTCCATTCG
>JAAYJN010000031.1 GCA_012522935.1 Candidatus Cloacimonadota bacterium | reverse complement strand
TCATCTGGGGCTGGCGGTTGCGCTGACAGGGGACAAGCTTTATGTCGTGCAAAACTTCTGCTGTCCGGTGGTAAAGTTGTGCAGCAAACTGCCCTCATATTTTAAGCAAAACTATTCCTACGAGTTGATGTTTGAATACCTCAATTGGCAAAATGCCAATAGCTTGGAGGCATTCCTCGTCTTGCCCAACCCCAAAACTAAAGTGCCCATTGGCAACAGGCATTATATGGAAGGTGTCTTGCCTTTAACAGTCACTTGGGACCGGGGCTCCAGGTTGAAGGTAAAACTTCCCTTCAGTTATGGCAAGGGCAGATACAAACTGGCATTCGGCTGGGGTAATGGGTTTTACGAGAGCGATTACTCTTTCACGGTAAGGTGATGGTGATCGTAACCGGGCAATGATCACTGCCCATCACGTCGTCCCGGATATCGGCTGATTTCACCCATGCCAGGTGTTCGGAATTGACAAAGAAATAATCAACCCTCCAGCCCACGTTTTTCATCCGGGCGCCGGCGCGGTAGCTCCACCACGAATAGCGGTCTGGCTCCGGATGGAAATGACGGAAGGTATCCACCCAGCCATATTTTACTATTTTATCCAGCCAATCACGTTCAATGCGCAAAAAGCCTGAGGTTTTTTCGTTTGCTTTGGGACGCGCCAGATCGATGGGATGGTGGGCGGTATTATAATCCCCTGCCACGATCACCATCTTGCCGGTTTTGCGCTTTTCTTCCATTATCTCCAACATCCGCTCGTAAAACCGCAGCTTATAATCCAGGCGTTCGTCGTTCATCTGACCGTTGGGGAAGTAGATATTGAAAAAGAAGAATTGTTCGTATTCCATGATCACGATGCGCCCCTCGGTGTCGAACTCTTCCACACCGATGGCATATTCCACGTTCAAGGGCTCAAATGCGCTCATCACCAGGGTTCCCGAATATCCCTTGCGCTGGGCATGAGACCAAAAGCGCCTGTATCCGCTCAGCTCGTCCAGCTCCGGGGGGATCTGATGCTCCTGCAGTTTGGTCTCTTGCAAACCCAGAATATCGGGGGTTTCGCTCTGGATATACTCCAAAAAACCCTTGTTCAAAACGGCTCTCAATCCATTTACATTCCAGCTCCAAAACTTGATGTCCATTCCGCTTGTCACACTCCTTATTCGTCTTCTTCTTCGAATTCTTCTTCAATTTCCTCTTCTTCTTCCTCAAGCGGCAAGAGGGTGATTACGGTTTCATACTTTGCCAGTTCCAAAAAGTTTTCCTCGATATAGCCATAGATATCGGCTTCCAGATCGGGGCTGTTTGCCAAAAGCTCTTCAGGATAGCGCACTTTGATGGAAATCTTGGTCCTGATATTGACGGCTACATTCACGGAAAGCTGGGGCTCCAATCCATAAACCTCAGTCAAAAATTCTGACAATCCTTGTTTTAAGCTTTTCATCTTTTTGATGATGCGGATGCCGCGAAATACTTGCGTGCCCACCAATACGGTAATTCCGCCTATCACTCCCCAGATGATTCCTCCTCGTTTTCTCATTATGTACCTCCAGCCGGTTGTATTTTCCCTTTTGGGGATGCCGACATTAAATATAATATAACCTTTTCCCAGGCGGCACACCACCATAATGTTTGCCTCCTGCCAATGTGTCCTG
>JAAYJN010000030.1 GCA_012522935.1 Candidatus Cloacimonadota bacterium | reverse complement strand
TCTCTGAGAGATAGAGGGTCTTCATATCATCTGCCAATCCGCCGGGGGTTCCTTCAATAATTTCAATGGTTGCTTTTGTTTCGGGAACGGCGATTTCACCAGGCAGATCGTCCAAATCCACTTCCACTTCCCCGCCGCTGTAAGGCACGGTGGCAGGCAGGATGTTAAAAAGAAAATCAAAATAGCCCACGCTGGGGGTGACGGTGGAGACGATATCCACGAGCTGCATTTCCACCTTATAGCCAGAATCTGCAAAAAGAGCCAGCCAGGCGGGATCGGAGAGAGTCTCGTCCAAATCTCCAAAGCCATAACCTGTCTGAGGGGCACCGGTGCCAATATCGCCAGTCCAATAGCTGAAGATAGGGTTCAGGGCACGTACCTGCGCTTGGTTCGGATAGGGGGTGGTGATCACGAACTTGGCTTTTTGGAGGTACAGAACGGGGATGCCATTATGGGTGATGTGGCCGCCATTGCTCACATACACGCGCTCGTCACCGGATTGACCGGGAGTATCCCAGGGCATCAGGGGATCGACGGTGTTGATGCGCTTGAAGGAAACAAGGGAGAAGGGATCAAAGTGCATCACCACTTCTGAAGCATCATCGGTGAAAGGCAGGTTTACATCCACACATTCGATGACGGTGGGTGTGCCTTGGTGGATATACTTTTCGGCAAAATAATGAAACATATAGGAGGGGCTGGGGCTTTTGGTAAACCAATCCCCGTCGTGGGTGGGAAAGCCCGGGCTATCGGCATCATAGGTCCAATTGCCACTGCGGTCATAGGCTTCCAGATGATATACATCAAAGCTGAAAATGGGTAGTGCAAATACGGTGCTTGCCCCCGACCAAATAAGCAAAATAAGCAAAAAGGCGAGACCGTTCATGGGTTTTGTTAAACGTTTTAGGGTTTTCATATTGTCTCCATTAATATGGCCTTTCTATATAATATTATAATTGCATTGCCAAAGTATGCGACATAATAATAGAACCTGAAACCATGGTGGACGCAAGGAAGAAATGAGGGGGGGGGGGGCGGCTTTGCCGCAGGGAACAGTGAACGGGGCGCTCGCTTAGCGAGCGTTGAGAGGCGCCAAGGCGCCAGTTGAGTGCTCGCTTTGCTCGCGGTTGAGATTCGCTTCGCTCAGTTGAGCGTGCTTTGCACTGTTTGGAAGCGACGGAACGCCGCTTTCTCTGAAACCTGTAACCTTGTATCTGAACCCTTCCTTATCAGATACCGTTGCGATGCCATTGCCTCTCCTTGCAAATTGCTGGATATCGCAACGGCATCACAAGCGCATCCAATAGGAAAGGAAGCAGAATCGGATAAAAAAACGTCCATTGACCCATCATTCATCGCGAGCGTTTAGCGAGCTCCCTAAGAGAGTCTCGGAGAGACGTTATTTTAGGTCAACTCACGCTCTAAGTATAAGTTACGAGTCTCGGAGAGACAGCATTTTTGCTAACCGTGAAAGGGTTTTAACCACTAATTACCCTAATTATAAGGATTTCACCAATTCAAAATAGACTTGGCAAAAGCGAAGCCCCTATCCCCTGTTCCCTGCGGCGCAGCCGCCTCCCCCTGGCCTCTGGCCTCTGGTCTCTGGCCTCTCAAACACCTTTGGGTTGACATATATTGCCTTTATAAAATCCTGTCTCATAATCTGGAAACAGATAACATACTCTCTTGGAGACAGATGATGGAGATAAGTAAAACATACGAAGCAAAACAGATAGAACAAAAATGGTATCGTTGGTGGGAAGAGCGCGGCTTTTTCGCTCCCAGTGAAGATACCCAGCATGAGCCTTTCACGATTCTGATCCCTCCGCCCAATGTGACGGGCATCCTGCACGTGGGGCACGTCCTCAATAACACTTTGCAGGATATAGCGGTGCGCTTTCACCGCATGCAGGGGCGTCCCACTTTGTGGCTGCCGGGAGTGGATCATGCCGGCATCGCCACCCAAAACATGGTGGAAAAAGAATTGGCAAAGGAAGGTCTCACCCGCCACGATATCGGCAGGGAAAAGCTGTTGGAACGCATCTGGGCATGGAAACACGAGAAGGGAGACACCATCGTGGACCAGCTGAAGCTCCTGGGCGCATCCTGCGATTGGCAGCGTCTGCGCTTTACCATGGATGACATGCTTTCCCGCGCGGTGAAGGAAGTGTTTGTTTCGCTGTATGAAGATGGTCTCATTTATAAAGGTAAATACATCATCAACTGGTGTCCGCGCTGCGTTACCGCCCTTGCCAATGACGAGGTGGAGCACAGCGATGAATCCGGCAATCTGTGGTATATCCGCTATCCTTATGCCCAGGGCGATGGCTATGTGGTGGTTGCCACCACGCGTCCCGAAACGATGTTGGGGGATACCGCCGTGGCGGTGAACCCCAAGGATGAGCGCTTTTCCCATCTGATTGGCAAAGAGCTGCTCTTGCCCCTCACAGAGCGCAAAATACCGGTGATTGCCGATGAATATGTGGATCTGGAATTTGGCACCGGCTGTGTGAAAGTGACGCCGGCGCATGATCCCAACGACTTTGAGATTGGCCTAAGGCACGACCTGCCTCAGCTGTTGGTGATGGACGAGCATGGCATCATGAACGAGGATGCCGGGGCGGATTTTGCCGGCATGGAACGCTATGCCGCCCGCAAGAAAGCACTGACCATGCTGGAAGAGCAAGGCCTCTTGGAGAAAACAGAGACCCACGAACACGCTGTGGGGCATTGCTATCGCTGTGATACGGTGATAGAGCCTTACCTCTCCGATCAATGGTTTGTGAAGATGAAACCCCTGGCAGAAGAAGCCATCAAGGTGGTAAATGAGGGGCAAATCCGCTTCCAGCCCCAGCGTTGGACCAAGGTGTATATGCATTGGATGAATAACATCCGGGATTGGTGTATCTCCCGTCAGATCTGGTGGGGTCACCGCATCCCTGCCTATTACTGTCAGGATTGTGCCCAGATGGTGGTTTCTGCCACAGAACCCTCCGCCTGCCCCGCCTGTAAAGGCACGAACTGGCAGCAGGATGAAGATGTGTTGGATACCTGGTTCAGCAGTTGGCTGTGGCCCTTCTCCACCATGGGCTGGCCGGATGATACCCCGGATCAAAAGCGCTTTCTGCCCACACAGGTGTTGATTACCGCTCCAGAGATCATCTATCTGTGGGTGGCGCGCATGATTATGAGCACGCTGCATTTTAAGGGGATGATACCCTTCGATACCGTGCTGCTGCATGGCACCGTGCGCGATGATATCGGGCGCAAGATGAGCAAATCCTTGGGCAATTCCCCCGATCCCATCGATATCATAGACAAGGTGGGCGCCGATGCCCTGCGCTTTTCCATGGTCTTCAACACCCCCAAGGGTGCAGACGTGGTTTATAGCGATAAAATTCTGGAAACAGGGCGCAACTTTGCCAATAAATTGTGGAACGCCTACCGCTTTATCATGATGAATATGAGCCCGGGGCAAGAGCTGCCCGCCAGGGAGGAGCTGCAGCTGGAATTGGCGGATCATTGGATCTATTCCAGGCTGGCAGAGGTGAGCATCCAAGTGACGGAATACTATGAGGAGCTGAAGTTTAACGATGCCGGGCAGATGCTGTTCCAATTCCTGTGGGATGAATTTTGCTCCTGGTATATCGAGCTAAGCAAAGACAGGCTCACCGATGCGGATATAGACGTCCAAAACACTGCCCGCTACATACTTTTGGATGTGATGCAACAGGGCATGCGCCTCCTGCATCCCCTGATGCCCTTTATCACCGAGGAGATCTGGCAGGGGATCAAACAGGTATTCCCCATGCCGGAGGAAGCCCTCATCATCGCCAGCTTCCCCAAAGGGGATGCCAGCCTCATCAAACCTGCCATTGCCGATGAAATGAGCTTTATCCAGGAGAGCATCTCCGCCATCCGCAACCTGCGTAAACAGGTGAATCTGCCGCCCTCCGTCACCGCTGATATCCACGTGCGCGTGGCTGAGGATGCCCAGGCACAGCTCTTTGACCAATATCTGGCATACCTCCAAAAGCTGGCAAGGGTGCAGGATGCCACCATCGGCATCGATATCCCCAAGCCGCCTGCCTCCCTGGCCTCTGTGGTGAGGAATATCGAGATCTTCCTGCCTTTGGAAGGCATTGTAGATTTACAGGCAGAGCGGGAGCGCATCGGCAAGCAACTGGAAAAACTGGAAAAAGAATACACCTCCGTGGCTGGCAAGCTCAACAATCCCAACTTTGTAAACAACGCCAAGCCGGAAATCGTGGAGGCAGAGCGCCTGCGCCTGGAAGGAATCCAGCAAAAACTTTCCTTGACAAAAGAGCTGTTTGCAGATTTGGGGTAATATAATTCAGTGACATTTAAGCGCAGTGGATTTCACGCCAATACACGCCTGATCCGCTGTAATGATACATATCCCGGGGCTATAGCTCAGCTGGGAGAGCGGTTGGTTCGCAATCAACAGGTCAGGGGTTCGATCCCCCTTAGCTCCACCATTTTTATCCAGGAAGCGGCGTTTGCCGCTTTTTTTGTACCCCCCTCCCCACCCTTATATTCATAAAAAGATAGTATCCCCTTATGGTTGGAATGATTTATGCATAAATATAATGTTATAGACAAGTTTAATACAACGTAATAATAAATCACAAGGAGACTCCATGTCTTTGACACACCTTGGCAAAGCGGCACTCATTGCTTTAATGCTGCTATTTGTTTTCCAGGCTCTACCTGCTCAGGACCGGCAGATAGAACTATCCAGCCAGGGGTCCCAGATGCGGCTGTTACAAAACAGCGATTTGGGATTCACCGCAAACTACCGCATCGGCAAGCTTTCCATCAAGGAAAGCCAGACCCGCGGCGGGGTTTTTGATCAGCTTAATATCGAAAACTATGGGCATACCACCGAGATAGGCGAGCCCCAGCTTCCCATGCAGAGGCAATTTATTGCCGTGCCCGTGGGAGCTCAGGTTCAGCTTGACGTAACCCATCTTTCCCAACGCAATTTGGATGCTTCCCAGAGCCTTCTGCAGAATAGAGTTATTCCCGCTCAGGCTCCCGTATCCAAATCCGCAGACCCCTCCACCATCACCTTTGAACTGAAGGAAGAGGCATACAGTGCGGCAGGCTTCCGCAGCCGCGAACTCTTTAGCGTGGTGGATATGGGCTACCTGCGTGGCGTGCGTATGTTTGCCCTTGATTTTTATCCTGTTACTTACGATCCAGTGGCAAACACCCTGGTGGTGACAGAAGAAGCCAGCGTGGAAGTGCGCTTTAGCGGTGCCAACCTCGCTGCCACGGCTGATCTGCTTGCCAGAACCGCTTCCGTGGAGTATGACGCCTTGTACAACAAGGTCTTCTTCAACTGGGATGCCGATACACGTGGCAACTTTATGCGCCATCCCACCAAGTATGTGATCCTCTGCCCTCCCGCTCAAGCCGCTCAAATGCAGGAATTTGTGGACTGGAAGACCCAGCAGGGCTTTCAAGTGATCCTCACCACCGTGGGCACCGGCGGCACCATTGCCAATACCAGCACTGCCATCAAAAACTATATGCAAGGCTTGTGGAACGCAGCCACCCCATCAGACCCCGCCCCCACCTATCTATTGATCGTGGGTGATGAATCCGGTAGCATTGCCATCGCCACCAATACCGGCGCAACCGACTCTCACGTCACAGACCAAACCTACGTGCGCCTCAATGGCTCTGATTATCTGCCGGATATGTACTGGGGACGCTTCTCCGTTTCCAGCAATACAGAACTGCAAAACATCATCAATAAGACCATCACCTTTGAAAAGACGGCGATGACAGACCTCAGCTATTTGGGCAAGACCGTCCTCATCGCTGGAGTGGATGGCAGCTGGGCGCCCACCCATGGCAATGGCGCCATCAACTATGCCACCAGTCAATACTTCAATACTGCCCATGGCATCAACTCTGACAACTACCTCTATCCGGCTTCCGGACAGAGCGCAACCACCATCAGAACCAAAGCCAATGAAGGCAGAGGCTATATCAATTACACCGCCCACGGCAGCGAGACAAGCTGGCATGACCCTTCATTTACCACCTCTCACGTGAATGCCATGACCAACTATGGTAAATATGGCGTGATGATCGGCAATTGCTGTATTACCAACTGGTTCAATTATGGCTCACCCTGTTTTGGCGAATCCATCATCCGTAAGCAAAATGCCGGCGGCGTGGTTTATATCGGTGGTATCAACAGCACCTATTGGGATGAAGACTACTACTGGGCTGTGGGTTACAAACGTCCCATCAATGGCAGTGCACCTGCTTATGATGCCAATAAGCTTGGCGCCTACGATGCCATGGCTCATAGCCATGGTGAGGCTTATGAAGACTGGGCAATGACAGTGGGTGACCAGATCTATATGGGTAACCTCGCCGTGCAACAAAGCGGCAGCTCCCGCACCAACTACTATTGGGAAATCTACCACATCATGGGTGATCCCTCCCTGATGCCTTATATGGGTGTGCCCAGCGTGAATACCGCCACCTTCCCCAATACCATCCTCATCGGCGCTCCCTCCATCAATATCACCGCTGCACCCCACTCCCGGGTAGCACTCACCAAAGACGGTGTGATTCATGCCTCGGCAATGGTACCAGCTAATGGCACCCTCACCCTGCCCATCATTCCTTTTACAACTGTGGGCAATGCCAGACTGGTGATTACCGCTCAGAACAAGATTACCCGCATCGAGGATATCACCGTGGCTCCCAACGCCGGTCCCTTTGTGACCGTGGATGCCCTCAGCTATGCGGATAATAACAACAACACACCGGAATACAACGAAGCCGGACGCCTCAACGTCACCTTCAAGAACGTGGGCAATCAAACTGCTTCCAACGTAACCGCCACCCTCACCTGCAGCACCACTGGCATCACCATTACCGATAATAGCGAAACCCTCGCCTCCATCGGTGCCGGCGCCAGCATTGTACGCAACAACGCCTTTGCCTTCAATATCGCCAGTAATATCCCCTACGGCACCGTGGCAATGTTCACCATCACCATGGTGAGTGGCAGCCAGACTTGGGAACACAGCTTTACCCTGGAAATTAATGTTCCTTTAATATCATTTGGTGATTACACCATTTCCGACCCCAGTGGCAACAACAATGGTAACCTGGACCCCGGCGAAACCGCCACATTCTCCATCATTATAAAAAACACTGGCAATGCAGAAAGCCGCCAGGGATATATTTGGCTCAGTACTCTCTTCCCTCAGCTTAGCATTAGCCCTTCTCAGATGAGTTTCCCCGCCATTCCTGCGTTGGGCGAGACATCTGTGGACTTTACCCTGACTGCCGACAGCTCCATCAATGCGGGCACTCTGGTAACCATCATTATGGAAGCTGGTGCAGGTGCCTATGGCTTGACCCGTCAAGTGCAGCTGGAAATAGGCGCTCCTGATGTGGTAATCATTGGCAGCGGCACTTCCACCCAGCCCCATCCTTTGAATAGATATTATACCTACAGCGGCCATGAGGCAATCTACCTGGCTTCAGAGCTCGTGGCACCCGGCAGCATCAAGAGCCTTGCCTATTACAAGGCAAGCGGTGCAGATCAAAACCCCATCGAAGCTGTAAAGATTTACATGAAAAATACCACTGATGCCACCCTTGCCACCGGTAACTACAGCACAAATGGCTATACATTGGTTTTTAATGGCATCTTTACCAACGATAACACAAGCGGCTGGATGGAAGTGGATTTGGATACCAGATTCAACTATGATGGCACAAACCTCGCCATCTTGATCGAGAAAGGATATCAATACTGGACTTCCAGCTATCCAAACTGGACTTATACCACCAGCTCCACCAATCGCGCCCGCCAAAACCAAAACGACAGCGCCCAACCCACTTCCCTCACTTCAACGCGCAACCTGCCCAATATGCGGCTCAGGGTGTTCCCCGTGCAGGGCTTTTTGTATCCCCCCAGCGATCTCACCGCCATCGCCAGCAACAGCAGAATAACACTGAATTGGCTGGCTCCCATCAGTGGCAACCCCACAGGATATAAAATCTATAGAAACAACAGCCTGCTCACCACCGTCACCACCCTCACTTACACAGACACGGCAGTGACCAACGGCACTACTTACAGCTATTATGTAAAGGCAGCATACAGCAATGGTGATTCCAATGCCACCGAGACAGTCACCGTCACCGCATCAAACCTCGCAATTATTGGAACTGGAAACGAATCCACCGGCAGCACCCTGGCTTGCCCCATCAACGTCTGGTACCAGAGTCTGCACGGGCAATCCGTATATACCGCAGCAGAATTGACCGCAGCAGGAATTGCGGGCGGCACAATCATTACCCATCTCGGCTTCAACGTCACCGACGAACCTCAGAGAGCAATGCCAAACTACGTTATCCGCATGGGTCACACCTCCGCCACCAACTCCTCCGCATTCGTTTCCACCGGTCTTACTACCGTCTGGTCTGCCACCAGCTACCAGCCCAGCTCTTTGGGATGGGATATGCTGGAGCTGAGCACCCCCTTTGTTTGGAACGGGACAGATAACATTGTGGTGGATACAGCCTTTGGCTTGATTGGCAACTATAACTCCAGCGGTACCGTACAGTCAACCAGTATGAATTACGGCTATATCTATGCCCGCAGTGATACTCAGGATCAAACAAATGTCTTTACTGGCAGCACCCACAACCTGCGCCCCAACCTCCAGATAATGTTTACCCCCTCTGAAGACCTTCACATCATAGTGGTACAACCCACTTCCTTGCATTATGAAGAAGTGGCAGCGGGCACCACAGAGGTAAAACAACTCACCATCAGAAACGTGGGTACCCAAAACCTCACCGGCACCATCACCTCTCCCCCGGGATATACCTTGACAGTGGCAAATAGAGCGGATGCGACACTTAACAAACAGGACGGGTCAGAGCGTAACACCCTTTTCTTCGGTATCCCTGCGGGTCAGGAGAAGGAGTACAACCTCACCTTTGCCCCCACCCAAGCCACCACATACAACGGCAACGTGGTGATCAGCTCCAATGCAGATAACAGCCCCACGACAAATATCGCCGTCACAGGCAGCGGTTTCATACCTCCCACCATCAGCCTCAGCAGCAGTAGCATCTCCTGCACCCTGGATCCGGATAATGAAGCCATTCGCACCCTCACCATCAGCAATACCGGCTCCCGCGCCCTGGAATATTCCATAGCGATGGAAGAGCTGGTAGCCGCCGCCAGAGGCAACCAGCTGATGCAAGCAGATACAGACCGCAGCATTGCCGGCAGCACCTTGGTGGTTGACGCCACAAGCTTCATGCCCGGCACCACTGTGGATTGGACCTTTACCGTCACCAACGGCAGCACCGATACCGAATGGCTCAAATATGTGTACATCACCGTCCCCACGGGCGTCATCGTGAATAGCGCCACCAACTTTGTGGGCGGCAGCGGCGGCGAGATGAGCCCCAATGTCACCTCTGGAAATGGTATCACCATTGAGTGGTTTGGACAAAGCGGCAACTGGGGTGTCATCCAGGGAGGTCAATCAGCCACAGCCACGGTGAATGTAACCATTAGCTCCTTTTTAAGTGGCTCTTTCAATCTGATGTACACCATCGATGGAGATATCTATGGTGCCGAACCTCACACTATTGACGGTTCCATCACCCTGATTCAGGATAGCTTCCCCATCGATTGGGTGAATGCTCTGCCCATAAACGGCAGCATCGCCGGAGGCTCCAGCGAGCAGATCACCCTCTCCTTCTCTTCCCACGGCATGGCGGCAGGGGTTTATGAAGCACTCTTGACAGTGTCTTCCAACGATCCCTTCAATCCCAGCCTGGATGTGGATGTGAGCATGACCGTGACCGGGCATATCAACCAAGCCCCCGTCTTCACCCCTCCCGATCATCTCAGTTTCGATAAAAACAGCAGCCTGATCTCAAACTTTGGGCTGTGGGCAAGCGATCCTGACGGTGATCCCCTCACCCTTACCTGCAGTGGCAATAGCGATATCAGCGTGGATATCAACGGCATGATGGTCACCTTCAGCGCACCTCAAAACTGGGTGGGACAAGAGCTGATGACCTTTGGCGTGAGCGATGGCACACTTACCACCTACGGCGATATCCTGGTGATTGTGGACCCCGTGGCTGGTCCCGGCTGGACCCCCACAGTGTATCCCAACAACCCCGCCACCGTATTTGGCGTGGTCACCCTGGATTGGGTGCCTGCCAATCTGAACGACGTGGTTGGTGCCTTTGTGGGCGCCGAGTGCCGCGGCGTGGCAGACGTCACTGTGAGTGACGGCCAAGCCTATGTGACTCTCTTGGTGAATCTGGCAGCCCAAAACGAAACCGTCAGCTTCATGCTCTATAACTATGCGGATGGAAACAGCTATCCCATCACGGGAACCCTCAGCCTTGGCTTTGGAAGCGTGGTTGGCACAAGCGCACCGCTGCCCTTGAACGCTTCCACCCTCATCAGCCTGGATGCACCCATCATCAACGGCTATGAAATGACCGCCACCGGCATGAAACTGCAGTGGGATGCCGTGCCCAACGCCGATCAATACCAGATTTGGCGCAGCACAGATCCTTATAGTGGCTTTACCCTCATCAACACTGTCTCCACCACCAGCTTCACAGATAACTACCTGGGTGACAGGATGTTCTACCATGTGAAAGCCATCACAGGTGGCATCGCCAAATAAATGTAATGAAAAGAAGCATATATATCATTATCCTGATTCTGCTCTCCCTGCCCCTCGTGGCAGGGGAGTGGAATCAGTACTACTTCCGCTTTCAGCTTGCCGATAAAGCCCAGCTGCAAGAGCTTACCCACCATATTTCCATCGATAAAGTGAAGGGACATTGGGTGTATGCCTATGCCAACGATTGGGAATGGGAAGACTTTAGTCAAATGGGATACAGTTATGAGATTCTGCCGGCTCCCTCCTCAGAATTCCCTGTGGTGATGGCAGCCAACAAGAGCCAGATGCGCTCTTGGGATGCGTATAACACCTACGATACCTATGTATCCATGATGAATGATTTTGCCGCCAATTATCCCCATCTTTGCAAAATCTACAACGTGGGCACCACGGTGAATGGACGCAGCATCCTGATAGCCAAGATATCTGATAATGTAAATATCCACGAAGACGAGCCGGAAGTGCTCTTCACCAGCACCATGCATGGGGATGAACTCACCGGTAAGATGCTGATGCTGAGGCTGATAGACACCCTGCTTAGTCAATACGGCAGCGATCCGCGCATCACCAATATCGTCAATAATATGCAGCTGTATATAGGACCCAATACCAATCCCGACGGCACCTATTATGGTGGCAATCACACCGTTGGCAGCGCCCGCCGTGCCAATCATAACGGATATGACCTCAACCGTAACTATCCTCAACCCGATGGCAGTATAAACACAGGCCCCATCCAGCCGGAAACTCAGGCGATGATGGATTTTGCCAATGCCCACCACTTTGTCTTTGGTGCCAATTTCCATGGCGGTGAAGAGGTGGTGAATTATCCTTGGGATTATATCTCTTCCTATCATCCGGATGAAGACTGGTTCATATCTTCCAGCCTGATATACGCTTCCAAGGCACAAGCGAATGGACCCTCCAACTATTTTGCCACCCTCACCTCCAACGGAATTGTGAGAGGGTGCGTGTGGTATATGATAGCCGGAGGCAGACAGGATTGGATGAATTATACCCGCAATGGACGCGAGGTGACCATCGAGTGTTCCCGCATCAAGATGCCCGCTGCTAACACCATACACTATTATTGGGACTACAACTATGAGGCGATGCTCTCCTATCTGGAACAATCCCTGTATGGCATTCACGGCGTGGTGAAAGACGTCTGGGGCAATCCCCTGGATGCCACCATCACAGTGCAGGGTCATGATAATAACGATTCCATCGTGGATACAGACCCGCTGAACGGCTGCTTCTACCGCTATCTGAACCCGGGAACCTATAGCCTCTTAATAGAGACAAACGGCTATGAATCACAAGTGGTGCCCGTCACCGTCTATGCCAATAGGAAGACGCCCTTAGCCATCACCTTTGGGGAGATTCCCCACGCCCAGACCATCGAGCTGGTAAATGGCTGGAACTACATTAGCCTGAACGTGATACCTGCCAATCCGGAATTTGCAGATGTCTTTGCTCGCCACAGCGATATTCAGCAGATCAAAACCCAAACCCATAGCTATATGGGCTCCGTGGATGCAGCATTCAACACCATCACCGCTTTCGAGCCCGGCAAGGGATATTGGCTCAATTCCATTGGCAGCGGCAGTCTGGAAATCATCGGCGAACCCATCTTGTGCTCAGCCAATCCCATAGATCTGGAAACAGGCTGGAACCTGGTGGCTTATCTGCCTCAGGATGCGCTGAGCGTGAGGACAGCCCTGGCCAATATCTCTGCCCGCTTGTTGGAAGTGCGCAGTATGGACTGCTTTTGGAGTGCCGGCGGTTTTCAAAACCTCAACACTCTGCAGCCGGGCAAAGCATATTGGGTGAAAGTATCCAGCGCCTGTACCCTTATCTATCCGTAAGGCTTGCTGCGCGAGCTTTGGGGACAGTTAACAGTGGACGTGAACAAGGGGAGCTTCGCTCGTAGGAAGGCGGGCTGCGCCTGATTGTTTGAAGTGAAATGCCGTCTTTCTGAGACTCGTAACGTATTACTATAGCTTGAGTTGACCTGAAATACCGTCTCTCTGAGACTTTTTAAGGAGCTCGCTGCGCTCGCAGTTTTTTAACCACGAATTCACGAAATACTCAAACTTCACTAATTCAAAATAGACGTGGCATAAGCGAAGCCCCTGTTCACTGTCCCCTGACCCCTGCGCAAGCCCAGCTTGCGCTCCCCTGTTAGCCACCCTTGTCTCACCCTTGTCGAGGCAAAGGAGAGACAAGGGTGGTTAACGGGCAAGGCGTTTCCTAAAACCTAACACCCAACACCTAACACCTTGATAGTTCAAATCAATTAAAGTTCATACTGAAGGTATATACGGTCTTGTCTTTCACTTTGCCAAAATCCCAGGTGTGAATGTTTGCCTTGATGGTTTCCAAGAATTCTGGATTGAGGTTTCCTGAGGTTTGTGTGGCGTCCACAGATGCCAGTTTGCCAGGGTTTGCATAAATGGTGATTTTTACGGTTCCACTGCTCTGTTGATGTGCAGCCACATTGCGGTATTTGGATTCCAGTTGACCCTTGTGTCTGGTTACCACTTCTTTCATGATTCTCAGCTGTTCTTGTTTGGGGTCCACTTTGGGAGTGGGCTGGGGGGTGGGGGCAGGGGTGCCGGGGGTTGGGCGCACAGAAGCACTTGGTGTGGGTGGAGTGGTATCATCCGTTGGAGCAATATCATCATTATCCTGTGTGATGTCATCATCTTCCATAAGGGTGATATCTTCTTGGCTTGGCTGTGCTTGTGCCACTTTATTCTTTTGTGTTTTCAGGATGATATATCCCAAAATGAGCAGCACAATGAGGGCAATCAACACATAAGTTAAAATTGGTTTTTTTTGTTTATTGGTACTCATTTTAACCTCTCAAATAAGTTTGTATGGGGGCTTGGGGAATGCCTTTGGGGCATTGGCACAGCCTGCGAGCAACCCTTTACCCACGTTCAAGAGACAACATACCCAAGTTTGATAATCGGTCAAGACAATTTTATTGTTGTAGCTTGGGCTTGGTTTGAGGAATCTATCAAGATCATGTAAAAGCTTGTAGCTGCTTGTAATAAATCTTGGGCTAAAACGTAAATTTAGCTTGACATATAATCCTGTTTTTAGAAACTGGCTTTATAAATCATTATAAATAGGCGGCTGTATAGTCGTCTTGCAGAGAATAGTTTGCTGCTTTGCAGCGCCGGATAGCTACATTTGGTTAGCTATTTTTTTTGATATAAAACGCTTATGAAATAAAGGGAAGCACACAATGCAATATTATCGGGTTCAGATCGAAGAGATTGCCAAGCGCATCTGCTCAGACCAGCATTTGGCGCTCTATGACATCGACGAGAAGATGAGTGGCAAAGGCCGTATCATCACGGTGTATCTCACCAAGATTGGAGGTGTCACTTTGGACGATTGTGCCCAGTTTAGCCGTGCTTTGGGCGCTGAATTGGAATCTTTGGATTTTATTCCGGAGCGCTATTATCTGGAAGTATCCTCTCCCGGAGTTCAGCGTCCTTTGAAGCTTAAAAGCCATTATGTGAGCGCCATCAACGAGAAGGTGGCGATCCAATTTACCTCTGATGGAGAAAAGAAAAGTGTGATGGGCACGCTCACAGAAGTGGATCAGGATGATATCACTTTGGACGATCGGGGCACCTTGCACGTGATCCCTTTCAAGGCGATCAGCCGTGCCAAGACAGTATATATCCCGGATTGGAGAGAAAAAGATGAGCGCTAATATTATGGATGCGGTACTCAAGCTTGCCGCCATCAAACAGCTTGATAAGGATCGGATACAAGTTATCATCGAGGAAGCCATTTTTAGCACATTAGAAAAGCGCCTGGGTCCGGAAAACGAGCTGGAAGTATACTCAGACGAGGAGCGCGGCACTTTTAAGGTGAAGTATCTGTGCAAAGTGGTGGAGGTGGAGGAAAATCTGGGCGAGATCGCTCTTGCCAGTGCCCGCCTCATCGATGCCGATGCCCAGCTGGATGATATGCTCCCGCGGGAAATGTCCTTGCAGGAGTTTGAACCGAAACTGGTGAAAAACGCCCAGCGCATCATCCAGGAAAAGATAAAGGCCCTGGAAGATGAGAAGATACAAAATGACTATAACAAGCTGAAAGACACGGTGGTGATGGGACGCATCAGAAGCGTGGACGAAAACATGGGCTATCGCATCGATATCAGCCGCACGGATGCCCTGTTGCCACGAGAAGAACAGATTGAAAACGAATTTTATCGCGTGGGTGAGAATATCCGCGCTTATGTGGTGAATATCCGCAGCCACCAATCCCATATCACCATCATCCTTTCCCGCACCAATCCGGAATTTGTGAAAAAGCTCTTTGAGGCTGAAATCCCCGAGATTGCAGAGGGTAAGATTCAGATTCGGAAGATAGTGAGGGATCCCGGCACGCGCACCAAGATCGAGCTGGGAGTGTTGGATCCCAAGGTGGATCCCATCGGCGCCTGCATTGGTCCCAAAGGCACACGTATCGACGGCATCCGCCGTGAATTGCATAACGAACAGATAGACATCGTGGTGCATAACGATGATGTGGAGCAGATGGTGCAAAATGCCTTGGGCGTGGAAGAAGTTTATAACGTGATAGTGGATAGGGGGCGTGCCGCCACCGTTATCATGAGCGAAGAGAACAAGGTGATAGCCATCGGCAAACAGGGTAAGAACGTAAAATTGGCTGCCAAATTGATTGGTATGAAGATAGATATTTATACCAAACACGAATACGAAGAGAAAATGGCAAAAGACCGCCGTACCATCAGCCATGTGGACGAGCTGGACGGCGTTACACCCAAGATAGCGGAATCCCTCAAGAATGCCGGCTATACCTCGGTTCAGGATATATATTCCGCCACTTTGGACGAGCTGCAGGGCTTGGACGGCGTGGGATTGAAAACAGCCGAAAGGCTAAAGGAAGCGGCGAAACATTTCTGATGCCAAACAAGAATAGCAAAGCGGGACATCAAGCCATTCGCACCTGTGTGGTGTGTAAGAAGAAAAGCGTCCAAACCACGCTGATGAGCTTCTTTTTGCTGGATGGCGGGGTGGTGTTTGATCTGGCAAGAAAGTGCCAGACCCGCAAGCATTATCTTTGCCCCCAACAAGAGTGTGTGGAGCTGTTTCCCAAATGGTTGAAGCGTCAGCGCACGAAGGCCTTTTTGGCTATGGGGGCAGCGCAATGACCACTGCTGTGCCCAATCTGCAAAAGATGACCACACTCTTGCAATTTGCCCGCAAGGCAGGCAAGCTGGTACACGGCTATGATGCCTGTTTGCGGTCACTAAATCATCGCAAGCTGTATTTGATGCTGATTGCGGAAGATACATCCCAGCGCACACGCCGGGGCGTGGAAAACGCCTTGGCACAAAGTCCCCTGACGATACCGCTCATCACAGCCGGCAATCAGGCAGAGCTTAGCCAAGCTTTGGGCTTGCCCATCAGCGGGATATTTGGCATCGAAGATAAACAATTTGCCACAGCCATCAACGCCTGTGTGGCAACGAGTGAGAAAGGAGAGGAACCTTGCAAATAAGAGCACACGAACTGGCAAAGGAACTCAAGATAAGTAATATAGCGCTCAAAAAGCACCTCCAAGACTTAGGGGTGAATATCAGAAGCCATATGAGCATCATTGAAATTGAAGTGGCGGATATGATTCGTCAGAAATACAAAGAGCAGATGGATGCGGAAAAGCTTGCCGAGCGCGAACGCAGGAAAATCATGGAGATGCGTCAGGCTGCAAAACAAAAGAAAACTGAAGCTGAAACACCTGAGGCAGCACCCGAAGAAAAGCCCAAGCGCAAAACCAGAGCCAAGGCCAAAGAAGAGGCACCCAAAGAAGAAACCCCTGCTAAAACAGAGGAACAAGCTGATGCCAAGGCAGCTCCTGCCCCTGATCCTGAATCCAAGACCACACCGGAACCTGAATCCGCTCCAGCTCCGGAAGCACCCAAACATCGCATCATCGTTCCCTATACCCAAGCCACACCGGAACAGCCCCGCAGAAGAAGAGAGCGCAGCAAGCCCAAATCTTATGTGGAAAGCCAAAAAGACAAGGCACCGGCTGCAGGGCGTGGCAGGGCAAAGCCGGAACCCCGCAAACCTGTTTCCCAAGACCCCAAGCCACTGCCCGAGGCACCCATGCCCGTCAAAGAGGTGGATGGCAAGAAATTTGGCAAAACAAAGGTGAGCCGGGATGATCTGGGTGACAAGAGCAAACACAAAAAGGCGATGCTCACGGGCTCTCGCAAAACCAAACAAAAGCTGATGGAACCAACCGAGATGGATGAGGCCATCATCTCCCGTAATATCAAAAAGACCTTGCAAAAGAGCAGTAAACGCAAAAAATACCACCGTGAAGCACAATCCGTGGACAACGTCGTGGATGAGATTGTAATCAGAGAATTCACCTCCGTGAGCGAGCTGGCCAAGATCATGAGCGTGGCACCTGCGGAGATCATCTCAAAATTCCTGATGATGGGACAGCTGGTGACGATGAACCAACGCCTGGACAGGGATTCCCTGGAGATGATCTGTGATGAATTCAAGGTGGATTTTCGCTTTGAAGATGAATATGGCACTGATATCATCGATCGTGAACGCGAACAATATCATGATATAGAAGCCGAGCCCCGCCCGCCGGTGGTTACCATCATGGGGCACGTGGATCATGGCAAGACCTCCATCCTGGATTATATCCGCAACGCCAATATCGTGGCAGGAGAATCCGGCGGCATCACCCAGCATATTGGTGCTTATCAGATAGAAGTAAACAAACATAAAATCACGTTTTTGGATACCCCCGGTCACGAAGCCTTTGCCGCCATGAGAGCGCGCGGGGCAAACGTGACGGATATTGCCGTGATCGTGGTGGCAGCCACGGAAGGGATGAAACCCCAAACCAAGGAAGCCATAGACCACGCCAAAGCCGCAGGTGTATCCATGATCGTGGCAATCAACAAGGTAGACCTGCCGGAAGCCAACGTGAATATGGCGGTGGCACAGCTCTTGGAGTATGGTGTGTATCTGGAACAATATGGGGGAGACGTGCCCTGGTGTAAGACCTCAACCGTGACCGGTGAAGGCATCCTCAACCTCATCGAGCTCATCCTCCTCCAGGCTGAAATGATGGAGTTGAAGGCTCCTGCCGCCGTTCCTGCAGAGGCTATTGTGATTGAATCCCAAAAAGATGCCCACATGGGCGTGGCAGCCACCATCCTCCTCAGAGAGGGTACGCTTGAGCGCGGAGATATCGTGGTTTGCGGCGCCACACATGGACGCATCAGACGCATGGAAAACGAGCGCGGGAAAGAGCTGAAAATGCTGAATCCCTCTGACGTGGCACGTATCTATGGCCTCAATGACACCCCCAAGGCGGGAGACGTGCTGAACGAGGTGGATAGCGATAGAACCGCCCGCTCCATTAGCACCGAACGTCAACAAATCAGGCTGGAACGTGAGAAGTTCCAAAACAAGGCATCGCTCCAGAATATCTTTGCCCGCATCAAGGAAGAGCAGATCAACGAGCTGAACGTAATCATCAAGACAGATACGGATGGCTCTGCGGAGGCTCTTGCCGATTCATTCCAAAAGATATCCAACCCCGAAGTGCAGGTGAATATCATCCACAAAAGCGTGGGTGGCATCAATGAAACAGACGTGAGCCTGGCATCGGCATCTGATGCCGTCATCATCGGGTTCCACGTTCGTGCCAGCCATCAGGCTCGCAGACTTGCAGATGAGGAAGGGGTGGAGATCAAGCTCTATCAGGTGATCTATGACGCCATAGAAGACGTGAAGGCATCCCTGGAAGGAATGTTGGCGCCAGATTATGAGGAGCAGGTGATTGGAGCTGCCACCGTAAAACAGGTGTTCAGAATCAAGAAGGTGGGCATCATCGCAGGTTGCCAGGTGGACCGCGGTGTTATCCGCAAGAAAAGCAAGGTTCGCCTCTATCGCAACGATGTGCTGATTGCCGAAGACGACCTCGCCTCATTGCAGCATTATGCGGATGAGGTGGAAGAAGTGCGCGCCGGCACGGATTGTGGCCTTTCCCTCAAATCCTATAACGACATCAAGGAAGGCGACGTGCTGGAATGCTTTGTAATCAATGAAATCATTAAGAAACTATGAGAAAGTCATATCGTATCCCACGTCTTGAAGAAGAGCTGAAAAAGCTGTTCAATGTGACGCTCAGCCAAAAGCTCAACGACCCGGGCTTGAGCTGGGTAACCGTTACCGAGGTGGTTCTTTCCAAGGACCTCCGTTATGCCAAAGTATATTTTTCGCATTACAACAACCCCGCAAACCATCAAGAAATACGGGAAATGCTCTATAAAACATCAGGATTTCTAAAAAAACAAATTGCAGGAGCAAGACTTATGAGAACCATACCAGAGCTCTCATTCTATTACGATGATACCGAAGACCGTGCCGCCAAAGTGGATGCCCTGTTGACGCGCATCAGGGGCGACTTTGACGATGATGAAGAAGACGATTACGATCCAGATATCGATATCGAAGATTACCTCGACGATGACGATTATTTCGACTTTGAAGAGGACGACTACGAAGATGAATTTGACGATGAAGATGAGGACGAGGATTAAGCAAAGGCATACAATCCACCCAATTCAAAGTCATTAACCTTGGAACACACTAATCTGGAAATCGTCGGCATACGGCGATTTCTTTTTGGAGCATGAGAATGGATAGCTTGCGCAAAGCACTGAAGGAGCTCACACAGAGCGCCTCACCAGTGGGCATCCTCACCCATATCAATCCTGATGGAGATGGCTTTTGTGCCGCTCTTTTTATGGCAAAGTGGCTGAGCCTGCACGAGGTGGATTCAATGATAGTGACAGATGGGGATGATCTGGCCCTTTTTGAACACCTGCTGGCTGATGCCCAGGTGCAGCCCTATCACCCCGAAATGAGCTTTGCCACGCTACTAATCCTGGATTGTAACAACATCGCCAGACTGGGGGAGAGAAAGGACCTGCTGGACAAAGCCAGCCAGGTGTATCTGATAGACCACCACGAGGTGGAGGTGGGGCTGATTCCCGCTCAGTACAGCTTTATAGAGCAATCATTTGTGAGCGTGGGTGCCATCCTCTTTGAGGCATTGGAAGCCCAGCTGCAAGGCTTGCCGCCAGATGTGCTCACCTATCTGGCATCCTGCCTTTACACCACCATCTTGAACGATACCAATACCTTCACCAATGGCAATACCACCGCCATAGTGCTGGATCAGGCTGCACGTATGGCGGCATTGGGAGCCAATCCCTCCCTCCTGCATCGCCAGTATTTCCAAAACCAAAGCTGGCAGGAGATACGCTATACCGGGGAAGTATTGGGCACCACCCAGGTGTATGAGGGTGGCAAGGTGCTGCTGCTTTATTCCACCCTGCAGATGGCAGAGGATAACGGCATCATCCCTGCGGATGTGCTCAATGTGACCCGCTGGGTGCAGGGAGTGCGTGGCATCGAGGCAGTGATCTTCATCCGTGAGGAATCCCCCGGCTATTTCAAGCTCAGCTTCCGCTCCAAAAAGGTGGATGTGAGCAGGTTTGCCGCCCGTTATGGGGGAGGAGGCCATAGCAACGCTTCCGGCTGTCACTTGCAGGGCGAGCTGAACCAGATTAAACAGATGATTTTGGATGATTTTATCCAAGTGTATAGGGAAATAGATGCCCAGCAAGCCCAATAGAGGCTTTTTGCTAATCGACAAACCGGCAGGCAAGAGCTCCTTTGCCGTGATCCACGCCCTGCGCAAGATTACCGGCATCAAGCGCATCGGCCACTGTGGCACCCTGGATCCCTTTGCCACCGGCCTTTTGCTATGCGCCCTGGGCGCTTACACCCGCCTGAATAGCTATTTGGAACTGCGCGATAAAAGCTATATGGCAGAGCTGGTTTTGGGGAGTGGCAGCAGCACTGGCGATACCGAGGGCGAGCTGAGCGCTGCCCCGGCACCGGATTGGAGCCTGTGGGATGCCCAGCGCCTCAAAGCCGCCGCCCTGGCCCTTACCCAGCTGCATACACCCGTCTATTCCGCCGTGTGGATAAACGGCAAAAGGTCTTATGCCTTGGCACGCTCCGGAAATGCCATCCAACCGCCCGACCGCCCCTGCCGCATCCTCGATTTTGAATTTACCGCTCTGCCACAGCAAGACGAGCCCAATCCCGTGATTGGCTACCGTTGTCGAGTCTCCAAGGGCACCTATATCCGCAGCCTCAGCCAATGGCTTGCAATGCAGCTAAATACTGAGGGCTACACCCAAAGCCTCCAGCGCACCGCCATCGGGGATTTGGAGCTCTCCTCCGCTGTCCCTCTCGATCAGCTTACGCCAGACAACTGGATGGACTATATCTTCCCTGCCCGCCAGATATTCACCTCCTACCCCTGGCAGGAAATCAGCACCTCCAGCCTGGACTTGATGTATGAAGGGCAAAGCCTTCCCTCAGAGGGGGAAGACGCCCCCATCCTGATGGTATACACCTCACATCGGGAGCTGGCGGCAGTGGCCAGACGCAGCCAAGGCAGGCTTTACCCCATAGTGAATCTAAAATGAAACATATCATCACCATCGGCAATTTTGACGGCCTGCACTTGGGACACCGCAAGCTGCTGGAGAGCGTCACCTCTCTGGCGCACGCCCACGGCCTCCCCTCCGCTGTCATCACCTTCAGCATCCACCCGGCATTCCTTTTGGGCAAAAACGCCAACTTTCAGATACTTATCCCTCCTGTGCACAAGGAAGAGCGACTGCGGGAGCTGGGCATAGACAGGGTGCAAAGCCTCGCCTTTACCAAGGAACTCTCCCAGACCAGCGCCCACGACTTCCTAGTGCACTATCTCATCCCCACCTTCAATCCCCACACCATCGTGATGGGCTATGACAGCCATTTTGGACACGGCCGCGAGGGGAATCTGGAGTTTTTAAAGCGGCACGCCGGCACCCACGAATACCGCTGCCAGTATGTGCCACCATATTCTGATGAGGAAGGCACAGTAAGCAGCAGCAGGATTCGCAACCTCTTGTCACAAGGTGATATCACCCTGGCAAACCGGCTTTTGGGAGCACCCTATCGGCTATATGGCAAGGTGGTTTCCGGCCGTGGATTGGGCAGGAAGCTGGGCTTTCCCACCGCCAATCTGCAGCTTGAGGATGCCCAACAGCTTGTTCCCGCCCACGGAGTGTATCTTTCCCGTGCCTGCTTTGATGACACCTGGTTTTTTGGCTTGACAAATATAGGCAGCAGCCCCACTGTGAAATCCACCCCAGAAACGGTGGTGGAGACTTATATGCTGGATTTTAATCAAAACATCTATGATGCTCCCCTTCAGGTGGAGCTTTTACAACGTTTGCGGGAAGAGATATCCTTTCCCAATCGGGAAGCCCTGATAGCCGCCATGCATGCCGATGAGGCGTGTGCCCGGGATTTGATAAGGGATCTATCATGAAGAGGATGCTTGTCCTAATCGTGGCAATCATTGTAGCTGCCCATCTGGGCGCCATCCAATACCTGCCGGGAAGCGGACAAAGGATCGAGCCCTCCCAGCGGGATTTCCACCTGAAATACCACACCGGAAGCGATGATCTGCATTTTTATGGCAGCAACAGCTGGGCGGTCTGTTTTGATTTTGCCAATTACTATCACCCCAATCACATCAACCTCAGCTTCACCATCAATTCCCTCGTCTTATGGTTCCCTCAGGTGGGGGATTCCGTGCAGGTACGCTTGATGACGGATGTGGAGGGCACCCCCGGATTGCCCCAATTGGCAAGCTTTAATGCCTTTACAGATGCAAACTTGCTCCAGATTCAACTGCCGGAACCCATCACCAGCGAAAAGCTCTGGATGTTGGTGGATTATCCCACCAATTTCTCCTCCAAGTTTGTTTCGGCATCCAACGGAGGCGGCACCCACAGCTATTTCCTCAATACCACCATGACCACCCCTTATTATCAAAGCTTTGCCAATGCCGGTTTCAGTGCGGAACTGCTGTTTGGCGTGATGGGAAACTTTGAGGATCTGAACCTTTTCCAGCTCACCCAGCTGGATCTGGATGGTATTATCATGCCCGGAGCAGAGGTTTTCCCCCGCTTTCGCATCTACAACCACAGCAATACCACCCTCCAAGATGTGAGGCTCAATCTCACACTCTCGGCACAATCTGCCAGCCACAATATCAACCGCAATATCAGTCTGCCACAGCCCATACCGCCCCACAGCGAGTTTGTATGGAATTCCAGCCATCCGGATTACCACAGCCAGGGCATCACCCTGCCGGAGGTGCCTTTGCAGATGCGCATGCGTGGGGTGTGCTATCACGGAAATCAACCCAGCAATTCCCTGGATAAATACCTGTATATCTTTGCGGATGAACCTCCCATCTTTTTGGTGGAGAATTTCTTGCGTCAAAATAATGCCGCCACCATCCTGGATCTTGAAAACCAAATCTTAACTGATGAGATATATCGCAATATCCACAATCTCACATATTTCCCAGTCTTGGCGGATTCCCTGGCAAACCCCGGCTCCAGCGCCCATTTCAACTGGTATGGCTTCAGCAGCACCCCCCAGATTGCCTTGGGCGGAAAGCGGCGTATGCAGGGCCTCACCGGCGGCTTTGCCGATCTTTTTAAGGCAAATTGCGATTCCCTGATTACGGATAGGGGCTTCATCTCCTATGCGGATGTGGATATTACATACGAAATGGATAATGTCTCTTTCAGGTTTGTCTTTGCCAATGATTCCACCACGCTCCTCAGCGGGAGTGGCGCCTACAACCTTTCCACAAACAGCCGCTTTTTTGCCGGACTTTTTAAGAAAGTGCAGCTAAATGGCAACACCTCATGGGTATTTGAGCGTTGGGTAAACCACGCCATGGCGCTGGCTGACCCCCTTGATAAGGATGATGAGATTACCATCCAGAGCCTGACCTCGCTGATTGGCATCGATCTTGATGCCGAATATCGCCTCTACTACTGGCTGCAGGAAAGAGCGGGCGGTCCCATTTTTCATGCCAATTTTGTCCAGCTCTCCATCCCCGTAGCCAATGAAGACCATTATCTGCCCCCGCCCAGTTTTCATGTGGCGCCCAACCCCTTGCGCGGCAATGGCTTTCTGGATATATACCACCACGCCCCACAGGGCAAAAACGCCATGGTGATTAGCATCTACAACCTGCGCGGACAGAAGATCTGGCAGGGAAATCTCAAAGATGGCAATGTCAGGCTTGCCGCCGATATCTTCCCCACTTCCGGGGTGTATCTGATCCGCGGCTGGCATCCGGATGCAACACCTCAAACCCAAAAAATAAGTGTAATAAAATAAAGAACTAAGGATTATGGAACATACTTTTATAAACGACTTGCAAAACATGATAGGCAAAGAAGTTACCGGCTACTATATGGTGGCTGAAAAAGAGATCAGAGAGGGCAAAAACGGACTCTTTATGCGCCTCAGACTGCAGGACCGCAGCGGCAGTGTGACCGGCTATGTGTGGAAAGATTTTCAGAAGGCTGATGAATCATTCTCTGCCGGAGATGTGATCAAGATTAGAGCCAACGTACAGCTTTTTAAGGAGCAAATCCAATTTAATATCAGTCAAATCCGCTTTGCAGACCATTCGGAGTACAATATCGAGCTCTTTTTGGTGCGCAGCAAGTTCTCCCCTGAATACCTCTCCGAGCGGTTCTTTTACTTTGTGGACAAGGTGGAGAATCTCTTTTTAAAGCAGCTTTTGAGGGATATCTTCGACGATAAGGAATTCTTTGCCCGCTTCCTGAATGCACCCGCCGCCAAAAGCTGGCATCACAATTATATTCACGGGCTCATCGAACACACTGTGAGCGTGGCATCCATCTGTGAATTTGTGAGCAGCATGTACCCCGTGAATCTGGATTTACTGATCACCGGCGCCCTCCTCCACGATGTGGCAAAGGTGTTTGAATACAGCGCACAGCCGCCCATTGAATTTACAGATTTGGGACGCCTCGTGGGGCATCTCAGCCTCAGCGACCAATTGATCTGCGAAAAAGCACGCCATATCGTTGGTTTTCCAGACGACCTGCTGATGCACGTGCGCCATCTGGTGCTCTCCCATCATGGTGAATACGAAAAGGCATCCGTGCGTTTGCCCCAAACCCTGGAAGCCACCCTTCTGCATCTTTGTGACAATCTGGATGCCCAATCCGTTGGTGTGGCACAGCTTATAGAGGCTGCACCGGATGATGCACAGTGGACTGAATACGATAAATTGAACAACCGTTATTACAAGATAACGCGCATCTAAAGCTATCAACCGCCTATGTTTCAAACCTCAGTTTTGATGAGTGGCTCCAAAGGCAATGCCATCCTGATCCGCACAGCGGAGACAGCTATCCTGCTGGATGCCGGAGTATCCGGAAAAGCCATCTTTGCCGCCTTGGATTCCCTCAAAATCTCCCGTCACCAGCTGAAAGGCATTGTGGTGAGCCATGAACACGGCGACCACGTCTCCGGCGTGGGCGTGGTGGCAAGGGCCCTGCAAATCCCCGTCTATATCAATGAAGAAACCTATGCCCAAAGCGCTCATAAGATGGGCAAATTGCCCCTGCAACCCCACTTTTTTGAAACCGGTGCCACCTTCGAGATTGGCAACCTACTGGTGCACCCCTTCACATCCTCCCACGACGCTGTGGATAGCTGCAACTTCACCTTTAGGAAGGATGGCGATGACGAGCGTAAACTGGGGGTTGCCACCGATCTGGGATATCCCACCAGGCTGGCCACGGAAAAGCTAAAGCATTGTAGCACCCTGGTATTGGAGAGCAATCATGATGTGGAAATGCTGATGAATGGGCCCTACGACTGGGCTCTCAAACAGCGGGTGAAAAGCAACCATGGCCACCTTTCCAACGAGCAGGCGGCGATGTTGGTGCAGGATATCATGCATCACCGCTTGGAAAATATTGTGTTGGCTCATATTTCCGAAACAAACAACCACCCCCGGCTCGCTTTGGAGACCATGCAAAACCGCCTCGATGCCATCAACAAATCCCCGCGGCTCTACCTTGCCGCCCAACACGAACACACCCCTCTGATAGATATCTAAATACTATCTTTCTGCCACTGCTTGCCTGTTAACCACCCTTGTCTCTCCTTTGTCTCGACAAGGGTGAGACAAGGGTGGTACAAGGGAGGCTAATGGGCAAGGATCAGGGGACAGGTGACCAGTAAAATTCGGCTAAATTCCCCTATCTATATGTAACAGTGCAAGATAGCTGAGGTCTGTCGAGGGTGCTGATGTAAAAGATGGAAAAATGTTGATATATCGTTGGCAGAGTAATGCTCAAGGGGGATAAATTATCGTTGACAATTAAAGGATTTGAATTAATTTGTCTGCATTGGAGTAATAATGGTTTTTTTAGTGCTAATCGCATATATAATTTTACACAAAACGCCCTATGTAGCTGTAGAGGCAGTTCAGGGTTTGTAGTTTAATAATTAGCTATTCATCCAAGGAGTCAATGTATGAAAAAGACGCTTCTAATTTTAATCGTGATTCTGAGCCTTGTGCCCCTTATGGGTCAGGCGCGTCAGTTTTTGCAACTGAAAGGATCCGAGATCACCCCCGAGATTGGTGCTCTTATCAAGCAACACAATTCTCAAGTGCGAGGGTTATCGTTTAATTTCGATACTCAGTTTCCTTATGATCTCCCGGAAGGCAGCGATGCTATATTTTATGAAGACATTCCTTGGGAGAAAGATTTTACTTCCCTTATCAGCAATCCCGGAGGCGGTCCTGTTTACCTGTCTTTTACCCACCCGGGTGATTTTGTAATCTCCCAGCCGGATATTGGCAATCCCATGGTGGTGAGGTTTGAGCCCACTGTGGAGCATTGGTATGGTGAGAGCTTTGTGCTGATCGGTATCACCAGCCAGCCTTATGACGAGGAACATCCAGACGATTATGAGGCGGCATTTGGGCTGTTTCGCATCACCGTGACGTCTGTTCCTGATCCTCCCAAATTTGCAAACCTGCCTCCAAACAACACCTTTTATATCGATGAGGATACCACCCTCACTTTGGATTTTGAAGACTTTATCTCCTGTATTGATAGTGCTCCCACCAATTTTAATCTCTGGGTGGCGCAAGTGCAGGATCCCATCGGCTTAGACCTTTATAACGTGATGGTTTCTCAGCCTGGATCACCTTCAGGCCATACAGTCACCTTTACCCCCCAGCAAAACTATCACAATTCCAATGGGGTGCCCTTTAGAATCAAGGCGATGGATAGATCGTCTTTTGCAATCGGTGAAATTGTGATCACCATTGTGATCTGGCCCACAAACGATCCACCCGAAATAGTGTCTTACTACCCCGAAGAGCTGGATTTGGAACTGAACCAAAATGACACCCAACACTTTGAGGTGAATGCCATCGACGTTGATGGCGATGCTCTGGCTCATTCTTGGATTTTGAGCGGCACCATCGGCGGCCTTCCCTATACGGAAGTAGTGTCTGACACCCACGAACTGGATCACACATTCCTCTATCCCGGGTTCTTTACCCTCACTTATGAGGTATCCGATGGCTCTGAGACCGTTTCCATGGTGTGGAATATTACTGTAAAGCCGATTGGTCCCATATTCGACCCGGTGCCCAACCCGCTGCAACCCTGCTTCCCCTATGGAGTGGATGTATCGTTGAGCGTTCCCCCCGGATTTGAGGGTGCCACGATTTATTATACCATCGATGGCAGCGACCCCGAAATGGGCGGCGCCACCACGATGATTTATAGCCTGCCCATCAGCGTGGCTCCCATTCCGGATGAAGAAATCGTTGTCACCATCAAGGCTTTCTTCTATTTGGAATCCGCTCCACCGGCATCGCAGATAGTGGGCTATACATACCGCGTCTCCGGCAAGGTGGCAGACCCCGTGTTTACTCCCACCGGCGGTCTTTACGATTTGCCAGTATCGGTCGCCATCGAGACGTCAAACAGTGGTGCCACGATTTATTATACCACTGATGGCGGCGAACCGGTTCCGGATAGCCCGGGCACCTATGAATATACCGGACCCATCAGCATCCCCTCAGATACGGAGATGACCATTACGGCTATCGCCATCCGCCGCCCCTGTTGGCTGGATAGTGAGATCGTAGCCCACACCTACAACGTTACCGGCACGGTCACTATCGATCATTTGCAATTGACGCCTCCTCCCGGCTATTATGAGATTGATTTTGGCAGCAGCCTGGATGTGGCGGTGAGTGCCTTGCAGATGACTCCTGCCGGCGCCACCCTCTGGTATCTGGTGGAAGAGACCTTGTCAGACAATCAGCCTGGTCCCGGATCTCCCAATTCCTATCAATATATCCCCGGTACCACCGAATTCTCTTTTGATCTCCCCACCCATATCAAATTCCGTGCCTATGCGGCAGATTGGCAGCACAGCATCACCCATACATTCTTCTATGATGTGCATATGCCCACCAAGATCCTGCCTTTTGCCAATGGAACGGTGTTTGATCCTGCCCCGCATACCAGCCCGGAACCGCTAATGGTATATATCAATACTCTTACAGATCCCCCTGGAGCGCCCATCTATTACACCACGGATGGCAACGACCCCACAAATGATCCCGCACTTAGGTACTATGGCGGTCCCATCACTTTGGGCTCCCAGCATCACAGCTATACCATCAAGGCGATGGCACACGATCCCAGCATCGATCCCAGCGGAATCTATGTGGGAGAGTACCATATAACAGGCCAGATCGAGATGCTGCAATTTGATCCTGTGCCCAGCTCATACCAAAATCCCCAAAATGTAACCATTTCCACCAATACTGCAGGCACCACGATCTATTATACCACGGATGCCAGTGCTGATCCTGATCAGCTTTATACCGGCCCCGTACACCTTGGCATTGGGGTTCACACCCTGAAAGCCAGAGCCGAAAAGGAAGGCTGGGAATCCAACCATAAAACAGGTGTTTATCGCATTGGATACCTGTCTCCTCCATCATTCGTCCAGCAGGCTGGCACATACTATGAACCCATTGTGGTACACCTGCAGCCCCATCAAAGCGTACCGGATGTAACCATCAAGTATTCGCTCACTGGTTCAGAGCCTTTTTATGTCTACGATCCCGCAGTGGGCATTCCCGTGGATTTGATGCAGAATGTGACCATTACCGCTTATTCGGAAAAATAGGGATGGGAGGATAGTGACCCTGCCACGGCAACATATAACGTGCTCAATACGGTTGCCATGCCCACCTTCGATCCCATTGCAGGGCATTACCAGGGTGCACAAAACGTACAGATCAATATTTCCACTCCCGGCGCCACCATCCGCTGGACTTTGGATGGACAGGATCCCTCACCCACATACGGAAACGACTATACGGGTCCCATTGCCATCACCCAAAGCGCCACCCTGAAAGCGATGGCATTTTATGCTGATTGGGCAGATTCACCTGTCAATACCGGCGTATACACCATTGATGGCAACATCGCCAAGCCGGTATTCACCCCCGCTCCGGGGCTTTATACCTCACCGGTGGATGTGTATATATCCGTGAATCCTTCCACTGCCAATATTTATTATACCACAAATGGCGACACACCCGATGCCAGTTCCACCCTTTATGACGGCAGCCCCATCCATATCGATTGGGATAGCACCGTCACCATCAAGGCAATCGCCATCCAAAGCGGATGGACCGATAGCGAGATTGCCGTGGGTACTTATCAGGTGACGGGAAGAGTGGCGGCACCGGTGATTACTCCGCCCTCCGGCTCTTATATGGCACCTCCCTTGGTATCCATCGAGAGCACCCCCGGCGCCACAATCTATTATACCTTGGATGGAACCAATCCTGACGATGGCTCCACACCCTATACCGGTGCCATCCAGCTGACTGGCAATACAACCGTGAAAGCCATTGCCTATCTTGCAGATTGGGATCCTTCCCAGATCAGCACCGCCACTTATGTGATCAATCCTCAGGTGGCTACCCCCGTCTTCAGCCCTCCTGGCGGAACATATCAGGAAGCTCAAAACGTGAACATCACCTCCGCCACCCCGGGCGCCGTGATTCGCTATACCACAGATGGCAGCGAACCGGATGAGACATCAGCCAGCTATGCTGGTTCCATAGCGATGAATGCGCATGGCATCCTGCGCGCCAAGGCATATAAGGACGATCATGAAAGCTCTGGCATTGGCACGGCGGAATATTTCTTTATGACTGCCAATCCCTTGCTCACGCCCCCCGCCGGTGCATATCCGGAAGCCTTTACGGTGGAGATGAGCACCAGCACGCCCGGAGCCCAGGTTCGCTATACCATCAATGGAGCGGATCCCACCTCCACCAACGGCACCGTGTGGGATGGCACGCCTATCCCCATTGGTGAAAATTCCACCATCCGCGCCATTGCCTATCAGGATGGCTGGATCAGCTCGAACGTGGTCATCTATTCCTATGTGATCAATGGCCCCGTCACCGCACCCTATTTCTCTATCGCTGGCGGAGATTATTATGATATCCTCAGTGTGAATATCTCCACCCTGCCTCCCACCGCCTCGATTTATTATACCACAGATGGCAGCGAACCCAATGAATCCAACGGCATCCTGTATGACCCTGCCCACCCTGTGCAGATAGATAAGATCACCACCCTGAAGGCGCGTGCGTATCTGAACAACTGGCAGCCTTCACCCATCAGCGAGGCACAGTATAACCTCTTTACACGCCCCGTGGTCTTCAACCCCGCTGGCGGCACCTATCCCATGGTGCAGATGGTTACCTTGTCTTCACCCACGCCGAATGCCAGGATTTGGTACACCTTGGATGATACCAATCCCATCATTGCCGTGAGCCCGGAATATGACGGCAATCCCATTGAGATTGCCTCTACCACCACCATCAAAACGGTGGCACGTGCTGAAGATTGGTTTGGTTCCACGATTGGGCAGGCAACCTATGTCATCGATATACCGCTGCCATCGATAGCCACTCCTGTGATCAGCCCTCCCAGCGGCGTGTATGATCATGTCTTTAATGTGACCATCACCACCAGCACCCCCGATGCACAAATCTGGTATACCATCGATGGCAATGATCCCAATCCTGATAATGGAATCCTGTATGAACATCCAGGATTCAGCGTGAATACAGACACAACCGTGCATGCCCGTGCATTCAAGGAAGGGCACCAGGTATCCGGATTGGCAAGCGCATACTATACCGTGGTGCTTCCCATACAAATCGTGGAAATGCCCACCTTTGATCCAGAGCCCGGAGTGTATGAAAACAGCGTGGAAGTGAGCATAGCCACAGATACAGACGGCGCTGATATCTATTATACCACAGATGGCGGTGCCCCCAATATGAGCAGCAACCTCTACAATGGTGCGCTCACATTTACCACCACCACCCAGCTGAGAGCCAGAGCCTACAAAGATGGAATGAATCCCTCAGCGGTAGCAAGCGGATACTATGTGATCAACGTGATTGTCCCCGATGTGGAAACTCCCATATTCACCCCTGTTAGTGGCTTGTACCACGCTCCCATCGAAGTACAAATCAGCACCGGCACCCCTGATGCCACCATCCGTTATACCACAAATGGTTCAGACCCTGTGGCAAGCTCTCCTGAATACACCGATGCCATCCACGTGGATAACAACCAGAGCCTCTTCATCAAAGCCAGAGCCTTTAAGGATGGACACAATCCCAGCCCTGTGGCTTCTGCCAATTATAACGTTACCGGCACCGTGGCGGATATCATCTTCAGCGTTCCCGGTGATACCTACCAGACTCCGCAGAGCCTGATCCTGACCACCACCACGCCAGACGTCACCATTCGCTATACCACAGATAATAGCGAGCCTACGGAGACCTCCCCTGCCTATGTGACCGCCATTCCCATCAATAGCAGCAAGACTGTGAAGGCAAGAGGCTTCAAGACAAATTGGCTGCCCAGTGCAATTGGCGAAGAAACATATATCATCACCGGTACGGTTGCCTTCAATCAACCCAGCCTCACGCCCGCACCCGGAACCTATCACAATGCCATCGATCTGGCTATTGCGGCTCCCATCCCTGCGGATGCCCAGGTGCTTTATACCCTTGATGGCAGCGATCCCATGGCAGGCACCGGTGTTCCATATACCGCTCCCATCCCCAAAGATGGTGCAGACAACGGTGTGTTTACCATCAAGGCAGTGGCACACAAGGAAGGCTGGATTGATTCCAGCATCTTTGGAGACTATACCTTTGTAGCATCCGCCCCCACGTTCGATCCCTCCTCTGGCAGCTATACCGAGGCTCAGAACGTGGTGCTTGCCTCCTCCACACTGGATGCCACCATCCGCTATACCACCGATGGCAGCGATCCCAAAATCAACGGTATCGAGTATACTGATCCCATCGTGATTGATGTGAACAAGACCATTCTGGCGTATGCCTCCAAAGACGGATACCTTGATTCTGAAGTAGTGAGCGCCACCTATGCCATCGGCACCCACGTGCCCATGGTGGAAACACCTGTGATGACCCCCGCTTCCGGTACTTATCATACCGCACAAAGCGTGGAGATCGAGGTTTCCACTCCCGGTGCTGTGATCTATTACACGCTTGATGGCAGCGAACCCACCCAAACCTCTTCATTATATACTGTTCCCATCCCGCTGGATCTCAATAGCAGCAAAACCATCAAAGCCAAGGCGTTCAAGCCAGACTGGCTGCCCAGCGCCACGGCTACCGAACGCTATGTGATTACAGGCCAAGTGGCAGCGCCCACCTTCAACCCTCCCGCAGGAGATTATTACACTGCCCAAAATGTGGTGTTGCTCTCTGCCACCGAAGGTGCTTACTTCCGCTATACCACCGATGGAAACGATCCTGATGAGACCTCCACCCTGTATGTGACGCCGATTAACGTGCCCGCAGGCGAAGTGACCACCATCAAAGCCCGCGCTTACAAGGCAGATTGGCTTGATAGCGAGATTGGCACCGCCGTCTATAATGTGACTGGCAAAGTGGCATTCACGCCCCCCGTGATCACACCTCCCGCTGGCAATTATGACAGCGCACAGACTATCACCATCTCCGCTCCCATCCCTGCCACCGCCACGGTGAGATATACCATCGATGGCAGCACCCCCAGCGCTACGCATGGTATCATCTATACAGCACCCTTCAGCCTGGATACCACCGCCACGGTGAAGGCCATTGCCTATCTGGATGGCTGGGCTGATTCTGATGTGGTATCTGCCACATACAACTTTGGTGTGATAGCGCCGGTATTTGCCCCTGTTAGCGGAACCTATCCCGCTCTCACGGTATCCATTACCAGTGCCACAGAGGGAGCCTTGA